>CAZCEN010000363.1:0-3146 GCA_964497205.1 uncultured Sporomusaceae bacterium
TGTAGCCAAAAACGGGATTTGGACCAGTACACCGGTGATATAGGAGACAAGGGCAGGTGTGTTCCATCTCCCATAGCGACCGTCTGGATCATATAAAGCAGGAATATCAATTTTTTCTTTTGAAATCCAATAATAGTCAATAAGATTAACAGAACTCCACGGTGTAAACACCGACAGTATAAGCAAGACGAAGTTTTTAAAGAGATTAAGTAAATCTTTGCTAGCAAAGATAGCAATACAGACCGTAGCTGTGAGCATGGCTATTATAAAAAGAGTACGCTGGGTTTTCGATGCAGTATTTTTACCACTAAGAGCTGTAGTGATTGTCAACATTGACATGAAAGAACCGTAGGCATTAAGCGTATTGACTGTTAGTTTGCTGGTGATGATAGCCAGGTAGATCAAGATAGCAATAATTCCGCCTCCTGCCAGTTCACCCAAATAGCCTACCTGATTTTTTAGGAAGCTTCCGCCATATCCAGCAAAACTGGCTGCCGTAATAATGACGCCAAGTGTCATGGCCCATTGGGTGCCGATAACGCTTCCCAAAAATGTATTCCAGAACGTGGCCGACTGGGAGGTGTTGCGCGGCAAATAACGGCTGTAGTCTGCGACATAAGGTCCGAAAGTGAGCTGCCAGCCTGCCGAAAGAGCAACGGCTAAGAGAAAGGTAGTCAATTCGAAAGGTTTTACGCCAAATAAGGACGCAACAGGAAATTTTATAAATGCCATAATCATAAGATAGGTAAAACCGATAATCCCGGTGATGGTAGCAAGTCTACCCAGAGCATGAATATATTTGTACCCCAGAAGTGATATCAGTAAGGTAATGCTTCCAAAGATAACGATACCCACAATCGGATTTTGAACACCGATAATGAGGTTTATAGCCTGTCCGGAAAGAACTGTACTGGTGGTAGCAAAACCAAGATACATAACTACGGCTAAGATAAGAGGTAAGATTGCACCGAGGACGCCAAATTGAGCACGACTGGAAATCATTTGCGGCAAGCCCAAACGCGGTCCTTGCGCAGAGTGGAGAGCCATAACCGCACCACCAAAAATATTGCCGACAAGTAAGCCGACAAAAGCCCACAGAGCGTCGGCACCAAAGACTACAGCCAAAGCGCCATCCACAACTGCCGTAATTTGAATATTTGCTCCAAACCAGAGTGTGAACTGACTGAATGGAGTGCCATGTCTTTCATGGTCAGGAACCATATCAATAGAACGTGTTTCAATTAAACCTTCATTTTCTTGTGCCACCATTTTCACTCCTTTTTCATAATATTGCAATCATTTTGAGCATAACTTGGTACTATTTTATGAAAATAATGAATTCTTTTTTTGCAAAATCCCTCCTTTAGTAAGCATAACAAAACCAATATCTTAACGTATTTGTTTTTTTATGAACTAAGTATAATCCAAAACTGTCTAAAAAACGTCGATTGTTGTTAATAAAAAACGGACTGGACATATCCAACCTGTTTTTTATTGACGTTAAAGATTTTTATTAGGCAAAACTCAAGCCAATGCTTTATTGTAACACTTACACTTAACCATAAGATGATTAACATATTTTATTTTATACTTTTTTGTCTAAAAAAGTGGTATTATGAAAAGGATAACATGGTTTCTATTGAACCTGTTTACGGCTGAAAGCCAATTCCCCCTTAGATAAGTAAAATGACATTTTCATAGGATAAAATAAAGATCGATCATTTTTATGGAGTTGAGTTTATGGACAAATTACGAGTGATCATGTTCGGTACTCCGGCTATTTATTGGAATGATCAAAAAATAAATTTTCCCTTCGCTAAGATGGAAGCCATGCTATATTATCTTTTGGTTGTTGGCGAAGCCACCCGGGAAAAACTAGCAACAGTATTCTGGGGCGATATGGATGATGTTATTGCCAAAAAAAATCTGCGTAATACTATCTATTTAATTAAGAAGACTCTATCGACTGATTTGTTTATTACACCAACGCGGACGACGATTGCCATAAATCCCAGCCTTATTGACAGAACGGATGTAGAATTATTCAATACACTGGAGATACAAGATTTCCTGGATAGATGTCACGGAGATTTTTTAGACGGATTTTACTGCAAAAATACAGATGCCTTTGATGAATGGGTTATCGAAGAACGGGAACAGTTTAAAGAAAAAGTGAAAACCCGGCTTACCAAAAACATTATTAAACTTATTAACGACAAAAGTTATACTGCTGCTAAAACAAATATTAAGCAGTTAATCAAACTTGACGAATATAACGAGGGTGCTTACCGTTTACTAATGAAAATTTACGAACGGGAAGAAGCCTTTTATAAAGTAATTGAAATTTACCATGAACTCGAAAAAAAATTAACGAAAGATTTAAACTTGTCACCCAGTAGTAAAACCCAGGAAATATACAAACGAGTGAGAGAAAAAAGAACGGCTAAAACAGTAACTCCCGATACTTCCAAGGACAACTGGTTTTTTGGCAGATACAAAGAATTGCAGGTGCTGCGTACCGCTGTTGATTACTTCTGCTTAAAGCGCCATAATCATCAAATGATTTTGTTGCAAGGAGAACAAGGGGTTGGCAAAACAGCGATTGTTGAACATTTGTTTGAAAACCTGCCGGAAGAAAATTATAGTATTTTGAGAACACAGTGTTATCAAGCCGAATCCGGTTATGCCTATAAAGCCTGGAGCAGTATTTTTTTACAGGTAATGAACCTGTTAGCACAAGAGAAGATTACGATTCCTCCATTATGGCATAAAGTTATGTCGTATATCTTTCCGGCACTGGAAACAAGTGAAGTTCCTGCCGAGCAGGAATCGGTTATGGTGGCCTATGAATTTAACCCGACTATGGTCGAGGAAATTATGTGCGGGGTCTTAGGCCGACTAGCCAAGCAGCGGCGGCTTATCATTGTCTTTGATGATATTCATTGGCTGGATGGCCAGAGTCTGGCAGTATTACATCAAGTGTTGCGTGTTCATGGAGTCAAGATTTTATGCATTGCGATGTGTCACAGTGAATATATCGGACATATCGAAAAAATGCTGTGGGATTTTGAACGGGATGCCATGATTGAAAAGTTTATAATTGAGCGGTTCAGCTTTGAAGATGTAGCCAAATTACTAGAAGTAAA
>CAZCEN010000364.1:0-3141 GCA_964497205.1 uncultured Sporomusaceae bacterium
GCTTCCACCTGTTCGATAAATCCCATATCCAACATTTTGTCTGCCTCATCAATAATCAGATACTGCACTTCGTCCAGATTAATGTTGCCTCTGTCAATATGGTCTAAGGTTCTCCCCGGCGTACCGACAATAACATGCACTCGTTGCTTTAATTCTCTTCTCTGTATTTCCATCGGTTGTCTGCCAAAAACAACAGTGCATCTTATTCTTTTAAATCTTCCTATATTGGAAATGTCCTGTTTTAACTGCACTGCCAATTCTCTAGTTGGCGTTAAAACCAATACCTGAGGATTTTTTTGCTCAACTTCTATTTTCTCACAAATTGGGATGGCAAAAGCCGCTGTCTTACCACTACCCGTTTTAGATCTCACTATGATATCCTTCTCTGCAAGAACTAAAGGTATCACCACTTCCTGAACTTCAGTGAGTTCCTCGTACCCCAAGTCCTCTAATGCTTTTGCTATTTCTCTACTTAAAGAATACTTTTCGATAATTTGAAAATCCATACTATTTCAAACCTCATTTTTCCTCGAATTATCCTAGCTCTAGCCTGCTGTAGTTTGTATATCACTATACATATAATAGCATTAAGCACACCCCTTTTATCCGAACCCATCAAATACCGTAAAAACATTTTTCGTAGTTCCAATAATGCGATCTCTAAAATAGCGTTAACGGGAAATGGCTATTTGCCTATCAAACAGACAATTAGCCATTTCCTGATTTCAGTAATAAAATCCAGCTTTAATTATAAAGGAATCCTTGACTCGATGAGCTTCAGGACCGTCACCTGACCAATTAGAAATATTACCTAACTTATAATGATTTTTTAACGTATAAGAGATAAAATCTGCCGGCAAGCGCCAAACAGTCAGTAATACACCATAGTAGGAAAGCTATATAACCACCATATATCCCATAGCCAGATTGTACAGCCAAAAGATAAGCAAGAGGCAAGAATATCAAATACCCTGACACCATACCTTCATATACAATAAAGCGAGTATCTTTACAGCCGGTTAATACTCCTCGTAAAACCATATAAACAGAGGAAAATAATTGACCTAGGCAAACCAGTCTTAGCGTATGCGCTGCTTGTTCTGCTACCATCCTATCGTTAGGACTAAAAAAACCACTAACCCATGAGGCGAAGGTAAAAAGTAAGCCGCTTGTAACTAACACAATGCCGAAACTCATCTTGCTTATCCGCTTAACCGTAGGGATAAGCAAGGAATCCTGATGATTCTCCAATACCCTCGGCACAATAATGGATGCGGTGATTAAAAAGCCGATTGCAGGAAGATAAGCAAAATTAAAAACTTGCAAAGTAATTTGATGTACTGCTAACGCAGCTGACCCCAGAGGTTTTATTATATAGATGAAAAACAGCAGTGCCAGCAGTGTAAAACCAGTATTAAGCCCCACATCTACAGCAAGAGTAATATACTCTCGAACGTATCTAAAAAACGGTTGATTCAATTGAATGTATTTGCTGGTAAATGATTTTTTTAACACCAGATAGGCAATGATCAATAATCCTGCAACATTGGCAAACATAGTTCCCCAAGCCGCTCCTTTTACTCCCATGCTCGGAAAGCCGAACCCTCCCCAAACAAATAAATAATCAAAGAAGATATTTAAGAGACAAACTACGACGCTGCTATATAGAGGTGTCGCCGTGTCTCTGAGTCCTCTAAACAATCCTATAAATACATAAGAGAATAATATGAATGGTATTGTCCAAAGCCAAACTTTGAGATAATCCGAACCGTAATACTTGAGCTGCTCGTTACCGGCGATATCATAAACAAGTTCGCTGATATGCGGGGCAAAAACAAGGAGTACAATACCGATAATGCCAGCTAAAAATAGCCCGGTATTCACCACACCGGTTGCCTTCGGCCTATCGTCTGCAGCCGCAGCCGGGGAGATCAAGACAGTCGTACCAAGTCTAAAACCTTCTAAAAAATTAAATACGGTTGCACATAAGGCGTTAGCAATTGCTATAGCAGCAATAGCCTCCGTACCATAGGGGCTGATGAACACAAGGTCAGTCATACCATTAATTAATACAACTGACTGGGCAATAATAACAGGAAAAGCTAGTTTCCCGATTTGTTGGTAGCTAATGATTTCTCGCATATATTTTCCTCCTGTAAAAGTAAAAAAGACGCCGAATAAACCGGCGTCTTTTTGCAGTAATTTAATAAAAAAGAATTATCCTTCTCTATTTGCAGCCAAGAGCTTCCGGCGCTGTTTTCGATATGCTGTTTGCTTAAAAAAGGACATACTAATCCAATTTTTGTCCAAAACGCTTGCGCGAACAGGTGATTTAACGTCCTGCAGCATACTATACTCAAAAACAATTTTCATCACTCTTGGCCTCCTTTTACATGGATTTCTTTTACATTTTATGAAACATATGCTGTTTTGTCAATCTATCGTCATCATTTTTGGTAGAAAGAGAAGTAATATATACTATCGCGATCTCTCACTTATGAAACAAGAGGATAAAAACGTACATAAGGACTATCGTGAGTGTACATCTTACATATGAAGGATTCGGCTACTGGACTTACTCCAGTTCGATTACACGACGGAACAGGTGGAGAAATGCTACTAAATTTGACTTTTGCCCTTACATATATCTTCGCTACCTACAAGTGGGGTGATTGGAGAAATTGGAAACTATATTATCCAACAATATTATTTTATTGGTTTGGTGACATTTTAGCTTTCGCCTTGTTTCATGAGCATCCTTTGTGGCTTTATTCTATGCCAGGGATACCGCACTTATTTCATGAGCTATTTGTCGTTGCTATTATGTATCCTTGCGGCGTTATTCTTTATCTATCCAACTATCCTAAAGCACTAGCTGCCCAGTTCGTGTACATATTGTTTTGGACATGCCTCTACACCTTCCTGGAGTGGATTGGCACGACAACAGGTAACTTTCTTCATTTAAACGGATGGACATTATTTTGGTCCTTCATTCTTTATCTAATCATGTTTCCCACCTTTCGCTTACATCAAAAGCATCCATTACTGGCATTATGTATTTTATTTTCCGGACTCACTGTAGTCTTTTTCCTGTTTGACGTCCCTTTAAAAGATATTAAATAGGTGATTAGAGGACCGATT
>CAZCEN010000365.1:0-3132 GCA_964497205.1 uncultured Sporomusaceae bacterium
AAGAAATGGTTAAAATGATTTTTACTCAGGCGCAGGAGACGCAAGTTGCGTTGCCTGCCGGTTTGGCTGAGTTATTGAAATCACCCAAGGCAACAGCTGAAAAATTGGATCTACTGGCGTCTCTGTTAGAAGAAGCAGCAGGTTTACCTACAAAGGATAAACAAAGTACCGTAATGACAGCGGGTAAACAGCAGATTCCCAAAGACCTTATTGATATCTGGCGCAATAGCCAGCCTGAGGAGCTAAAAACTGCGGTTAAAATCTTGCAGGAATTGGTACAGTCAGCCTCCCGGCCAACTGCGTCGGCTCCGGAAGTCCGGGATGTACCCGGTGCCGCTAAGACCGGTCAACCGGCGATTGTGCCGGAGGATGCCCAGGCGCCTCAGCCAGGGCAGTCACCTCAGGGCGAACCGGATATGCCGGAGGCAGCGTCTCAGCCAGGGCAGAATGTCGGACAGAAAGGTATGCCGGCTGCAGCGCCACAGGCGGAGGCTGGCACAAACGAAAGCCCCACTGCTCAGGCGGCATCTAAGCAGTTAGTGGCAGAAGGAGGACAGCAGGAAACCAATACTGCTGGATCTGCCAATAATAAAGCAATTAATCAATCAGAGACTAAACAAGCTGCCGGGCAGCAACCGCCGGCTGCCGGGATGGAGGGGAAAGAGCAGGTTGCCGCTAAAGCTGCGGTAGATAAGCAACAGCAGGAAGGCTTATCTGCCAAGCCTCAAAACCCAAACCAGTCTGAATCTGCCGTGAGGCCAAGCCATGCTATGATTAGCGAGCAGGATCGCACAATGCTGTTGAAAACTATGGCCAGCAGGCCTGATTTAGTCAAAAGTTTGCCGCCCGAGATCAAAGAGATTATTCAGACAATCTTGCGGCAGCAGCCAAATCCCAAGGCAACTGCCAATTTACCGGAACCCTTGGCTAGGTTTATTTCAGCACAGCAACCGGCGTCCGAGAAAATTATTTTACTCGCCACCGTGCTAACAGAGGCTGCCTCGCTGCCACGGGCAGGACGGCAGCAAGGTGACCAGCAGGAGCAGGCGTTAGCCGAAGTTATTAATCTGTTGCAAAACAAAAATCATGAAGATGTTAAATTGGTGGCCAGGGTAGTTCGCGAGTTGGCTGATACCATGCCCAAACCGGGCGGTATGGTGGCGGAACGCCAGGATAGCCAAAGCATTTTGTCTTTTACGCTGCCCTTATCATTCGGCGACGGGCAAACTGTTTATCCTGCGCATATTCACGTATATCATCAACAAGAAGAAGATAAAAAAAATCCCGGACAGCATGTTACCGAGACTTGGCTTAGGATTTGTCTGGAAACTGAGAATATCGGCATAGTGGAAACGGCGTTTCATTTGTATGACGGCGAGAATCTTGATGTCAAAGTGCGGTTTGCCGACCAAGAAGCAGCAGATGGATTTGCTGAAAGCGTGGATGAGGTAAAAGCGCAACTGGAACAACTGCCATTCACTTTAGGAGAGTTTTTGGTGCGGTAGTGATCAATTTCGTTTTGGTGTAAGGGATTTTTTTCAACCATTTGAAAAATACTAGTAAGTGCTGATAATAGCGTTACTTATTTACGGCAGTAACGTTAAATATTGTGTACAGATAAAGTGTGGTGACAGGATTGCCTCAAGACGAAAACCGTATAATTGCGAAAGCCAAGGAGGGGGACCGGGAAGCGCTTAATGAATTAGTTACAAGCCATTGGGCGTACATCTACCGACTGGCATTAGCGAAAACCGGCAATCCGGACGATGCGCAGGAAATTGCCCAGGACACATTTGTGAAAGCGCTGGCCGCACTGCCTAGATATAAAGAAACCAATGCCACATTTAAAACTTATTTATCACGAATCGCCCTTAATCTGATTATTGACTATTATCGTAAACGCGGCCGCGCACCGCAAGTCGTGGATATTACCGAGTATTCAGAGCCTATTGTTGATAAAAGTATCAGTCCCGACCAAGCGGTTGTTCATGCCGAACGGCGGGAAGAGGTTACTAAAATATTGGCACTGCTGCCTGAAGAACAGCGGCAAGTTGTGGAACTGCGTATAATTCAAGGGTTGGCGGTTGCCGATACCGCCCGCATAATGGGTAAAAGCGGCGCAGCCGTTAAAATGCTGCAGCAGCGGGCTTTAAAAAAATTGAAAGATTTGTTTGAGGAAAACGGCATCACAGGAGGTGAAGCAGGTGCAGGATAATAGCAATATAGAAAAAAGACAAGCGGAAGCGTTGTCGGATGCTATTGATGCTCTTAATAAAGGCGCGCAGCCGGAAAAAAGTCAGGAGGCGGAATTAGCCGAACTTATTCGTACGGCAAATATAGTAAAAAATGCCGCTCAGCCGCAGATTATACCGCCCCGGGCAATTCTCGACGATATTGTGACCCAGGCAGCCGCTAATATAAATCACAACAAGAAAAAGAAACGCCTGACCTGGGGATTCGCGGGTTTGTCAGGAGCTGCTGCTGCAGTATTGCTGTTTTTATTTCTCAATGTTTTTCATCCTGGTACTCAGGAACAGCAATTGGCTAAAACACCTGAGCCTGTACCGGCTCCTGTTACAGAAGCGCCGCAGCCGCCGATGATAGCTAAAACCCCGCCAGACTTAATTACACCTCAGGAAAAAGCCGAAGTCCAGGCACCGTCTGTCAAGGAGGAACAGGCAATAGTTAATAACACAGTTCAGCCTGAAACCGGTGTTCCAAGCAAGGAACCGCTTGTAGCACTTGTGCCGCCGCCATCTACTGTTCCGGCCGACAGTAGTACAATGCTGGCACTTCGTGACCGTAAGGCCGATGTTGTTACTATTGATGCTGCTAGTAAAATTATCCGGCAAGTCTACCATCAGGGGGCTCCTGATGAAATTATTATCACTCAGGCCCCAAAACGGCAGACTTTTGCCCGTGCCGCCATGCCCAAGCAGGGTGCAACTCAGTTCAAAGCATCTGCCAAGGCGGCTAATGAATCCAGCGACATAAAGCCACCTAACCGCAATAAAGTGACCGTTACGGTTGAGGATTCTGAAGTTACCCTGGAAGGTTCAGCGTCGGAAGAAGAACTTCTTACTCTTGCCAAAACAATGACTAAGGTCAGTGTTGCTAAGTGAATAAAATAAG
>CAZCEN010000366.1:0-3104 GCA_964497205.1 uncultured Sporomusaceae bacterium
CTCCTTTTACTAAAACTGGGCTACTTGGCGAAAAATAGGCTTAAGCTGGCATTTATCAGACTCCATTAAATTACCGCTTTCTGCTACTATTAAATTATAAAAATCAACATATTATATCCCCAGTATCTTTCATATTTTAGGAGGTATCCATCATGCATAATGAAAAATATACACAAAAAGTCCTAGCTGCTTTGCAGACTGCGCAGCAATTAGCCGCCCTCAATTACAATCAAGAATTAACTGCCAAACATTTAGCCTTGGCACTTGTTAAAGATGCCGAGGGAATTATGGCCTTTCTCTTGTCCAAGCTGCAGGTAGATGTCCGTCTGCTGACAGCAAAACTGGAACAGCTGGTAAAAGCTCTGCCCTCTGTGCGCGGCCAAGACAGCGGTCTCAGAATGAACACTGCTATGATGCGGGTATTAGCCTTAGCTGAAAAACACGCTAATACCATGAAAGACGAATATATCAGTGTTGAACACTTACTTATGGCAATTGCCGAAGACGGTGACAGCGACCTGGTAGCTGCCTGCCGTGATTTCGGCCTGACCAAAAGCCGGATTCAAGAGGCGATTTCCGAGTTCCGTCGCGGCCAGACAATTACAAGCGATAATCCGGACGAGAATCTACAGGCCCTTAACAAATATGGCCGTGACCTAACCGAATTGGCTCGTCAGGGAAAACTTGACCCGGTTATCGGCCGGGACGAAGAAATCCGCCGGGTCGTTGAAATCCTGTCCCGCCGTACAAAGAATAATCCGGTACTTATCGGTGAACCTGGTGTCGGCAAGACAGCAATTGTGGAGGGACTGGCCAGACGTATTATTGCCGGCGACGTACCGGAAAATCTGAAAAACAAAACGGTCTATTCCCTCGACCTCGGCGCTATGGTGGCTGGCGCCAAATTTCGCGGCGAATTTGAAGAACGCCTAAAAACAGTGTTATCCGAGATTGCCAAATCCGAAGGAAAAATTGTTCTCTTTATTGACGAATTGCATACTGTAGTCGGCGCAGGAGCGGCCGAAGGCGCTATGGATGCCGGAAATATATTGAAACCTATGCTGGCACGAGGTGAACTCAGGTGCGTTGGCGCAACTACACTAAACGAATACCGCAAACACATCGAAAAAGATACTGCCTTAGAACGCCGGTTTCAGCCGGTTATGGTTAACCAACCTAACACAGAAGACACAATTTCCATATTACGCGGCCTAAGGGAACGTTACGAAGTACACCATGGTGTAAAAATAAAAGACGCCGCCCTGGTAGCTGCAGCCGTTTTGTCAGACCGCTATATTTCCGACCGGTTTCTGCCGGATAAAGCCATTGATTTGGTCGATGAAGCCGCAGCCAAGCTGCGTACCGAAATAGACTCCATGCCCAGCGAGCTTGATGAAGCACTCCGCCGCATCATGCAGCTGGAAATTGAGGAACAAGCCCTTAAAAAAGAAACAGACCTGGCTTCCAAAGACCGTCTTGAGCGTATACGTCAGGAGCTTGCCGGGCTTAAAGAACAGGCTGATGCGTTAAAAGCGCAATGGCAGTTGGAAAAACAAGCAATTGTCCGCCTGCGGAACCTTAAGGAAGAAATTGAAGCCACCCGCACCCAGATGGAGGCAGCCGAACGGGCTTATGACTTGAACCGGCTGGCTGAGCTTAAGTATGGCCGCTTGCCCGAGTTAGAGAAAAAGCTCAAGACAGAAGAAGAACAACTAACCTATAACCGCTCTCACAAAACTATGCTAAAAGAAGAAGTGGATGAGGACGATATTGCCAAAGTAGTCAGCCGCTGGACAGGCGTTCCTGTCACTAAACTTATGACCGGTGAACGGGAAAAACTAGTGAATTTAGAATCCATCCTGCACCAGAGGGTAATTGGGCAAGATGCCGCCGTCACCGCCATCAGTGAAGCCATAATCCGGACCCGTGCCGGCATTAAAGACCCCAACCGCCCTATTGGCTCCTTCATCTTCCTGGGTCCTACAGGGGTAGGGAAAACTGAACTGGCTAAGACCCTGGCAGAAGTACTGTTTGATGACGAACGCAGCATGATTAGGCTGGATATGAGCGAGTACATGGAAAAACACGCGGTGGCTCGTCTTATCGGCGCCCCCCCCGGCTATGTCGGCTATGAGGAAGGCGGTCAACTAACGGAAGCCGTCCGTCGCCGCCCCTATAGCGTTATTCTGCTGGATGAGGTAGAGAAAGCCCATAACGACGTATTTAACGTGCTGCTGCAAATTCTTGATGACGGGCGCCTAACAGACAGCAAAGGCCGTACTGTAGATTTTAAAAACACTGTCATTATTATGACCTCCAATCTTGGCTCCCACGAAATTCTGAATAACGAATTTTCTGTTGCCAGTGAACGGGTGCTGGAGCTCTTGAAACTGCATTTCCGCCCCGAGTTTTTGAATCGTATTGATGACATTATCGTATTCAATGCGCTTACCGCCAAGCAAGTAGGCGCCATTGCTGCCATAATGCTGGAAAACTTAAATAAACGCCTGCAAAAACAACTTGCAATCGGCCTGGAATGGGATGGCAAAGCCCTCGACCTGCTTGCCCAGGAAGGCTATGATCCACAATTTGGGGCAAGACCACTCAAACGCCTTATCAGCCGTCTGGTAGAAACAGAACTCAGCAAAATGATTATCCGCGGCGAAGTACCGGAAGGCAGCAAAGTCAGGATAAGCGCAGCCGGAGGCAAACTACAGCTAGCAGTAAACAACGGCTGAATGTAATTCTGCTCCCCCCCATTATACAAGTGCTGTCTCTAAAGCAGGTTTGATCCGCTTTGAGACAGCACCTTGTATTTGTTACAAAAAACGAGCCAGCATAAAATGAAATGCTGGCTCGTTATAACTAGTATTAACTATTCCTTCTCGATTGTAGCTGCAACACATTCTTCAGGATAAATCATATCATCAGGAGCTACGTTACACCGTTTTGCCCAAGGATAATAAAGGGCGGCAGTAACAAGTAAGCCAACAATCCAGGAAATATCAGTACCACCTAACATCTTGGTAATCGGACCTGTGTACATGGCTGTAGCCAAAAACGGGATTTGGACCAGTACACCGGTGATATAGGAGACAAGGGCA
>CAZCEN010000367.1:0-1021 GCA_964497205.1 uncultured Sporomusaceae bacterium
AACTTTACTCGCAACACCTGCCGCGCCTCCCGCATGATCCTGGTGGCCATGGGTCAAGATCAGATAATCAATTGTTGTCACACCGTAATGTTTGATATAAGGAACAACTACCCTCTCACCAATATCAAAATTGGAACCACTAAAACTGCCGCCAGTATCTACTAAAATTGCCCTGCCATATGGGGTAATAATTAATGAAGCATCTCCCTGTCCAACATCAATAAAATGTACTGTCAGCGGTTGAGGACACCCTCTGTAAAAGACAAACACCCCAGCCAGTATTACTATTATAAGCATACAGATTTTTGGCCACTTTACAAACAGTTGTTTCGATCCCGGCACCGAAACTGGCCTCCAGCCGTATATCCAAGCTACTAAAAGATAGAAAACGATACTTGCGCCTAACCCTATTGTCGGTATATAAATTGAACTATAAGGTACTTCAGCTAAAAATCTTGTAAACATAATGATAAAGCCTATTAAAAGGCTGCTAGCAACAAAGATAATGTTGCCAGCGACAGGAATTGCCATATAAATAATTACACCGGCCAAACCAAGCAATATCACTAGTTCAACGATAGGTAAAACAAGTATGTTTGCCACAAAACTAATCAAAGAGAAACTGTTAAAATACCATGCAATGAGTGGTATTACCCCTATTTGAGCACTTAAAGTAACAGCTAATGGTCCAGCCAACCAATCAGGTAATCTAGACAAATATTCTGCTGTTGGACGATATAAAAATACCAGCCCGGCAGTAGCGCCAAACGATAATTGAAAACTAATATCAAACAGCAGCAAGGGCTGATAAATAAGCATACCCAAAGCTGTTATGGATAAGGCTGCCGGAGCATAGTTCTCCCTTTCGAATACTACTGCCAGCAGACTGATCAGCCCCATAATTGCTGAACGAATTACCGGTGGAGTGAGACCGCTCATAACAGCGTACAGGGTAATCAAGAGCGCCGCTAAGCTTGCGGTTGCTAAAGAACTCAAACGCAAACGTCCGCATATCCATCGT
>CAZCEN010000367.1:1031-3080 GCA_964497205.1 uncultured Sporomusaceae bacterium
GCCTGCCATAAGTGCGATGTGGGCTCCCGATACTGATAAAATGTGGATTAAGCCAGTTGCAGCGAAATCATTAACTACACTTTTATTTATGTTTTGATAACCGCCAAAAAGTAAGGCCGTTATAATCCCAGCATCATTTAAGGGCATTACTCTCTGAAATGCTTTAACAATTTCCTCGCGCCAGTTGGCAAGCGTTTCCTGCCAAGAAACGCCTTTAAGCAAGCTGATAACTGTACTATCCTGCTCTTGAACCGCCATCCTGGCAGTAATTTTCTCGCGTCTAAGAGACGTTGTCATATCTATCTGCCCTGGGTTGTTATAACCATGCAACTCCAGAACTTTTCCATGAACTACTAGGTTTTCACCATAAGCAGCGATTTTACAGTTGTCGCTTTTATATTGGATACTTAACCGTAGACGGCCGCTGCCCTTGATAAACTCCTTTGTTCGTTCTTGCTTAATTTTTTCGACTCTGATTACATATCTTACCCGCTTATTTTCCCCGTCCGGTTCCATAATTTCGGGAACAGCATTCACTATGCCCTCTACTGTCACTGTCTTTCCCACGTAATTACTGATATCGTCAGGTTGAATTATACTATCTTGACTATAATAAATCATTCCTGCAATAAAAAACAGGCCGACAATCGGCCAAAAACTATATTGGAAATTATTGCTAATACGCCAGAGTGCAACTGCTCCCAGTATGACAGCTAAAATAATAAGCGTGGGAATATACCAATTATATTGTTCCGCTTGCCAAATACCGGCCGCAAAGGCAACACTGGCATAAACAATAATATTATTCAAATTACCCATCGCTATAACGATATTTTATCTTTGAATTGGTTATACTTTGATTCACCAATCCCCGGAACCTTTTTTACTTCGGAGATATCTTTAAACAATCCGTTGTTTGTCCGGTATTCGATAATTCGTTCAGCTAATGACGGTCCAATACCCGGTAGCTTATCCAAATCGGCCTTTGAGCCCATGTTTATACTTATTTTATCATTTTGGCTGCCGCTATGGCTAGAGTTGCTCGCCGAATTTGCAGTAGTAGCGGCAGGTACTGCCGCATAAGGAACATTAATATGCATTTCATCTTTAGTAAGTAAAGCCAAATTAATTTTTGCTGCGTCTGCCCCTGGAGCAAAACCGCCGGCTAAAGTAACTGCATCAACTACCCGGCTACCTTGTATCAGCTTATATACACCCGGCTTATTAACTCCACCACTAACATAAACAACAACTTCTGCACCAGCATTTGCCGTGCTGCCTGCCAATGGTGCATCGGCAGGAGAATTTACGGTGTTCACCTCTTGGGGGTCCGAACTTTTTTGAATAAAACTATAAAAGCTATAGGCTAATATTCCACAGGCCAACCCAACAATAATCATAAGCTTCTTTTGCAGAATTCCCATTGGTCTATCCCACCCAAATACTTTTCCAGTATATTTCAACATAGTAAATCAAATTCCTGCAAAAAATTTCATTTTCTGGAAATCAGATTACATATATCACCATTGACATTATTTAGGTCGTTGATTACCATTATATTGTATAATTTATATCTGAAGATTCAACTCAAATGGCAATACAATCATAGGGAGACTTTGATAATGAGTGAAATAACCAGTATAGCAGTCGGACGGGCCGCTTTGCGAATGGCAATCAGTGAATCCAGACAGGAAGAACAGGATACCCGCCACATCTTTGCAAAGCAGAACATCCAAACAGTAGCTGTTGATTTTGGCGGAGAATTTATTACTTCCGTAAAGAAAATAATTGAACGGGCTGTTGTAGCAGCCCAACGTCAAAACCTAGTGCCTTCCAATCACATTGGTGAAGGTGCGGTTGCTGGAGCTGTACACGCCGCTTTAGAGCAAATCGTACCAAAAGCATTAGGACTTAACGTTGGCGGTAAGATTGGCATTGCTCGTCATGGCGAACATATTTGTGTGGCTGTCTATTTTGGAGTAGGCGTATTAAATCTAAATGAAGTCGCTGTAGGTCTTGCTCATCGTTCATTACCTTTAGAATAATTTA
>CAZCEN010000368.1:0-3070 GCA_964497205.1 uncultured Sporomusaceae bacterium
GTTTTCAGCGGCGACAGTTACTTATGTTATCACGTTTGTTTCACCGTGTCAACATAATCTTGTAATATAATTTTTGGTAGTTCTTTTGGTATATTTTGTCGTGTCTCACAGCGACTTTTATATATTAGCATACAATTTCATCGTATGTCAATAAGCTTATTCTTTGTAAAATGAGGAAAATTTATGCCTCCAGAACATATGCATATGCCTGGAGGCATAACAACTAAATTCCCCTTATTTAACTAGCGGGTTCCAATAATTTCACTGTCACTAATGGCAGCTTGGGCAGCGGCTAATCTTGCAAGCGGCACCCGGTATGGTGAACAGCTTACAAAGTCTAAACCAATTTCGTGGCAGAAGGCAATCGAATTAGGCTCGCCACCATGCTCACCACAAATTCCGATTTCCATTCCCGGTTTGGTTTGGCGTCCACCTTGGACGGCCATACGCATCAGCTTGCCTACGCCTTTGCGATCCAGCACAACGAACGGATTATCCTTAAGAATTTTGTTGTCAAGATAATCGGCAAGGAACTTACCTTCGGCATCATCGCGACTAAAGCCGAACGTAGTTTGTGTCAAATCGTTGGTTCCAAAAGTAAAGAAATCAATGTATTCAGCAAGTTCGTCTGCCATCATGGCCGCTCGGGGCAGCTCAATCATAGTACCTGCAGAATAATGGAATTTGACGCCGGCAGCAGCCATAACTTCTTCAGCAATTGCATCTATTTTAGGTCTGAAGATTTTCATTTCATTTACATCTATTGTAAGAGGAATTTCTACTTCAGGTAATACCTTATAACCTTCCTTGGTCAATTGTGCTGACGCGTTAAAAATAGCCCTAATTTGCATTTCATATACTTCAGGGAAGGAAATACCTAAACGGCAGCCCCGGTGTCCCAGCATGGGGTTAAATTCATGCAATGCGCGAACTTTCTTCAATAGCTGAAGTTTTTCCTCAAGGCGGGCAGGATTTTCTCCGGTTATTTTTAATTTTGTTGTTTCTACTACCAGTTCCTCCTGACTAGGTAAAAACTCGTGCAACGGAGGATCTAATAGACGAATACAAACTGGATAGCCTTCCATAGCTTTTAGAATGCCATAAAAATCGCCTTGCTGCATAGGCAAAAGATGAGCAAGAGCTTGCTTGCGTGCTTCCAGCGATTCAGCCAGAATCATCTGCTGCACATAAGGTAAGCGATCTTGGTCCATAAACATATGCTCAGTTCTGGTCAGACCAATACCCTTTGCGCCAAATTCACGAGCTTTCAATGCGTCTTCCGGAGTATCTGCATTAGCCCTGACTATTAACCGTTTAGCTTCGTCAGCCCATTCTAACAGCGCTTTATATTCTTTTGAGATTTCGGGATCCTTCATCGGTACTTCACCTAAAACGACACGTCCTGTTCCACCATCAATAGACAGCAACTCACCTTTTTTGATTATTGTGTCGCCGATACTGAACTCTGCTTTTGCATAATCAATCTGGACAGCTTCACAGCCACATACGCAAGGCTTACCCATTCCCCGGGCAACTACAGCAGCATGGCTGGTCATACCGCCTCTGCTGGTTAGAATTCCCTGTGCCACAACGATACCATGGATATCATCAGGAGTTGTTTCAGTGCGTACCAATAATACCTTTTTGCCTGCCTTGCCAAGGCGTTCGGCTTCGTCGGCATCAAACACCACTTGACCGGAAGCGGCTCCCGGTGATGCCGGCAAACCTTTGGCAATAACATTCAAGGTTGCACTAGTATCAATCTGCCGGTGCAGCAGTTGATCGAGCTGGCCAGGTTCAACTAATAGCAGTGCTTGTTGTTTGCTAATTAACCCTTCCTGGGCTAACTCATAGGCAACCCGCACACTGGCTTGTGCCGTCCGTTTACCGTTACGTGTCTGTAGAATGTACAGACGGTTGCGTTCAATAGTAAACTCGATATCTTGCATATTTTTGTAGTGAGTTTCAAGGAGCCGGGCAATCCGGACAAACTCTTCATAAAGCGCCGGCATCTCGTCTTTAAGCTGAGCGATCGGCCGGGGAGTACGGATACCGGCGACTACGTCTTCGCCTTGCGCATTTGTTAAAAACTCGCCATACAGTACATTTTCACCTGTGGAAGGATTACGGGTAAATGCCACTCCGGTACCGGAGTCATTGCCCATATTACCGAAAACCATGGATTGAATATTAACTGCAGTCCCCAAATCATGGTCTATTTTATTTAAGTTCCGGTATACAATAGCTCTATCGTTATTCCAAGAACGGAATACCGCTTCAATAGCCATAGCTAATTGATCGAGCGGATTTTCGGGGAACGGATTTCCTGTTTTACTTTTTACCAGTTCTTTATAATTGTCAATAATTTTACGCAAGGATTCGGAGGTAAGCTCCTGGTCGAATCTTACGCCCTGAACATCTTTCTGTCTGTGCAAGATATCCTCAAATTCATACTTAGAAATTTCTAATACAACGTCACCGAACATTTGGATAAAACGGCGGTAGGCATCGTAGGCAAATCTGAGATTATCGGTATTCCTTGCAACCGACTGAACGGTTTCTTCATTAAGACCTAAGTTTAAGATGGTATCCATCATGCCTGGCATAGAAAACATAGCACCAGAACGAACTGAAACCAGCAGAGGATTTTTTACATCCCCAAACTTTTTACCAGCCTGTTCTTCCACAACAGCCAAATTGCGCTTTACCTCATCCATTAATCCTTCCGGCAGTTTCCGGCCTAAACGGTAGTATTCATTGCAAGCCTTAGTAGTAATGGTCATGCCAGGAGGTACCGGCAACCCGATATTGGTCATTTCCGCCAAGTTAGCACCTTTTCCCCCTAACAGAGCCTTCATGTCAGCTTTACCTTCTTTAAACAAATAAACAAATTTGTCCATCTTCTATTACCCCTTTCAATAGCGGTTCAGCAAATTTGCTGTATATAAATTAGTCGTTGTTTAACTCTAATCATTCAAACTTATACAAACCCAAAGCTACATGGTTAGCTATGACAAACTAAAATTACAACAAATTGCCCTCCTTTATTATTAATATGATATTCTATATG
>CAZCEN010000369.1:0-3049 GCA_964497205.1 uncultured Sporomusaceae bacterium
CCTTTTCATCCGGAAAACACAGAGTTGGCGAAAAAGTATAATATTCGCCGGGTTTCTGCATGGGAAGATCTCAAGATGATTGCGATGGCCAGGCTGATTCTTGATAATATTGACCATATAAAAGCGTTTTGGATGATGTTAACCCTTCCCGTAGCGCAATTATCCTTAGCTTTTGGCGTAGATGACCTTGACGGTACAGTTGTCGAAGAAAAAATTATCCATGCCGCTGGCGCCGTCACGAAGAAGGGAATCACGAAACAGGAACTTGCTGCGCTTATTGCTGAAACAGGTTTGAGGCCGGTAGAACGGGACACCTTATATCAGCCGATTACAATAAATCATGGAGTAGGTCAATGACATCTATCGGAGAAGTGCGATTAGGACATATAGAATTCATAAATTGTTTGCCGCTGGCGTATGGTCTTTCTCATGGATTTGGAGAGGGTCTCGATATTGTGACAGGTCCGCCTGCTATGTTGAATAAGATGGTAATAGAGGGACAGTTGGATATTAGTCCGGTATCATCGATTGTTTTTGCCAAACACAGTGAGAAGTTTTTAGTTTTACCTGATGTATCAATAAGCGCTAACGGTTACTTACAAAGTATTTTGCTTGTTTCAAAACGGCCAATTGACAAGCTTAACGATGCTCGCGTAGCTCTTACATCCAAATCGGCTACCTCGCATGTTTTGCTCAAAATTATTATGAATAAGGCCTATCAAGTTACGCCTGAATATTATACAAGTACTGCTACTACACAGAGCAAAGCTTTGGCTCAGTCTGACGCCGCTTTGTTTATTGGTGACGATGCCTTATACGCCTATCATAATCGGTTTTTAGGCTATTACTATTATGATATTGGCCGGGAATGGCAAAAACTTACCGGACAAGGTATGGTATATGCCGTATGGGTAGCTAACCGGGAATTTGCTTTAAAATACCCGGATTTACTGCACATGGTGTATAAAAAGATTACCGGTGGATTTAAGTATGGACTGGGAAGGCTTGAAGCGGCTGCGGATACTGTAACAGCAAAAGTACCATTTACGTCAGAACAGATAACAGACTATCTTAAACTGCTAAAGTATGAGCTGGAGCCTGACTTTCAGGCGGCTTTGCTTACGTATTACAAACTTGCCAGCGAATTGAAGTTAATTGCCGATATTCCGGATTTAGCGTTTGCTGAGGTGAGATAATGAGGTCATTAAGCATAGCTAAGGGGACACAATTACTGACGAGCGGAGATATTATCGAACTGGGGCAGGCGGCTGACGCTATGCGGCGCAAGCTGCATCCTGGCAATACTGTTACGTTTATTATTGACCGCAATATTAACTATACTAATGTTTGCCGGAGCGAATGCCGGTTCTGTGCTTTTTATCGGAAAGTCGGGCATAAAGATGCTTATGTGCTCCCGGAAACGGTTATATTAAATAAAATACAGGACACAGTGGCGGCAGGCGGCACGCAAATAATGCTGCAAGGCGGTCTTAATCCCGCTTTAGATATCAATTATTACACAAGCTTACTAACGACAATTAAGAAAAAATTTACGATAACCATTCATTCTTTTTCGCCTGCGGAAGTTTTATTCATTGCCAAGCAGACTGGGATTTCGGTGTCCGAAACGCTAAGGCGCCTTCAGGCAGCCGGACTTGATTCGTTGCCTGGTGGTGGCGCCGAAATTTTGGTTGACCGTGTGCGGCAACATGTTAGCCCTAAGAAGATTAGTGCCGGGGACTGGCTTACCGTGATGGAAGAAGCCCATAGAATAGGACTTAAGACTACCGCGACTATGGTTATTGGTATGGGTGAGACCTATACCGAACGGCTGGAACATATGGACAAAGTTCGCCGTCTGCAAGAGAAAACCGGTGGATTTCGGGCTTTTATTATGTGGTCGTATCAGCCGGGCAATACAGAACTTGGCGGTGAGAAGACCTCTACTTGGGATTATCTAAAAACTTTGGCTGTGGCAAGACTATATCTTGATAACATAGAACATATACAAGGCTCCTGGGTCACGCAGGGGCAAAACACCGGCCAGCTGACACTGGCTTTTGGTGCGAATGACCTGGGCAGCACTATGCTGGAGGAAAACGTGGTGAGAGCGGCGGGAACAGCCTATGAAATGTCAGTGAACAAGATGGTTGAAATAATCCGCGGCGCCGGTAAAATACCGGCACAGCGTGATACTAACTATACTATATTGAAAGTGTTTGGTGCTGATAATGAATTTACTAAAAGTTGATTTTGCCGTAATTGGCGGTTCAGGAACATTGTCAAGCAACTTTCCGTTTGGATTGGAGGATCCTGATGTTAAGCTCATACTTGATGATTTAGAGTTTGAAACTCCCTATGGTATGAGTCCGCCGTTTCGCCTATTTACCGTTGATGATAGACAGGTGTTAACAGTAAAGATGCATGGCTGGCGCAGCGGAGTAAGCCGGGCTGATGCTTCCCGTCAGATTTTTTGGGTAATGCGGGAAACCGGTGTTAAACGGATTATTGCCGAAGGCGGTGTAGGAACGATAAATCATTTGTTAGATCCCCGCGATTTTATTGTTCCTCATGATTATATCGACATGTCGGTAAGAAAAGATGTCGGCCTTGAAGGCAAGTATCTGTTAGTAATGCGGGATGCCGTTTGTCCTGAACTTAGACAAGCTTTAATTAATACTGTTAAGGAACATTATCAGGGACGCTTATTTACCAGAGGCGTATATGCTGTTACTGATGGCCGCCATTTTGAAAGTCCGGCCGAAATCGCTATGCTCAAGGGACATGCTGACATTGTTGGGCAAAGTATGTGTCCTGAAGTTTATCTAGCGAGAGAAATCGGCGCTTGCTATGCCGGCCTGTACTTTGTGGTAAACTATGGTGAAGGTGTAGTAAAAGATTGGTCGCATCAACAATTGCAAAATATTTTTTTTGACGACGCCCCGCTTATCAGCAAAATTATTATTAATACTATCCGAAAGCTTAACGCCAAAAGCGGCTGTGAATGTGCGAGTTTGCGCAAAGAAACACTGCTGAAGGAAGTATATTC
>CAZCEN010000370.1:0-3032 GCA_964497205.1 uncultured Sporomusaceae bacterium
GAAATGGAAACAGATGTTACGGCAGCAAAAAAACTTTGGTCTGACGTCCAACAAAAAGCCGTTGATGAAGCTCCTGCAATCTTTCTTTATCAGCAATATTTGATTTATGCCTATAATACCAATAAGATTGCTTCCTGGGAGCCAAGAGTTGACGAAATGCTGATGTTTACAAATGCCGAATTGAAATAAACCTTTATAAGTAGAGAAAGCAGGTTGGCGTATGACTTCATATATTTTAAAGAGATTATTACAGTCAATTTTCGTTATCTTTGGCATTACGCTGGTTGTTTTTTGTGTGCTGCATTTATCAGGAGATCCGGTGCAGCTTATGGTGCCGCCATCCGCTTCGCAGGTAGAGGTGGAAAGGATTAGACAAGAGATGGGTTTTAATGATCCTCTCTATCAGCAATATTTTCGCTTTCTTGCAGGTGCGCTTGTAGGTGATTTCGGTCAGTCCTACTATTATAACGAACCGGCTATGAGGGTGGTTCTGGAACGCGTGCCGGCAACGGTTGAACTGGCAGTGGCAGCTTTAATTATTTCAATTGTTATTGCGATTCCGGCAGGTATCATATCTGCCATTAAACGTAACAGCGTGATAGACATGGTGATTCGGTTTTTTGCTATGCTGGGACAGTGCATTCCTTCATTTTGGCTGGGCATTATGTTTATTTTGCTTTTTTCAGTTACACTCCATATCCTCCCAACCGGTGGTAACAAGGGTTGGGCGTCTCTGATTTTACCAGCACTTACTTTGGGCATGTTTTCGGCGGCTTCCATTACGCGTATTCTTAGGTCGAGCATGATTGAAATTATGGGTAAAGAATACATTACTGTTGCCAAAGCAAAGGGTTTGCTCCAAAGCAAGGTAATAATGAAACATGCTTTTAAGAATGCATTAAGCTCTGTTTTAACTATGATTGGTATGCAGTTCGCTGCGCTTCTTGGCGGTGCTGTCATTACAGAAACTGTTTTTGCCTGGCCGGGTGTTGGGCGTCTGATCGTTCAATCTATCACCAACAATGACTTTATGGTGGTGGAGGCAACTGTCATTCTTCTTGCCATTGCTTTTGTTTTAATTAATTTTATAGTTGATGTACTGTATTGTGTCATCAATCCACGTATCAGGATGCAATAAGGGGAGGAACATTCTTATGTTACGTAGTTTAATTCATAGTAAGACGGGACTGATAGGCGCACTTATAATCTTGGCAGTTTTCCTTATGGCACTGACTGCCGGTATCATAAGCCCCCATGATCCCTATGAACAAAATATTATGAAGAAACTGTTGAATCCTGTCTGGAGCGTAAAGAGCGATTCTGCTTATTTGCTAGGCACGGACCAACTTGGTCGGGATATTTTATCCCGGATTATCTATGGAAGCCGCGTTACTTTAATGATTGCTTTCATGGGAACGGTTGTTGCCGGTGTTGTAGGTGTTTTTCTGGGCTGTATCAGCGCTTATTATGGCGGCTGGATTGATGCTGTTGTTATGCGTATCGCTGATATTCAGCTTTCCTTCCCCTTTATTCTTTTGGCTTTGTTCATAGCGGCTGTATTAGGACCAGGCTTAGGCAATGTCATCCTGATTGCGGGCTTGTGCTGCTGGGTGCAGTATGCGCGTATGGTCCGCGGTGAAGTCTTATCCATTAAGGAAATGGAGTATGTTGAATCGGTAAGGGCTTTGGGCGGCAGCAATTTTCATATTATTTTCAAACATATACTGCCGAATATCATGAGCATGGTTATCGTTATTGCTACTTTGCAAATGGCAAGAATCGTACTGATGGAAGCTTCTTTGTCCTTCCTGGGCTTAGGTGTTCCTATTGAAGTACCGACTTGGGGACGTATGCTTGCTGAAAGCCGTGTTAATATTGTCAGCTACCCATGGCATTCAATTTTCCCAGGCGTTTTAATTACTATGACGGTCTTGGGCGTTAACCTGATTGGTGACTGGTTCCGGGACTATTTTGATCCGAATCTGGATGTTTAGGAGGAAACGCTATGGACGCTGAAGAGATTTTAAAAGTTGAATATCTTAACGTAACGTTTACGACTAAGCGAGGAATAGCTAAAGCTGTAAATGACGTAAACTTTACTTTGCATAAAGGAGAAAAACTGGGGCTGGTAGGTGAATCAGGCTGCGGTAAAAGTGTAACGAGCAAAAGCATCATGCAGTTATTACCGACACCGCCGGCTGCTTATTCTGGCCATATTTGGTTTGGCGGCAGCGACTTGCTTACTAAAAGCGATTATGAAATGAGCTCTTACCGTGGCAACCGGATATCTATGATATTTCAGGAACCGATGGTCAGTTTGAATCCACTTTATACTATAGGGAACCAATTGCTTGAGGTTGTACAGCTGCATAAACAGGTTTCCGATGGGGAGGCTTTGAAAGAAGTTCTCGCAATGCTTGATGAAGTGGGAATTCCTTCCCCTGATGTGCGTATCAAACAATACCCTTTTGAGCTTTCAGGTGGTATGCGCCAGCGCATTATGATTGCTATGGCACTTCTATGCCAACCTGAAATTCTAATCGCCGATGAACCGACCACAGCGCTCGATGTTACTATTCAAGCGCAAATTCTTGATTTAATAAATCAGGTCAACAAGAAATTCGGCACCGCAATTATTCTTATTACGCATGATCTGGGTGTTGTCGCCGAAAATGTTGACAACGTTGCCGTTATGTATACGGGCAGCATTGTGGAAAAGGCTTCTGTCAGAGAATTGTTTACTCACCCCAGACATCCTTATACACAAGGGTTATTGAAGGCTATCCCTACCATGGAACGGGTAAAGGGTGATTTGCCGACAATCAACGGAACGGTACCAAGTCTTTATAACCTTCCAACAGGCTGTCCCTTTAGAAATCGGTGTCCCTATGCCTTTGAGCGCTGCGCAAAAGAAATGCCGCCAAGAATTACAGATGGGCAAGGCATGGTACAATGCTGGAAGTATGCGGATATTTGTAAGGAAGGTGCATTCAATGACTAAAGAAATCTTGTTTGAAGTCGAACACCTTAAG
>CAZCEN010000371.1:0-3011 GCA_964497205.1 uncultured Sporomusaceae bacterium
TGGAACAGAATCAAAGAAATCTTCGATGGTACAATCTAGCCATCATGGCCTTTATCATGGTATGGGGCTTCGGCAATGTCGTCAACAACTTTGCCAACCAAGGCCTGAAAGTCATCGTTTCCTGGCTACTCATTAATGCGCTGTACTTTATTCCCTATGCCCTCATGGTAGGTGAGCTTGGCTCAACCTTCAAAGATGGCAAGGCGGGCGTGAGTACCTGGATTCGCTTAACCACCTCACCCAAGTTTGCGTACTTCGCCGGGTGGACATACTGGGTCGTCCACATCCCATATCTGGCGCAGAAGCCACAGCAGATTTTAATCGCCTTTGGCTGGGGCGTACTGCAAAACGGCACCTTCACCAAAATGTTTTCACCAATGGTATTGCAATTATGTACTTTAGCACTATTTTTCTTCTTTCTCTGGTTTGCTTCCCGCGGCATGAATTCGCTTAAACGGATTGGGATGCTCGCCGGCACGTCAATGCTGGTCATGTCTTTCCTGTATGTCATTTTGATGCTAGCTGCGCCTGCCATTCGCGGTGTAGCCGTCGCCACAACCGACTGGGGCTGGCAGACCTTTATCCCAAATTTTGATTTCACCTATTTCACAACGATTTCCATGCTGGTGTTTGCGGTAGGCGGCGCCGAAAAAATTTCGCCTTACGTCAATAACACCATCAACGCCAGCAAGGAATTCCCCCGCGGTATGATTATTCTGGCCGTCCTGGTCGTTTTATCGGCACTGCTCGGCTCGCTGGCCATGGGCATGATGTTCGACTCCAACAACATTCCCAAGGACCTCAAAATGAACGGTCAGTATTATGCCTTCCAAATGCTCGGCCAGTATTATGGTGTCGGCAACTTCTTCCTCATTCTTTATGCCTTCGCCCAGTTTGTCGGCCAGGCTTCGGCACTGGTCTTCTCGATTGATGCACCGCTGAAGGTCATGCTGGCTGAAACCGAGTCAAAATACATTCCTCAGGCCCTTACCAAAACCAATGAGTTCGGCGCCCCCATCAACGGCTACAAGCTGACCGCCGTCCTGGTCGGTATTCTGATTGTTATCCCGGCTTTAGGCATCGGCAATATGAATGACCTGTATAACTGGCTACTCGATCTCAACTCGGTTGTCATGCCGATGCGTTATCTCTGGGTATTTGTGGCCTATATGGCCTTGCGCCGCATCGCCGGCCGCTTCCTGTCGGAGTATCGCTTCATTGAAAACTCCAAAATCGCCTTTGGCTTTGGCTTATGGTGCTTCATATTTACCGCCTTTGCCTGCATTATGGGCATGTTCCCGAAGGGCGTGGCCGCTTATACCTCGCAGTGGTATTTCCAAATCTCCCTCAATCTGTTAACACCCTTTATCCTGCTTGGTTTAGGCCTGGTTCTTCCCAGCATTGCCAAATTAATTAACAAAAAAGCTTCAGAATAACTTAACGATAAGAATTGCAAAGACCGGCAAGCTCGCTACGAGCCTGCCGGTCTTTTTCACCGTGCTAAATGCATTATTCAATAATCGTCAGTTCTTTGCCATAATGGGTCAGCAGCTCGCAGCCGCTGTCGGTAACCAGCACCAAATCCTCAATGCGGACACCGAGTTCACCCGGCAGGTAAATGCCCGGTTCGATGGAAAAAATCATGCCGGGTTGGACATATTCCCGGTTGGCAGCCGAAACGTCGCCCCAGTCATGCACCTCCAGCCCGATGCAGTGGCCGGTACGATGGGTAAAGTATGGCCCGAAACCCTTTGCGGTAATATAGTCGCGGGCAGCGGCATCAATTTCGGCAAAACTGACATTGGGCTTGATCCGGTCAATGGCCCGCTGATTGGCGGTCAGGACAATATCATACACCGCTTTCGCCTTAGGTGTGACCGACTGAAAAAAGAACGTCCGGGTCATATCCGAGCAATAGTCCTGCTGGCGGCAACCGATATCAATGACAATACTGTCGGTGACTTTTGCTCGGCTGTCATCAATCTTGTGGTGAGGATCAGCACCATTGGCCCCGTAGGAAATATTGGGCGCAAAGGAAAATCCCGAGGCGCCCAACTCCTCATATATGCCAAGCAGCAATTGTCCCAGCTGCTTTTCGGAATGCTTTGCCGGCAACAGCTTGACGAGGGCTGCCATCGCCTTGTCATTGCTAGCGGCCGCCGCCCGCATCAGGGCAATTTCCTGCTCGTCCTTAATCATCCTCATGGCATCCAGGATGAAGGAGCCGTTCCGATAATGCCCGCTCCCCCCCAGCACTTCCATCAGCCGGAGCAAAAAGCGTGACGGCCACTTTTTATCAATGCCGATCGACTTGGCCGCATCCAGCTTGCCGGCGATCAGCCCGACAGGCTCGTCCGTGTCCGCATAACGCGTCACCGCCATGCCCAGCTCATGGCGGACCGGAAACAATTCATTGATAAACAATTGAGGCCCCTGGTCACAGCTTAGCAGTAAAACTAACAGCCGTTCTCCCGGACTGAACCATTCGCCGGTCAAATAGAAAATGGATGAAGGGTCACAAACCAGCATTTGGGGAATGCCGGCCGCTGCCATCCGCTTTAGTACCTGTTCCATTCTTTTTTGCTGCATAATATTCTCCTTAGCAAATACTTTCTAAACCTATCTTCGGTCTTAAACTGCATTTTCCTGCCCAAACGCCTGCCGGTTATTTTCCAGAGGGACAGGGCTGGGACAGGGGGACAGGTTTATTGTCCCACCCTTATATTCGCTCTATTACACTTATATATATTCCTGTCAGCCTAACTATTTGCCTTATCGTTATTCCTTCTATTTTTTTCATCTTACGTATTACTTCATCACGCTGATCTTTATTGAGTTGTTGTAATGGACTAATACTCGCTATACCTTTTTCGTTTAAATATTTTATTATTTCTTTAAAAAATCTTTTTCTCTTCTTCGTCTTCAAATATATTCTGCTTATTTATTCCCCTTAGCATTAGATGATATATTCCACTTTCACTTTTCTCTCTAGCTTGTCTTGGCATTTTATC
>CAZCEN010000372.1:0-2998 GCA_964497205.1 uncultured Sporomusaceae bacterium
CTTTATTATTTACCAAAGACACTATAATATTACGCATTGCACCCTAACCAACTAATTGTATGCTATAGTTGCTGATCATCGATGTAGTTTGCCGAATAGAATCCCGTAATGAAAAAAACTGCCGCCTTCCCACAAGGCAGCAGTTTTTTCATTTACTCAATCCCTTTAAACGCATAACTCACCAAAGTCTCAATAAAGGCTTCATCGATTGATTCCCCGGTCACCAGTAAGCGATAGAACAGCGGGCCAAAAATCAGATCAATACCTATTTCCAGGTTTAATTCCTTCTTTAACTCGCCTCTTTGTACCCCCCGCTCCAAAATGCGCCGGGCATCAAGCCGCCGGGGATTAAAATATCTTGTCCGGTATTCTTCCGCCAATTTGGCATCAAACTGACCTTCCGCAATGAACTCGTTAATCATTTTACCTTCTCTGCTGGTTAAAAACCGGGCTAAATTGGTTACCTGAATAACGGTGTCTTTGACCACTGAACCGGTATCCGGTACGGGAAGCCTGGACATAGCCGCGGAGAAAAAACCATCCATCACAACTGCTGCTTTGTTGGGCCACCATTTATAAATAGTAGCTTTGCTAACTTTTGCCCGTTCAGCAATCTTGTCCACCGTTACGGCTCCGGAGCCAATTTCCAGTAATAAATCATAGGAAGCGGCAAGAATGGCCTGTTCCGTTGCGACATTACGGGGACGCCCTTTCTTCTTTTCCAATGGAATACCTCCTGTTGCTTCTGCCCTATAAAACTATACGTACATTATACTAAATATTTTTTTATAAGAAAATAAAATTATCTCTTTACAAATACTAAACGTTCAGTTTATAATTAAATCACAAACTAAACTGTACGTTCAGTATTTATTTGGCCAAAAAAAATACTCCAGCGTAAAAACAGATAAGGAAGGGATTATCGTATGAACAACTTACAAGTAAAAACCAGGCAAACTCCAAATTGGATAATCACTCTGTTAGCCGTGGCCTGCGGCGTAATTGTTGCCAATCTTTATTATGCACAGCCTTTAATTGGCCCTATTAGTGCCGATACCCATCTGCCGTTAGCATCGGCAGGCTTGATCGTAACCTTAACCCAAATCGGCTATGTGGCCGGTCTACTGTTTATTGTTCCCCTTAGTGATCTCATCGAAAACCGGCGGTTAATTGTAGCCACATTAATAGTGGTTATCTGCGCCTTGGTTGTCGCCTCCTTGACGCATAGCGCGAGCCTTTTTCTTATAGCGGCAATATTTACCGGACTAGGTTCAGTAGCAGCGCAAATACTGGTGCCCTATGCCGCCCATCTGGCAGCCGAGGGACGCCAGGGCCAGGTAGTCGGCAACGTAATGAGCGGGTTATTACTGGGTATCATGCTGGCCCGCCCGCTCGCCAGCTTTGTAACTGACCTGTGGGGTTGGCAGGCCGTCTTTATTCTCTCTGCGGCTATTACGGCCATAATGGCCGGGTTGCTCGCTTTCGCACTTCCCGCACGCAAACCTTCGCCTACTATGAATTATGGCGAATTAATCCGTTCCTTGTGGTTGCTATTTACCACCAAAGCTGTCTTACGGCGCCGCGCTTTCTATCAGGCTTGCCTATTCGGTGCTTTCAGTCTGTTCTGGACGGTAAGCCCTCTATGGCTCGCTCATCAGTTTCATTTTTCGCAGCAGGGAATTGCCCTATTCGCTCTCGCCGGCGTGGCCGGCGCAGTAGCCGCCCCCATTGCCGGCCGATTGGCCGATAGGGGCTGGACCAAACGGTTAACGGGTTTGGCCATTGTCATTGCCGCTCTATCATTTTTGGTTACCCATCTGGCTACAGATGCTTCCGCACTGTCTTTAGCTCTACTGGTTGTTGCCGCCATTGCCCTGGATATGGCGGTATCCGGCAATCTTGTACTTGGTCAGCGTGCAATTTATTCGCTAGGAAATGAAATACGCGGACGCGTAAACGGAGTATTCATGGCTGTCTTCTTTATCGGCGGCGCGATCGGGTCGGCACTGGGCGGCTGGGCCTACGCTTCCGGCGGCTGGATGTTGGCTTCCATTCTTGGCTTAAGTATGCCGGTTATCGCCTTGTTATATTATTTCACGGAAAAAAACGGTTGATATAAATCCGCAGTTCCAGCAGTCTATCCTACTATTGTTTCAATGAGTTCAACAGATTGATGATCAAGGCGGCCACACCACCCGCAATCAGCGGCCCAATCGCCAGCCCTTGCAAAAAGCAAACACCGCCGATGGTACCAATAATCAAAGCGGTCGTAGCCTCGGGCGACGCTTTCAAAAAATACAGGCCTTGCGTCGCTACCCAAGATACAATCATCCCCACAATAATGGCAACCAGACCGGCTTGGGTTTTGAAAGCAACCATCATATCAACTATGGAAACCCGGCCCAGCGCTAAGGGCGTTAGCACCACCATGGTTAAAATAGTGATTCCAATATCCAGTCCATGGTTTTCAATACTTGAAATCCATGTTGTCAAACCCAAAAATTTCATTACCAGAAGCACCGAAACCGCCAAGGATACCGATTGGTTATTGCCAATAACGGCTAACACAAGAATAACGACCAGCGGCATATTGTCCCAGTTCATTCGATTCACATCCTACATCAATGGAATTCTACGGCTAAGGTAAGCCTGTACTATTATTCTAGCATCTGGAAATAGTATTTACTACCGACCGCTAAAGAAAAACGGCAGCCACCTAATACTAAGTGGCTGCCGTACCTTAACCCATAATTATGGAATAAAATCTACACAATCAACGATAATTCCCAGCAGTACAATCATAACAAGCAGTACCTTGTAAAGTGGCCATAGCTCTCCCAGGTCAATTCGAATCATCTCTTTGTATACCCAGTTTCTGATATATACCATAGTACCGCCTCCTCATAATGGCGGTACTCCCCGTCACCGCCAAATAATCTTGTTATTCTGCGGATATCTTCTTATATATAATATCGTTAAAATAACAAAAAAGTTTAGC
>CAZCEN010000373.1:0-2997 GCA_964497205.1 uncultured Sporomusaceae bacterium
TGATATTTTTGCAATGACGGTGATTAAGACGGTTATGGCTTTTGTGGCTATAGCGCTGCATATGGTATTTGGCTTTATCTAGAGGTCTACCGTTATACGTAATTTTACTTTTTAGAAGGCTGGGATAAATATGGCAAAGGTAATTACTGCGGTAGAAGCAGCAAGTCTTGTAAAAGACAATGCTACTGTCGCGACTAGTGGTTTTGTAGGATGTGCGAATCCTGAAGCGTTGACGGCTGCATTGGAAGGACGGTTTGTTAGTGAAGGTGCCCCGCGCAATTTAACCCTCGTCTACTGTGCCGGTCAGGGAGATGGGAAAGACGCCGGCGTGAATCATTTTGGCCATGAGCACATGGTGAAAAGAGTGATCGGCGGTCATTGGAATTTGGCTCCCAAATTGAGCAAGCTGGCAATAGACGAAAAGATTGAGGCTTATAATCTGCCGCAGGGGACACTGGCGCAGTGGTTTCGCAACGTTGCCGGTAAAAAGCCGGGGGTTATCACCAAGGTAGGTATGAATACCTTTGTTGACCCGAGGGTGGAAGGTGGCAAGCTCAATAAGCGGACTACCGAGGAGCTTGTGGAGGTCATTCAACTGGGAGGCGAAGAGTGGCTTTGGTATAAACCGTTTCCGGTAGATGTTGCTTTGATTCGTGGTACATCCGCCGATGAGAAGGGTAATATCTCTATCGAACGAGAGGCTGTTTCGATGGAGATATTACCCATAGCACAGGCGGTCAAAAGCTGCGGCGGTATTGTTATTGCCCAGGTGGAACGCATTGTTCAGGCGGGTAGTCTTAATCCGCTGTTGGTAAAGGTTCCGGGGATAGTTGTTGATTATATCGTGGTTGCAGAGCCGGATCAACATAAGCAAACGCTTACTGAGTCCTATAATCCAGCCTACACGGGAGAAGTCCGGGTACCATTGACAGCTTTGCAGTCTATGTCACTGGATGCACGTAAGGTAATTGCCCGCCGCGCGGCAATGGAACTCATCCCAAATGCTAAAGTCAATTTGGGTATTGGAATTCCGGAAGGAGTAGCCATGGTTGCCAATGAGGAAGGGATTGGCGATAGCATGACCTTAACTGTGGAGGCCGGTCCTGTCGGCGGTGTTCCGGCCGGCGGGCTGAGTTTTGGGGCGTCCTGTAATGTCGAAGTAATTCTAGATCAACCGAGTCAATTTGATTTTTACGATGGGGGAGGTCTGGATCTGGCCTATCTCGGTCTGGCAGAGACCGATAAACAGGGGAACATTAACGTAAGTAAATTCAAAGGGCGGGTTGCCGGCTGTGGCGGATTTATTAACATCACTCAGAATGCCAAACAGGTTGTCTTTTGTGGTACCTTTACAGCCGGAGGCCTTGAGCTGGAAATCGGTAATGGCCAACTACGCATTATCAAGGAAGGCAAAAACAAAAAGTTCCTTAACCAGGTAGAACAGATTACCTTTAGTGGTGAGTATGCACAAAAGGTCAGACAGCCGGTCATGTATATCACAGAGCGTGCAGTTTTTCAATTGACTGCGGAAGGTATGGTACTCACGGAGATTGCGCCGGGAATTGACCTGCACAAAGATGTATTGGCACTAATGGATTTTACGCCAATAATAGCGAATGATCTTAAAGCGATGGATGCTCGTATTTTTCGGGATGAAAAAATGGGACTTGGCGCAAAAGGCAGGGATAAAGACTGAACTATAGCTAAGAGTATGTGAACTTGATAAGGGCGCGGCGGTATCCACCTCGCGAAATGATGTCATAAAGTTTTATAAATAAAAAAAGAACTGCCAAGGGGGATACTGATGAAAGAAGTTGTGATTGTTAGTGCTGTGCGTACAGCCATAGGCACATTTAATGGCTCTTTAGCTCCGTTAAGTGCGCCTGAACTGGGGGCCGTCGCCGTGAGCGCCGCGCTCGAACGGGCCGGGGTGAGCAAAGAGGTAGTCGATGAAGTTATCCTCGGGAATGTATTGCAGGCAGGTCTTGGACAAAATCCTGCCAGGCAGGCGGCCATAAAGGCACAACTGCCTGTGGAAGTACCTGCTTACACCATCAACAAAGTCTGCGGGTCAGGGTTAAAAGCGGTAAATCTGGCGGCGCAGTCCATTATGACTGAGGATGCAGAAATTATGGTGGCTGGCGGTTGCGAAAGCATGACCAACGCACCCTATCTTCTGGATAGCAGAGCCCGTTGGGGATACCGGATGGGTGATAATAAAGTAATTGACGTTATGATCAAAGACGGGCTATGGTGTGCTTTTAACGATTATCACATGGGTATTACCGCTGAAAATGTAGCAGCGAAATACAACGTGACCAGAGAAGAACAGGATCAACTGGCTTATGAATCGCAGGCAAAGGCTATTAAGGCCATCAAGAGCGGTGCTTTCAAACAAGAAATTGTGCCGGTTACGATCAAAGGAAAAAAGGGTGACATCATTTTTGACACTGATGAATATCCCCGTGAGAACACCACCCTGGAAACGTTGCGCGGCTTACGGCCTGCTTTTAAAAAAGATGGTACAGTAACAGCCGGAAATGCCTCAGGTATTAACGACGGGGCGGCAGCTTTGGTGCTGATGTCTGCCGATAAAGCAAAACAGATGGGAATCAAGCCCTTGGCCAGAATCATGGGCTATGCTTCCGGCGGCGTCGATCCTTCCATTATGGGCATTGCGCCGGTGACGGCGACTAAAAAGGCGCTGTCTAAGGCTGGTCTTGCCGTCAAGGATATTGATCTTATTGAAGCCAACGAAGCCTTTGCTGCTCAATTTTTAGCTGTAGGCAAAGAATTACATTTTGCCAAAGAAAAAGTAAATGTCAACGGCGGTGCCATTGCCTTAGGTCATCCTATCGGTGCCAGCGGGGCCCGCATTTTAGTAACTCTGTTACATGCATTAAGGGACCGGGGCGCTAAACGTGGTTTGGCCACGTTATGTATTGGCGGCGGGCAGGCCGTTACGACCATTGTCGAGACATTATAAATGCTGTGCCG
>CAZCEN010000374.1:0-2995 GCA_964497205.1 uncultured Sporomusaceae bacterium
GATTGTTGAATAGTGCGGCTATTTTATCCTTATCGCCGTTTATCAGCGGTAAATCAGGCCCGGTAAGAAAATATTTTAGCATTATAGATACCTCTTTCTTGCAAATTTTGCTGAGTCATAGGATACAACAGGGTGGATGAACGGAATTATTCGGCTGAGTCGCCGCCCTTTTTAGTTACTTTGGTTTCACCGCCAACAATATCGGTACCAGTGTGGTAAGGGCTGTTAATGTTGACGGTAGGTTCTGCTACTTTGATGCCGCGTTTGATTAAAACTTCCCGCAGCAGCCACGGTTTGTCGGAAATCATGCCGTCAACACCCATATCCAGCAGCATGTTCATTTTAGTCGGATTGTTGACAGTCCAGGGAACCACTTTCATGCCATAGTCATGAGCTTCGGCCACTAGTTCGTTGGATAGTTCTTCCCAGTACGGAGAAACAATGTCTGCACCGATTTCATGGGCTGCTTTTACATAGTCGCCTAAGTATTTCTTGTCATTAATATTAATGCCGCCTAACCAGGGAGAAGGCTTGCTGTCACCTTTTTTCAGATAACATCCATCTACCCAGCCCCAGGAAGGCTGTTCGCTGCTTAACGCCACCAGCGTGATATTAGGGTTGATTTTCTTCATTTCTTTAAGAGTCCGCCAATCGAAGGATTGCAATGTTACGCGGTCTTCCATACCATATTTTTTAACGATTTCGTTGACTTTGGCAACAAAGGCAACAGGATCGACATTATTCTTATAAGCGGGATCTGCGGGATCCGCATAAGACTTAGTTTCGATATTAAAAATTACTTTATCATTGCCATAAGCGATAGCCAGTTCAAATACCTCTTCCAAGGTAGGAACTTTAGTGCCGGGAACCGATAGCTGCGTTTTGCCGTGGCCTTCATAGTAATCGCCGGCAGCAGGGTTCATAGTACCCATGTCAAATTGTTTGACTTCAGCCAGGGTCATGGTGCGGATGTCATATTTACCAGCCTCAACATATTTCCCGTTTAATTGAGCAAGATTGGGGTTCATAACTGGATTGTGACTAATAACGATATGTCCGTCCTTGGTCATTTGCATGTCCATCTCTAGCGTAGTTACGCCCAGTTCCAGTGCATAAGCGAAAGAAACTAAAGTGTTTTCCGGTCGGGCATCGCGGCCGCCGCGATGGGCTTGAAAATCAAATAGATCGATGTTTACTTTAGCCTCCGCTGTCTGCATGTCCCCGACATTGTACCCAGTAGTCAGCATCAGCGCAGCAGCACCAGCGATTAGGAACCGTTTCCAGGGTTGTTTTTTCATTTTTAACACTCTCCTCAATCTAAAAGTGTAGCTCCTCTACAATTATCACACTATTTAAAAAATAACGGTATCGGAAGAATGCTGACCTGAATGTAAGAAAAAGGCAGGTAATTTGTGTAAGAAAAAAACTGACAAAAAACCGGCCATGATCATTCATAGCCGGTAGGCGGTGAGCATAATAATCAGATTTCAGCGGTATAATGGGGGAGTAGATTATGTTTTAATGCATATTCTACTAACTGGTTTTTTTTACTGCAGTGTAATTTTTCCATCAGGCGGGTTTTATATGTATCGACGGTTTTAACGCTAAGGCAGAGCATGTCGGCAATTTGGCTCATGGAGTGACCCCGGACAATCAGTTTTAAAACCTCTCGCTCCCGGGTGCTAAGCACAGTATAAGGATCATCGCTGGCTTCCCTGGGAGAATCGCTAAGCAAGCTGTTAATCAGCACCTGGGCATTTTGCGGACTGAGATAGCGGTGGCCTCTGGCCACGGTGCGCAGCGCAACAAACAACTCGGTGTCGACGGCGTTTTTTTCCACATATCCCTTGGCGCCGGCCTGCATTGCTTCCCGTACATATTGCTCGTCGGCGTACATTGTCAAAACGAGAATTTTTATAGCAAGTCCCCGGCTTTTGATTTCCCGGATGCATTCTAAGCCACCCATGTTGGGCATGGACAAATCAAGCAGCAGAACGTCAGCCCGCTTGTGTTCCAATAGGCGTAGCGCCTCTTCCCCGTTGGACGCTTCCCCCACAACAACAAAATCAGGTTCGTTATTGAGGAGCAGTTTTAATCCGGCACGTAAAACCGAATGATCGTCGGCAAGCAAGATTCTAATCTTTGCCATGTGCGTCACTTCCTATCGGTAAAATTAAGATAATTGTTGTGCCCTTATTTTCCAAAGAGCGGAAAGCCAGGCTACCGCCGAGAAGCTCGGCGCGCTCCTGCATGCCATAAATTCCTAGCCGGTTATTTTGCAGGGCATTACAGATAGCGTTAGGGCGGATGCCGCGGCCGTCGTCTTTAATAATCATTTTTACATGGTCACCGGTTTTCGTCAACTCGACATCAACCCGGCTGGCTTGGGCGTGCTTGGAGATGTTTGTTAGGCTTTCCTGTAAAATGCGATATAGCGTTAGCGATACTTCGTTGGATACTATCAACTTTTCATACGGCGGCTGAAAATGAACATCAATAGCGTTTTGCCGGCCAAAATTGGTTAAATATTTTTCCATTGCAGCGACGATACCCAAATAGTCAAGAACCGGTGGACGGAGCTCCACTGCCATTTTACGCAGTCCTTCCAGTACGCTGACAGCCACATCTCTCGCGTCAAGCAGCAGTTGGCGTTGTCTATTGTCAGTCAGTTTGCTTAACAATACTTTCATGTAAGCAAGCAGCGACGCCATGGATTGGCCGGTTTCATCATGTAGTTCGCGGGAAATTCGCAGCCGCTCATCCTCCTGAGCAGTGAATAGCTTGTTCATCAGCGAAGCCCTCATAGCTTCCTTGGCGCGTAGTTCTTCAAGCAACCGTCGGTTTTCTCGGTCTTTTTCATGGATACTGACGGCCATTGCATTGAAGGTTTTGGACAAATGCCCTAATTCGTCCCGGGTCTGAACTGTGGCCTGGACATCATAGTTGCCTTTTTGAATTTGCCGGGCGGCGGTAGACAAAGCGCGCAGCGGATGAA
>CAZCEN010000375.1:0-2984 GCA_964497205.1 uncultured Sporomusaceae bacterium
CGAACAGGTCAGACAATGGTGCTTGCGACAGTAATGCTCAGAGCCGGAAACCTGAATCGGTTTCCTTGTTACCAAAGCCGTACCAATGGCATTAGTACCGGCTTCTTCCTCACTCCAATTAGCTCCCTGAAAAAAGCTTACGGTGATCGGATTAAGTAATGTATCACTATCGCCAAGTATTTCCATGATGTAACCCCGAATATCTGTCAACACCACGACAAATCCGGAACCGGCGACTATTTGGTACAAATTGTCCATAAATGGCTTGGCAATAGTAATAAGGTCCTGATTTTGCTTTAACACAACCTGAAGACTGGCATTGTCAAGCTGATGGTGAATAGAGTCGCTATGGGCATTAACCCGGGCTTGGCGGCACCGCTCCCATGACTCCATAATTACTGGTCTTATAGAAAAACTTTGTATATTGTCTGAACTTTTTCGGTTTTCGGTAAATTTTCGCCATTCGGCTAGAGTAGCATCAAGGATGTTTCCGGCATTCACAGCCATAAAGTCACCCGCCTCTGTTTTTATTAACCACATAAGAAACCCTTAAAAAAAATAAAGAAAATACGGCTTACACCGAGCTTTGGCGAAAGCGGAAGCCAATGTTGCCCTTATCCAGGGCGAACGTTAAACTTTCTAACAGGACAAAAAAAAGACAGCGCACGAAAAAGAATGAGCGCGCTGTCTCAATAGTTAGCACTGACTCCTTTCCGCGGTGGGAGGCTCACCGGTTTCCCGGTAAACCCATCGACCTGACCATCGTAGTTTCCATTAGACTGTCAGATTCGGAGTTACTAAAATTCGTTTCTATATGATTGAAGTATTCGTGATTAAAAAATAAACTCCTGCATTCTTGAACTTAATTTCCAAAAGTTTGAAATTAAGTTCACCGTTTACTGTGCACACCGAATTTTTCATAAAGTAGCGTAGGGATTGTTGTCTTATATAAAACATAAGCAATAATACTGCCGCCTACCGTACTAACCATAAAGGGAACGATGAAGAAAAACGCCCCTGCCTGCGATCCAATGAAATAGCTCGCAACAGGATAAGCAAGTAACGCCCCAAAAATCCCTGTTCCAATTACCTCACCAATAATAGCTCCCCAAATACTGTTAGTCTTCTTATAAAGAATACCAGACAATAAAGCTCCGACCATACTTCCGGGAAAAGCCAGCAAAGAGCCTGTCCCTAAAATATTGCGAAGTAATGAAATCCCAAATGCAGCACTAACTGAATAGCGGGTACCTAAAAGCGCCGCCAATAATATATTAATAACATGCTGTAGCGGGAAACACTTGGCAACACCAATGGGGATATAGATTAAATGGGCGGACAGAACGCCTATTGCCATAAAAATTGCGGTATAAGACAGTTTCCTGATATTCATACACACGGGCTCCCTTCAAAAATTATTTCATCATCGGTAAATTCTGCTTAGCACAGGGAATTAGTTTTCGGAAAGAAATTTAACTTTCATCCTATGCATCAGAATCTCGGGAGTCAGATTCGACACAGCATCAAACAAGCGCATGTGAAAGGTTCCCAGTCCTTCGTTTTTCGCGAGTTCTTGTTGTGCAAGTTCACCGGCTACCCCCATAGCAGCAACACCCGTAATTGTACCGGCAAAAGCATTGTTTGCCACGCTGCAGAAACAGGCAATCAGCGCAGTCGTCATACAACCTGTGCCGGTCACCCCTGCTAAAAGTTCAGTTCCATTATGAACATAGCAAACTTCATTATTATAAGCAATAACATCTGTTGGACCGGTTATCGCTACTACGCTATCAAGCTTTGCAGACAGTTTTTTGGCTAAAGCCTGATTATCCTCCTGGGGTTCAATACAATCAACCCCCCTGGTTCCTGACCCTATTCCTAACAGAGTTTTAATCTCAGACAGATTGCCACGAATTGCCGTAATTTTAAGCTCTGTCAGAATTCTATCCGCTGCATCAATTCTCAGTTTGGTAGCGCCGGCGCCTACAGGATCAAAAATAATTGGTATCCCCTGTCTCATGGCCTGCCTGCCGGCAGCTAACATAGCTTCAATCTTTCGCGAATTGGGCATCCCCATATTCAGAACCAAGGCCGCCGCCGAAGAAACCATTTCTTCTACTTCACTAACATCTTCTGCCATTACTGGCGATGCACCAATGGCTAATGTTATATTCGCACAATCATTGATGGTAACATAATTACTAATTTGATGAATTAGCGGTCGCCTTTCGCGTAAGCAGCGCAGGCTTTCACCAAATTCCCCCGGTTCATACATAAACTTCCTCCATAAGCTGCAATGTCTTCTAAATATATTAACATTTTTTCGTCATTCTTGCTCAAACATCCTGCTGGTAAGCTTTTTCATTATATTTATAAATTAATAATAGTTTCCCAAATTAATATATACAGTATATTTTTTTAAAATATATTGTGATTTTTGTAAATCAGTGTTAAATTACGAATTACAGTTGTTTTTTTCTCAAGAACTGCTGTTTTGCTTTGGGAGGGAATAATAATGAATAAAATTCAAACAGTATTAGTTGCCAATCGTGGCGAAATTGCCATTCGGGTTATGCGGGCTTGTTATGAACTAGGAATACGCACAATTGCCATTTACTCTAAAGAAGATGTATTTTCTTTACACCGGTATCGTGCCGATGAGGCTTATCTGGTGGGTGAAGATAAAAGTCCGGTGGATGCCTATTTAGACATCGAATCCATTATGCGTATCGCCAAAAACCGTGGTGTAGATGCTATTCATCCCGGCTATGGTTTTTTATCCGAAAACACAACCCTGGCCAAACGCTGCAAGGAAGAAAACATTATTTTTATCGGTCCTGAGATTGAGCACTTGACGATGTTCGGCGATAAAATTAACGCCAGGGCCCAGGCTGTAGCCGCCGGCCTGCCTGTCATACCGGGAAGCGACGGTCCTGTGCACAGCTTAGAAGAGGTCAAAGCTTTTGCGAATCGCTATGGCTATC
>CAZCEN010000376.1:0-254 GCA_964497205.1 uncultured Sporomusaceae bacterium
ACACAATGCTCTCACCGGCCGCAAGCAGTTGAACGACACTTTGATAGATCTGTTTCATACACATCCTCCCAATTTTTTGCCAATGCTGCCACAGGTTATCACCCAGCTTACCGGTAAAAGAAAATCCGTTAGCCGACAGAAATTGCTTCGGCTTGGCCAATCAGACAAGCCCCGCCGGTCAAAGCGTCGCGTGTCTTACCGCAAAGCTCAGTCCCCCCTTTAATCCAGCCATAGCCCGTATTCAGGATTTTCCC
>CAZCEN010000376.1:295-2979 GCA_964497205.1 uncultured Sporomusaceae bacterium
GAAGCTAATTTCGGACGGTTCGCCATTAAGGGTTTCGCCAAATAATGTTACTCCGTTATCAGTTTCTAAATATCTCACCGGCAGATTTCTCCTAAACTTTTTTCCGGTATTTTTATCAGCCACTTCGATAATTACCCAGTCCGCCTCAATAATATCCAAAAAATCTGTTTCTTCTTTCATACTCTATTCCTCCCCGGCTTTTATTTTCCCGATGAGAGTATTAAACGCGGCCCCATCTTACATTTCGGACAGTTCCGCCCTTCATTGCTATCTTCGCAATTTTTGCAATAAACGGTAAAGCAACGGCAACATTGATACAAGGGAGCATTATTGGTTATTTCTGTATTGCAGCGAGGACATTTTTTTTCCTCCAAAATAGTTCATCCTTCCCTTTGCAATTTTTCAGCCACAAGTAAAAAATATCCTGCCTTTGTTCCGGCAGATACACATTGCCAAAGCTCTTGCCTGTCTCCATCCGCCATAATATAGCTGGCAACAAATTCCTTCAGGCAAGCGGATTGATCTTCCCAAGTAATAACCGTGAAACCGGCTTCCGCCAGCATTTTTTGCAGTTGGCGTCGATTAAAAAAACCGGAAGTATTCTCTAAATCAGGTACATAAATATCAGTTATCGCCAATTTTCCTCCAGGTACAAGCACCCTGCTAAACTCCGCCAGCACTTTCGCGGGGTCCTGCATAACCGACAGACTGCACTCGGCTATACCGCCGTCAAAGCAGGCATCCGCAAACGGCAAACCTTCTCCCGCCGCCTGAAATACAGGCAGCCCGGGCGAACGTTTTTTGCCTTCTTCCAGTCGCGCTCTGGATAAATCAACCCCTACTGCCTGTAAACCGGCAGTATCACATAGGTACTCCACCGTCATTCCTGTACCGCAGCCAACATCAATCACCTTCGCCCCCGGAAAAAAGGCACAGTAATCAATAACCCGCTTAGTTAACGCAATACCGCCCGGATGCCGGTGAAGCATTATTTATCCTCCAAGGCTGCTTCTACTTGTTTCATTTTACCGTTGGCTAATTCTTCCGGAATGTATACCAGCCCACACGTAGAGCATTTATAAAGTTCAACGGGAAACGTACTGCCCAAATAGGCTAGCGTTACTTTTCCCAACGTTAGTTTAATGCCGCATTTTTCACAAATAAGAGCAGGCTCCGTCCCAGCTGTCTGCTTGTTCATAGTTCCTCCATTACTCCGTAATTTCTATACGGTGACAATAAGCATTGCGAACAACAAATTCATCCCCTTGCGGCCTGTACTCGACCCAATAAGTCACACTGGCCTGCTTATAATACGCTACATAATAGCCGCCCGCTGTCTCTTTCAGTTTATTGCCGCTGCTTTCCGCGTACTCAATTACTTTAGCAACATCCGCAATGAGGATTTGCCGTTCCTCCATAATCGCTATTACCTCCGCGGCGATATTCACCTTAATGTTAACCGGTGCTTCCTCCACCCTTTCACCCCATACTTTCCCAAGTAATGCTTGTTTTAATCTTGCCCTGTTCTCTTGCCGCTCGGAAAGGCCAGGACCGGCCTCTGCCGGATTTTTTCCTTCCGGACCAAAAATTAAATCCAGCAGGTGGTAACTGCGTTTCCCCTGACCGGCAAAATTATCCCGGCACATAGCGCAGTATGTAAGGTAGTCTAACTCACTTTCCTGTATTCGCCTATTTATCACTTTATGCGCAACCTCTTTATTGGCATAAAGCATCAAGCCTCCATAGCCGCAACAAACCGTATGTTCACGGCTTAAAGGCAGTTCTTCCAATTGATAACCCAGCTTGCCTAAAATATTTCGTACACTTGTTTGAATTCTAGTGTCACATCTTGTGGTACAGCTGTCATGAACAGCCAGTTTTTGTATAACCCCAGTCAACCGGCGGCTGTCAGGTAGACCAATACGTTCGAGCAGCGTCCACAAGGTTTCCACAGGCATTTCAGGCAAATGTTGTTTAAACAAACTATAACAAGTAGGGCAGGCGGTTATGACCTTGGGACTTCCCAAGCTGCTCCAGTTTTTTCTAAAACTTTGCATGGTTACCTGAAACAAAACCTCTTGTCCCGCCCAACTGGCCGGTGCCCCGCAGCAGCTAAGCATTAAGCCAACACCACCGGCGAGTTTTTCACCTAAAAAGCGGTAAATCTGCTCAACATAGTCCGGTGATGAGGCAGCTAACTGGCATCCGGGATAAAACACCGACTCACTTGACGTATGCCCGGGCTGATGCCTGCTCAGCGTAAATTTTTCACCAGTGCTAAACTGCATATCTCGCAAGGCAAAATCATGCGTTGATGGGGGCATTTTCCCCTTTTCTACCATCATCTGCCGGGCTTGCCGGCAAATTTCCCCCATGCTCAGCTTGCCCGGACAAACCTGCTCGCAAAGACCACACAGGCTGCAGGAGTTAATCATATTATTGGCACGATGAATGCCCATAACAATGGATAAATTATTATATACCTCACGCACATACCTTTTGGGATACCCTTTATAATGTGCGAGATATTCACAAGCCTTAACGCACTCCAGACACTCACACAGTAAACAGCGGTTAGCTTCACTAAGTGCTTCCGCCTTCGTATAACCACTGCCGGAATCAGCAGCGGTTACCCTAGGCTCGGCTTTTATCCCTGAAATGTTGGTGTATAGAGAAGACACATA
>CAZCEN010000377.1:0-2968 GCA_964497205.1 uncultured Sporomusaceae bacterium
CCGTTAAATAATAAATCCTATCAGATATTTTTTTTAGCTCCATAAGAACCCCATTTTCTTTAAATAGTTTAAATTAATCATCTGTTGAAATCTATCGTACTAAAACAAGATTATACCAAATTTTTCTATATTTTTTCAAGTGAGCTACCCTGGCTTCTACATAAAATTCCATTAAGAAATCTTGTCATCTATATCTGTTCTTCACTCCGCCGCAGTGATAGGTGTGTAGCATCCTGACTTGGAATCAAATGACATCACCTAGTTTAAGTGGGACTGCAGAATAATCTGCAGCCCCACTGTTAATTTAGGTTTCTTTCTTTTATACTTTAATACCCATAGACTTTTCCAGTTTTGCCATATTAACGTTATAATCATACAGTGCCTGAGTGTGGTTTGTCTTGGCTTGCGTCAATGCCAACTGGGCATCAATTACATCTAAATTGGTGCCTACCCCGGCATAGTATTTTGTTTTGGCTATTTTTAAGTCCTCTTCCGCCTTATTTGCGGCAACTTGGGTTGTTTGCAGGCGTTCTTCGGCTTCACGCATGTTCATATAATTCTGGCGTACTTCCAGTTCAATATTGCCGCGCAGCTGGGTATCCTGGTCTTTTGCCTTGGCTGATGCTGCCTTATTTTGATTCACTTTGGCGTTAGTCAGCCCGGCGTCAAACACATTCCAATTGGCCATAACATTCATTGACCAGTTGTTGGTTTGCCCTGGAAATTCACTCCCGCTCCAACCGTCAGTCGCACCAAAGGTAACGTTCGGACGGTTGCCGCTTTTAGCAATCTCTACACCTTTTTCAGCAACCTCTATACTATTTTGAGACTGCTGAATTTCCGGGCGATTATTCAATGCGTAAGCTATACAGTCATCCAGCGAGGAATTAAAGTCGGTATGCGCCAACTGATTATTCAATATTTGCTGAGTGTCGAGCGGTGCCCCGATTATATTATTAAGATTTGACTTAGCTATCTCAAGGGCATTTTGAGCCTTTGTTAAATTCTGCTGTGCATTGGCGAGTTCGACTTCTGAGCGAAGTAAATCTGCTTTAGCAATAACCCCGCTGTCAAACTGAGCTTTAACGGTTTTAAGATGCTGCGTTAATGACTCAACTGCTTCATTATTTACGGCAACCATGTCACCTGCCTGAAGCACACCATAGTAGGCTGTAGTAACATCCAGCTTGACCTGTTCGCGAGCTTTATCAACACCTAGATCGCTGGTTTTTGCGTTCAATTTGGCTTGATCGACAAGTCCCTCGATTCTGCCTCCGGAATACAATGTCCAATTCATTTTAAGCGAGCTATTATAGCTTGTGCCCGGCACAGCTTGCCCCGCTCCCTCAGTGCGATTGGCACCGGCACCGATTGATAGTGTTGGTGCTCTGCCTGCTTCAGCCTCAGCTACTGCTCCCCCAGCTTTTTGTTGATCATCCACTGCCATTTTTATGGTTGGATTATTTTTAAGCGCTAAGGCTACACTATCATCTAACGACAGGCCTGAAACCGGATCGGCAAAAGCAATAATGCTTTGCAGCATAATTGCCGCTCCGGCAGCGGTACTTAACATCACTTTTCTTGCTTTCATAAATTTGCCCTCTCTCCGTTTTTGTGTTTAATGAATCGCCGATGGAACCGCCTCTTGTTCATTATCCGTTAGTTCGCTATCTTCATTGACTTTTGGAATATTTCTCATCATTGTGGCTGCAATAATGCCTAAGCTGGCAAGCAGAGCTGCAATTATAAATAAATCACTATAGGCCATCACTGCTGCCTGTTTTACCACCATGCCGTGTAAGACAGTAAGGGCCGCCGCATAGGCTTGACTTGATTGCATCCCGCTTTGTACTAAGCCCGCTTGGATACCGGCAATAGCCTGTTGTGCGATTGAGGAGGAACTATCTATATAAGTGGACAAGATTTGCGTGTGAAATATCTGTCTCTGATCAAGCAGCGTCCCCAAAATGGCAATACCAACACTGCCGCCAACATTTTTAAACAGGTTGAATACGCCGGAGCCGACTCCGGTTTTTTCTTTTGGCAAAGTAGCCATAGCCGCATTAGATAAAGGTGACATAGTTAACGCTAGTCCGATTCCCATGAAAACCAGGCGTATTGCGATAAACGGGTAACTAGTGTCAGCTGTCATAGTATGAAAGGAATATAGTGTGAGGGAAAGAATTAGCATCCCTAACATAGTCGGCGTCTTGCCACCGGCTTTATCGGCTAATTTGCCCCCCAGCGGTGCTAAAAAGATCATCGAAGCAATGAGAGGAATCAGTGATAACCCAGCATGAATCGGCGTATATCCTAAAATATTTCTAAGGAAAAACGGTATTAGAAACAGGCCGCCCATTAAGGCCATAAAAGTTAAAAACCCGACAATATTAGCTGCTACAAAGGTAGGATTTTTAAATAAACCAATATCTACCAAAGGGTCCTTTATCCGGCTTTCAACCAAAATAAAAGCTGCCATGCTTGCCATCATTACGATAAACAAGCTAACAATATACAGCGATGTCCAACCTTCTTTACCCCCGCGATTTAGGATAATTATCAAAGAGCTTAAACTTGATACCAGCAGCAAGCCGCCGAAATAATCAATCCTGACCGAAGCATTATTCAGCTCCGATTCCCGCAAAACGGTAATTGCCAAAATAATGCCGACGGCAGCTATTGGTACAATACTGTTAAACAGCATTCTCCAATTTAGATATTCGACAATATACCCGCCGATAGTTGGCCCCAGGGCCGCGCCGGATGCGGCCAGGGCCCCCCACAACCCCATAGCCTGTCCCCGTTCATTGGGTGGAAAGGCATCCGCTACCAGTGCCATCGCATTGGGGAAAAACATCGCCGCCCCTATACCCTGTAGGATCCTAAAAATTATCACCGTAACACTGCTCCAGGATAATCCAACCATCATTGTCGCAACGGTGAATAAAATCAATCCGCTTACATACAT
>CAZCEN010000378.1:0-2961 GCA_964497205.1 uncultured Sporomusaceae bacterium
GAATTCTTACGTATAAGAACTGTGATACGTCAAAGCCGGGCTCCTATGGTATGTATCTTGAATATGCCCACCTGGAGGAGAATGCACTGATGGACTCTGGTTTGACGGATTGGGACCTGGATAAAAACCAAAAGGGTTTCTATTATGAGTATAATTATTGTCCGGCTAAGAATGTAAAGGTTAATGTCAACTATACCAACTGGAAAGCGGTTAAAGGTTCCGATAAAGCCAAAAGCTATGGCGGTTTTGTCACCTATTACTTCTAAGGGATAAGCAGGTGTTTGCCGCAAGGTATGCATACGAACGTTAGTGTGCATACCTTGTTTTACTGGAAAATCATATTCAATAGAAGGGAGAATGGATTATGAGAGAAATGTTGCGGGCGGCGTTGCAGTTAGCGGAAGCCGACTACTGCGAAATCCGCTTGGAAGAAAGCAATTATCTCAATATCACGTTTCGCGGACGCGATCTGGAACAAATCGTAAAAGAAATTAAATACGGGGGAAATGTCCGGGCACTTTATAAAGGTGCGTGGGGGTTTGCTGCGTTTAACAAGCTTGACAAGCTGCCGGAAATGATTAAAGCGGCTTGCCGTCAGGCAAAGCTGGCGAGTGAGTACCAAAGCGGGGAAAGCAAACTGGCGGCAGTCCCGGTGGTTGAAGAAGAATTTGCGCCTGAGTATACTCTGAATCCGGGAGCCATTTCGTTAGAGGAAAAAGTCCGTATTCTGACCCGGTATAAGGAGCTGATCCTGAATTTTCATCCGGCGATTACTGCGGCATCTATTGTCTACAAAGAAACCCATAGTGACCTATACTTTGCCAACACGGACGGAACTTATATCAAACAAAGAAAACTGGATATCGGTGCCAATCTGTCGGCCATTGCCTGCCAGGGTGATGTTACTGTTACGCGGGGGATTGGACGGGGCAGTTCCCGTGGTTTTGATTGTATGCTGAATTGCGATAATAAATTGCGGGAAGCTTGCGCTTTGGCCGTTAGGCTGCTTGACGCACCCCAGGTCAAAGCCGGTGTATATACTGTTATCTGCGACCAGGAACTGGCGGGTTTGTTCGTTCATGAAGCCTTTGGCCATTTGAGCGAAGCCGACGGCCTATACAGGAAACCGGATGCGCTTAAGAATTTGGCTTTAGGCCGCAAGTTGGGAAGAGATTTTTTACATATTTATGATAGCGGCGAATATTTTGACCATCGTGGCGCAATGCGGTATGACGATGAGGGGGTAGCGGCTGAACGGACCTATCTTATCAAAAATGGCATTTTGGTGGGACGGCTGCACTCACGGGAGACTGCCGGAGTTATGAACGAACAACCGACAGGCAGCGCCCGCGCTACGAACTATACCTTTCCGCCAATCTGCCGCATGCGCAACACCTGTATTGCGCCAGGAACCAGCAGTTTTGATGATATGATCAGAGATGTTACACTGGGTGTTTATGCTGTCGGCAGCAGCGGCGGTGAAACAAATGGCGAAATGTTTACTTTCAATGCCGGGTATGGCTATATGATACGTGACGGGCGGCTGGCAGAACTGGTAAAGGACGTAAAACTGATGGGGAATGTGTTTACGACCTTGGAGAATATTGACATGATTGGGGACGAAGCCGAGGGGCGGGATGGCGCCGGCGGCTGTGGCAAGAATGAGCAGAACTGGCTTCCTGTCAGCGGGGTTTGCCCGTCTATTCGCATGCAAAATGTCATTGTCGGAGGTGCGAAATAATGACTGATATTCTAGCAAGGCTGCCGCAGAAAGTACAGGGAGAATTATATACGCAGACGGTCCGTACCCAGGAGGTTAAATTTACTGACAGTCGATTGGACATCCTTAAGCAGAGTGAGCATTGCAGCACTACGATGCGGGTGATAAAGGCGGGCAGACTCAGCACTGCTGTTTCCAGCAAGCCAGGCAGTGAAGCGGCGGTGCTGGCCAATGCGCTGGAAACCGCTCAATTTGGAATTCCCGTTAAATTTGATTTTCCCGGGAATTCCACGCTGCCGGCCATTCCTGAGACAGGTGGGGACGGCAGTTTATTTGGGCTGGAGCAAATGCTGGCTTTGGCAAAAGAGTTGAATCAAGCTGTCTGTGATTACGATGCCAGGATTGCTGCCGAAGTTGTCTTCAGGCTTACTGAGACAGATGTTTCGCTGGTTAACAGCGCCGGTTTTAATAATAGCTATCAAAAAACGGTTTGGGAGGCAATTTTAGGAGGACAATTGATACAAGGGGACGATTTTTTGTGGGTTACCATTCCTTTGGCCTCTACATCGCCGCAGCTTGATTATGTTGGCTTGAAGCAAGATGTTATCCAACAGTTTGCGTGGAGCAAGCAAATCGTGCCATTTGCCCCGGGAAGCTATCCTGTTATCTTTGCTCCGGCCCAAATTGGTTTTTTAACGGCGCCTTTTTTAGCGTGCCTGAATGGCAGGGCAATTGTTAACAAAATTTCGCCCTGGAAGGATAAGTTAGGGGAAAAGCTGTTGGATTCCCGGGTTACGTTGATTGATGATGGTACGCTGCCGCTGGCCGTTGCCGGCAAACCGTTTGACCGGGACGGTATTCCCACTCGCCGGAATGTTCTGATTGAACAGGGAGCCGTCAATCAGTTTATTTTAGACTGTCAGTCCGCTAAGGAACTAGGCCGGGATTCCACCGGCAATAGTACTGCCGACGGACCGGCCGCCCATCATGTATTACTGGCTCCCGGCCAACTGTCGATCGGGGAACTGATCCGGAACATTGACACTGGATTGCTGATCCTGGAGTCCATGGGTGCCTGGAGCGGTAATTTGTATAGCGGCAATGTCAGCGGTAACATTTCTCTGGGTTTAAAGATTGAAAAAGGTAACATTGTTGGCCGGGTAAAAAATTGTATGTTTTCCTTGAATGTTTTCGAACATTTCCGGGATCACCTGATTGCATTTTCCCGTGAAACTAAAGAT
>CAZCEN010000379.1:0-2934 GCA_964497205.1 uncultured Sporomusaceae bacterium
TAATAAAAACTCCTTCATAACTCAGATGGTTCTTATAATATCATATTCCTCATCCACCAGCCATCCCCTTCTTTTATAGCAGACGCTTACGATTAATTAAGCATAATAAATTATCTGCTAATAACAAGAATTACACCTTTTACATAAAAAACGGCTGAATCGCTATGGTTTCAACCGGTCTTAAGATAGTTATCTATTTTTTGCGAGGGGTTGCAACAATATATACGTTTCGCACCAACTGCCCAGGATTCAAATACTGAGCGTCAAACCACATATCCTGGAATCGCAAGGCATTAAATGATGAGATTCCGTCCGGATTATTTACCGATGACCAATGTACTGCCGGATCGGCAAAGAAAATCGTATCTACTCCTTTTTCCGAAGCTTCTGATGCGGCATAATAACCAGTTACAATTACCCAATGCCCGCCCCAGTCAATCCATTCAACAAGCGTTGGAATGCCTTGCCACAGGTTTTCCCGCAGCATTTTCAGAGTTCCGTTATAGCCCAGCGTTACCTCAAATCCGTTTTTCTTTAACCAGGTTACCATTTGCTCCGGCTTGGTTCCTGGGTATTTCGCTGTAATATCACCGGTTCCCATTTCTTTGGCAAGTAACATTTCCGTATCATGATTCATAGCTTGATCACTTAAAACAGTATACCAGTGTAAAAGCGACATAACAGCAGCCGGGCCGCAGGTATAGTCGGTTGTCTGTTGGTAGCCTTTAACCCCTAGAGACACGTAGTACGGGTTAGGAGTAATTTCGTAATAATTGGCGGCACAAGTAGAACTCGGTGACGGTAAACTCGTTTCTTCTCCGGCAAGACTGGCTTTGGCAAAGCACACAAAAAAAGCAAGGCAAAGCAGAACAATCTTCCAACGGTTAGAATACACCCATTTTGTAAACATACTTGCTGCCCCTCCTAAACCTCTTAATTCGTTATACTTACATTGTAGTATCCGGAGGGTTTATAAATTCCAGTATCATTAGAAAAATTGCGGCGTCTTCCTAGTTGTTCTCCATTTTTGCGGCATTCGATATTTTCGCCTTTTACTGCGGAACTACTACAATCCGCACCGGTAAATTGGATGCCCCCGGCGGGCTGAAAACAAGCGAAAGCGGGTCTCCACTTTCATAAGTTCCTAAAAAAGCAGAATCATTATTTTTCTTTGCGCCGAAATATAACCGGTCACGCGGGGTTGCCAACGGGCTCCAATAGACATCGGGATGATTTATGCCAATGGCGCCGGCATATTCTCCACCTAGCGGCGCAAGGTAATAGGCAACTCTCCCTCCTTTTTTGGAAGGAAGTGCTATTTGATAAACAACGCCGTAGTTTCCGTAATTGACAACCGGACTGCCGTCAGTAGCATCTATCCCCTCTAAGTATGTATCAATTTTATTATCCGCCAGGGTTAAGCCCATTATAGTGTCACTCGCTGGGTCGTAAGGCGCAATAGGTATAATCTGCCTGTTGGCACCTTCAAAGGTTCCGCGCAAGCGATACTGATCGGTTGGTAATACCAGTGCCTTTCGGGAAAACTCTATGCTGTTGTCAGTCACAGGCAGCATGAGGACTTTGACATTAATCTGACGGTCTGTTGTAAAATCATAAATCCCATTGATGAGAGTATTAGGCATTAATAGCTCTTCCTCTATATTTGCCGACAAAGGAATTCGTCCCCCAGGAGGAACCGTCAGCTGATTTGTCTTTTTTTCACCAAGGTAGGCAATCTGGGCTTGTTTGCCTACCGCCATCCAGCTGCGTCCCGGTCCGACCAACACAGCTTGTGAGATATTGATATGAGCTGGCTTATCCCCGCTATTTTCCAGAATTACAGCCATTTTTTTAACATCTGGGGAAGAATTTACGTGATAAAAAAAGAGGCGCGCATTTCCGGTTACCTTATCCTGATATAATATCCCGTCATTCTCTACCATCTCCGGGCTGTCGGACAACAACAGTTTACCGCCGCTGGAAACGCTTTTCACTTGCCACTCTGGAAGTCTTTCAACGTCTAAACCGTTTATTCCGGCGCCCGCAACTGCTTGCTGACCGCCTAAGCTGCTTACTATTAGAATAGCTAGTAGTAGTACAAATACCTGTTTCATTATGACCTCCACAAAATTAAAAACCCCTATCGATGCCAGCATCGTAGGGGAATGCTCTCTATAATTATTTCTGTCAAAAATAGAGAAATCCTGCCGTAATTTGTATTACAATAAAATTCTAAGGTTACTGGCTTTTCCACCAGGTATAAATCGTGAACAGACTTGCCCAAAGTGTAGTCAGTATTTGATATTCATAGATTGTTTTAAAACTCATTATTACATATACAAATGCGATAACGATAGCAAAAGAACTTAGTCCATACGCTTTCTTATATATTTGTGTTTTATTATATGTAAATGGAATTTTTCTTCTTAGCGACAGATTAGACCAGGGTAAGGAATTAGCCGCTTGACGCTTGATATTACTTAGATTTAGCATTGATTCCGTTATTACAGGCAGGGGAGCTGTATCTTCCAGCCGGTCTCTTAACATGCGGCCGCAATGACGGCAGTACTTTACATTAGTTGATAAGGTTTTTCCGCAATAATCGCAATACATGGTTCTTCCTCGCACAATATCCTTTTTATCTATAATGTTCCATATTATTTATAGTATTCCATATGGATATCAAATTTAACACCGCTAAAAAAAAACAACCCCATTCTTTGGCAAGAACAGGGCGTTGCCTTCGCTATTTTTTTCATTGGCCATTAAGTTTACTATCAATCGGAATACGTTTGTAAGGCAGTTTCTCCAAAATTGCTTCCGTCAGATCTTTAAAAATAACGTCTTCGTTGGTATTAATACTTTCGCTCTCTCTGTCATATTTGCCGGCCTTTAGTACCGAGTAGTTCTTAGTAGCGGCTGCATAAGAATAGC
>CAZCEN010000380.1:0-2244 GCA_964497205.1 uncultured Sporomusaceae bacterium
GCGACTGAGCAAATTTGGGGTCAAATATTTCGTTGTTCACATCATATTCGATATCCGTAAGCATAAATAGATAACCTCCAACTAAAATGCCTGTTTTACTATATCCATTATATAATAAATATAAATAGTAACACATAAAAAATAAGGTACTAAAACTCACATTAGCGCCAATGCCCCATACGGCATGGCTACCGGAAAAAAACACTTTTGTTGATTTTTAGGCTTCTTCCTTATGCGCAGCTAATCCCATTTCTGTGGCGAAAGTAATAGCCTGCGCACGATTCTCCAGTTGCAGCCGGCCGGTAATCTCCCCCATATGGTATTTAATCGCAGCTTCACTGACATTCAGTTTACCAGCTATCTCTTTATAGGTCACACCCTGGGCTACCAGCCTGAGAACTTCAATTTGTCGGGGGCTTAGGCAGGCAATTTTTTCTGCAGCCTTATCTGCCGTTTGCTCTTCCCGCTCCCGTTCCCGACGGGCGAACTCGGCCAGTACTTTGACGGCCAAACCGGGCGAAAGGGGCGATTCGCCGCGATGCAGCCCAGCCAATAGTGACAGGAATTGTTCGGGGGGCAGGCCTTTTAGCAAATAGCCGGCAGCACCGGCCTTGATGGCTTCAAACAGATGGTCATCATCCTGGGATACGGTCAGCATGACAATTTTTATTTCCGGATACTTGTCCTTAATAAGCCGGGTAGCCGCAATTCCGTCTCCGCCCGGCATTTGCACATCCATCAGAATGACCTCAGGTGTCAGTTCCGCCGCTTGGCGCAGCGCTTCCCGAAGATTGCCCGCCGTGCCGACCACTTTAATATCATTGGCCATCAGCAGATTTTTTAGCCCTTCCAAGAATAAGGCATGATCGTCAACTAATAATACTCTCATCGCGGCTCATCCTTTCCGCCGTCACAGCCCAAATCCGGTTTAGCAGCCAGCGGAACATGTAAACTGATTTTAGTTCCTGCGCCAGGTTCTGACTGGATGTGAAACTGTGCTCCGATTTCAGCCGCACGTTCCTGCATAATTTTCAGTCCAAAGCTGCCTTTTTTCGCCGCTGCTGTAGCAACGTCAAACCCGGTTCCGTTGTCCTCCACCGAAATAGCGGCCAGGTTACCGTCAATCCCGACCATAACCCTGACTTGACTGGCAGCAGCGTGTTTGCGAATATTAGTCAACGCTTCCTGAATAATCCGCAGTAATTGTACTTCGGTCGTCGGCGACAGCAGCCTGGCGGCAAATTCGCTGCTAACTGTTAACACAGTCTCAATTCCATAATTTTGCTTATACCATAGCAGATATTCCTCTACGTTCTGCCAGATTCCCCGCGCTGTTGTGGCTGCGAGCTGTAACCCGGTTATCGATTCCCGGATATCAACATGCACATTCTGTGTAACACCTACTAGTTTTTCCAGAAGGGAACCTACCTGCAGAAGGTCTCTTTTTTTAAAAAATGTAAGGGCGGCTGCCACCTGCATATGAATATAACTCCATGTTTGTCCCTGGCCGTCATGCAGTTCCCTGCCCAGCCGTTCTCGTTCGTTCAGAATAGACAATGCCTTTTCCTGTTCCAGCAGTTTGGCTTGATTGTGTTTTTGCTCGGTAATATCTTTAAAGACAATCACTTTTCCCAGCGAATGTCCTTTGGTATGCAAAGAAGTTACATTCAGTTGGTAAAACCGGTTACCTGCAGGCAACTCCCTCATTACTTCCCTTACAGGTCCATTAGCCTTGTCCGCTTGCGCCAGCGACGGCCAGGCCGCGGCGACTTCTTCATACCTGATGCCCAGAGCAGACGGCAAACCGGTTAAAATCGTCTGTGCAGCTGGATTCATATCCACAATATAACCATATTCATCAACAACTAACAGGCCGTCAAACATGCTTCTGACAGCAACCTGTTGCGCCAGTGGCAAAATATTGTAAACCTGCCACCGGTAAAAGCCCCAGGCAACAAAGAGCCCTGCCAGCAAAAAACCTAGCGGCAGCGGGACCAGCCAACCGATCCCCGGGTTGTTTTCAAACATAGTACCGATTACCGAAACCACACCTGTCATCGTAAACCACCAAGCCTGCTGGCGGCGCAGGCCCGCTGTAATGAAAATCCAGCGCACATTCAAGGCCAGGGTTATGATACATAGCGAATAACAAGCCAGCATAATTGCCAGGTTGCCGTAGCCCATGACAACGTATAATGCCTGGCCGTCAAGAGAGGCTTGCTTCCCAAATCGCCCATGCCAGGG
>CAZCEN010000380.1:2287-2925 GCA_964497205.1 uncultured Sporomusaceae bacterium
ACCATAAACAGCCGATAATTCCTAAATAACCATATTTGACAAAAGAGGGTACCAGTTTCCCCTGATTACTGATTTCCAAGGTAAAGACAAACCAGAAATAAGGAGAAAGCACGCCCGCCAGTAAGTTAAGCCTGTAGGCAATAAGCTTATCCGCCAGATCGTGGTTGATGCCGATTAAGATCATGGACAACATCCACACGGCTTTACAACCCTGAAGACAGACCTGCGGTTTTGCCCCTGGCATTTTGTGAAATTGCCAGGTATAGGTCATCAGTGCAATCAATGCCCCGGTAACCAAAAGATAAAGCCCGATGGGTTCAACTGGTAGATACGCTTTACTTAGCACAGATAATCAGTTCCTTTGCTTGGGGACACAAATATATTTTTTGCGGTATCCCATTGTTTATTTATGTAGGCTTTATTCGACGATTGTGACTTTATTGATTTTTTCAACATCCTGGTAAATAATCCTTTTATTTATCTGATGAGCAATTCATAAGAGTAAAGGAATGGGTTATTGAATGACTGAATTTACCCGAAAAATGGATTTACATTCGATAGGGGGAATTGTGAGTGAAAGAAGATAAAGTTTCTGAAAAATATACTTATATTATTTTAATTTCTGCACTTATTTCAAT
>CAZCEN010000381.1:0-2919 GCA_964497205.1 uncultured Sporomusaceae bacterium
TATTACCGATTCCTAATTGTAGGAATAGATGAATTAATGGAGGACAAAAATTCTTCTCGGTCCGATCTATATTCGCTTGTGTATGATTGGCTGGAACGTCATATTGAAATTCTAGGTAAAGATGCTATTTTGTTTTCCTGCCAGAAAAGCGAAAAGATAATGGTACTCTTGCAAAGGCCTGTGGAGAACTTAGAAAGTGCCATTGCTTTCATTAGAGATCAAATGACCACCTATCTCTCTGTTTCAATTTCCTGTGCTGCAGGGAATCCGGTTAATACTCTTCAATCTGTGGCATTTTCGCGCATTGAGGCAGAAGAAATTTATCATCAAAGCAAGACAGAGGGCAGGAAAGCATTTTTCCGCACCTATTATTCCCAAGGAGTTTCTGAGCTTTTGCGCTTTGTCCCGCAGGAACACGCCCGTCACTTCTGTACCTGCGTTTTAAAATCTCTGGCTTACCCTGAACAGGAAACTCAGGTAATCCTTCGGCAAACGCTGCAAACTTACTTAGATTGTCAGGGTGATATCGCCGAAACGGCCCGAGCCCTCTATATCCACCGCAACACGGTAAAATACCGAATCGCCAGATTAAATGAAATATTAGACACGCCTCTATCTAACCCGGATTTTTCTTTACAGCTTCGGCTTGCGCTGCTGCTTTCCGAATCATGAGGCCTTGTTTTAACTTAGTAAAAACCCGCTTAAACCTTTCATTTAAGCGGGTTTTGGGCTTTTAACACGGCTTTTAAAGACCTAGTAATCTGCGATTTAGCAGCTAAGGCGGAACTTATTTACTTCTTCCTGCAGGTTTTGTGCTGATTGCAGCAGGGCCCGGCTAGCAGAATCTATTTCTTCCATAGAAGCTGACTGTTCTTGAGTTGCTGCAGATACCGTCTCAGCTTCTTCAGCGACTTTTTGGCTCATTACGTCAATTTGCTTTATAGCGCTAATAACCTGCTGACTGCCGCTTACCATCTGGTCTGTCGCAGCAGCAATATCCTGCATTTTAGCCGAGACCTCAGTAACCACAGCCGCAATTTCCTGGAAGGCTTGCCCTGTGGTATTAATAACCTCCGCACCCTTCTTAACTTCTCGCGTGCCGTCATTCATGGCGGTAACCGCCATATCAGTATCCATCTGAATTTCGGTAATTAACGCGGCAATTTGCTTGGCAGCTTCGTGAGATTGCTCTGCCAATTTTCTAACCTCATCAGCTACTACGGCAAAACCGCGTCCCTGCTCGCCGGCTCGGGCTGCCTCAATAGCGGCGTTGAGAGCCAACAGGTTGGTTTGACCCGCAAGTCCGGCAATAGTATCAACAATTTGACCAATTTCTTTGGAACGGTCGCCTAGCTTAGTTACCACTTGAGCAGAAGTATTAACCGTCTGTTCAATTTTAGCCATTTGCTCTACTGCTTTATCAACAGATTTGCCGCCATCAGTAGCCTTTGCAGCCGCCTGAGCGGACTGCCCGGCAACCTGCCCGGTGTTCACTGCTACCTGACTTACACTAGTGGACATTTTTTCTAAGACAGCAGTGGTATCTTTGACAGAATTTCGCTGCTGTTCCATACTTACGGCGACATCGGTAATGGCACCAGCCACCTGATTAGCCGCTTGGGAAGATTGATGAGCACTGGCGGAAAGCTGTTGACTGGACGCTGACAGTTGATCACCGGTTTGCTGCATTTGATACAGGAATTTCCGTAGCGAAGCTCCCATTTTATTAAAACTGACGCTTAGCTGTCCTAACTCATCCTTGGAGGTTACGGGGACAGTTGCAGTTAGGTCGCCGCTGCTAATCTTTTCCGAAGCACTGACCATTGCCGCAAGAGGTTTTCTAATAGAGGAAATCACTAGATAAATAATTGCGCCGCCAATAATAAGGAACAAAGTAAGCCAATAACTCCGACAGTTGTCAGCAAAATAGAACGGGTAGCGGTGGCGATCTCGGCTTCAGGCATAGTTCCGCCAATAAGCCAGCCCGTTTGTTCATTAGTAGTAAAGAAAGCTATTTTTTTCTTGCCTTCATGCTCATAAGTCATAGAACCGTTTTTTTGCCTAAACATATCCTCAACCAGTGCGTCTTCATTTTTAGAACCTGGCTTTATTGTGGGATGAACTAATACATTACGGTTTTTATCAATAATAAAAATATAGCCCTCTTTCCCAATTTTTGCTTGGCTGGCCATTTCCGACAAGGCTTTAAGCGAGAGGCTTACGGAAACTACCCCGTGATTATCATCGGAGGTTTGAGATATTGTTACTACGACCTGGCCGCTGTTAGTGGAAATATAGGGATTAATCACGGTAGGTTTTCCTTTGTTTTCCGAGGATATGATGTACCAGGGGCGCTTTCTGGGGTCGTAACCGGGGGGATTAACAGCGCTTTTAGGGGAATTTATGTATACGCCCTTATCAGTGCCCACTGCCGCCAATTCAACATCAGGATTCTTGGTCCTATAGGAATCCAGCATAGCTCGGACATAGGGGTCTTCATCTCCCTGTACAGGACCAATCCCTCCCAGGGCCAGTCGATTGGCTAGAAAGTCTACTTCCTTCTTGGTACTGCCAATGATTTGATCGAGGGTATGATTAAGCATAACAACATTGCCATTTGCGTTTTCCAGCATGGCCTGTTCCACCTTGGAATAGGCTGTTTTATATGAAAACCAGCCTATACATAAACTAGGGATGAGCAAAATAGTAATAAATGCTAGAATTAATTTTTGTACAAGACTCAAACTAAGCTTATTCATTCGTATTTCCCCCTTTATATGTAATTTTTATTAAAACAAAGCTTTCAACAACGATTATGGGCGTAGGCTAGAATCGTAAAACAATATTCGTCTATTGACAATTTCTACATATTTAGCATAAATCTTTTGGCAGTTGCGGGTAAAAAATGACATATCTTTT
>CAZCEN010000382.1:0-2596 GCA_964497205.1 uncultured Sporomusaceae bacterium
GAAGAATTATTGTTGGAACTACACAACCGGGTGACAATTATTATTGTTACTCACAATCTTGCCCAGGCCAGACGGATTGCCGATAAAACAGTGTTTATGGCGGAAGGCAGGGTAATGGAACACAATACTACCAAGCAGCTATTCGAACAGCCCGAGAACCCGGTGACTCAGGAATTTTTGGCTTTTTAAGCCGTAAGGAGTGTTGAGATGATAAAGTTTACTTTACCTGATGGCCAGGAGTATAAGCTAACCCAGGCGGTATTTGACTATAATGGAACCCTGGCTGAAGATGGGATACTTACGGAAGAAACCAAGGCACTGCTGCGAAAAGTGGCTGAGTTGGTTAAGGTGACGGTTTTAACTGCCGATACCTTCGGCATGGCGCGGGAACAACTTGCGGACGTTACCGGGGTGCAAGTCCATATTATTGATAAAGGTGCTGAAGCCGCGCAAAAGCGGGAGTTTGTCAAACGCTGCGGTAAAGAAAATACAATCTGTTTTGGCAATGGTGCCAATGACCGGGAGATGTTTGACGAGGCTGTTTTGGCTGTCGGCGTTATTGGTCCTGAAGGTGCATACCAGCCAACCCTGGCACAGGCTGATGTTGTTGTGACAAATCCGAAAGCTGCTCTTATGCTGCTGTTAAAGCCGGGACGGCTTGTAGCTACCTTACGCGTATAAGGAAAGTAAGGAAAATAAGGAAAAGGTTCCGGATCTGATACCATATCAGGTGCGGAACCCTTTCCTTATTTATTTTTCGCAAATATTTGGGTGTTAGTAATCAGGTTAATCAAAGCTTTAGCTGCATGGGACAGGTATCTGTCGCGGTTCCAGGCTAAAACGATTTCAAAGGGAATGGGGTCGGCCAAGGGGCGGGTTTGAATGCCGGGATGCTTTTTTACAATGGCGTCAAAAAGCAACGAGATACCCAGACCTTCCTCAACTAAACTGATGATTGTGCCTAGTTGGCTTGATGAAAATACAACATGCGGGCTAAACTGATGTTTGGCGCACTCGGCCGCGACCGCTTGCCGAATGTAGTTATCTTCTTTTAACAAAACCAGCGGCTGGTCTTTGAGTTCCTCAAAGGGGATGCTTGACAGTTTGGTTAGTGGGTGACCAGGAGGAAGGCATGCCAAAATCTGTCCTTCAGTCAGTGGCAGCAATTTAAATATTTCGGACTCTGCTGACTTGGTAATAATGCCCACATCGATTTTGCCTTGTTCAATCAATTTATGCACTGTCAAAGAACCGCCTTCGATTGCGGTAAGTTCAAGGTTCGGATATTTCCGGCGAAACTGAGCAAAGATGGGTGGGAAGAATAAGGCGCCAATCATAGGCGGAATGCCAATCTTGATCGAGCCTTTTTGCAGCAACCGCAGATCCTGCATTTCCGTTGTTACGTCACGGACACGGGAAAGAATCTCATTGACCCGCTGGAAAAAGATAAGTCCCTCGGCGGTAAGCATAATCTGGCGTTGACTGCGGTCAAACAGCTGTATTCCCAACTCTTCTTCTAATTTTTGGATGGCAATAGATACCGAGGGTTGGGCAACGCTTAATTGCTCAGCGGCTTTGGAGATGCTTTTGAGGCGGCTTGCCGTATAAAAGTATTCTAGTTGCCGAAGTTCCATAGAACAACTCCTTACTATAGTTTGAATATATATTAACATAGTTAAACCATATTTTAAATTAATAAATTAAAAATATATAATAGAGAGAGAGTCTTTTTTTGTAGGTGGGTGATTCAAGTTGTACAACAAAACGATAAATATTCGGTTAATTTTAGAAAAAATGCAGGATGACACCAATTGCGGAAAACTGACCAAGCTGATTCTAAGCCGGTTTTCAGTTTTGGGAGGCTTCTGGTGTGAACTGCTCGAGTGGGATGAAGTATATATTTAATCTATAAACCTGAACCATCGCGTAAGAAAGACGGTTCGGTTTTTTTTTATGCCGTGTAATATTTATATGATCTTACTTTTGATAACCTCACGGCCGGCGATATGCATAGTTAACCCTAATTGTTCGGGGGTCAGACCAATAGCCAGACCAACGAGCTGAGCTAAGTGCAATACCGGCATTTCCGTTTGGCAGTTAACAACCTTCTGTCCTTCCGGCTGATTCATGTCAAGTGACATTTGGCAGAGCGGACAAGGGGTTACGATACAGTCGGCACCGGCTTTGACAGCGCACTGATTAATTTCGCCGGTAATACAGATAACGTCCTCCTCCGCCGTATAGGTGGCATGGAAGCCGCAGCAGGAAAGTCTTGCCGGGAAATCAACAGATTCTGCTCCCAGGGCACGGATGAGCTTTTCCAGAGTTTTGGGATTAGCATGGTCCTCAACATTCATTATGGCAGGTGGCCGCAGGATGTGGCAGCCATAATACGGGGCAACTTTGAGTTTGAATAGCGGATGGGTTACCTTGCTTTGGAGTTTCTCCAGGCCGTAGTCGTTTACGAGTACCCAAAGTAAATGGGTGATATGGCTGGTACCCTGGTATTTGAGACCGGCAGAAGACAAAAGGGTGTTGACTTGATCTTTTTGCCCCTTGTCCAGTTTGGTTTTGGCGCTGCGCAGCATTAACGTAC
>CAZCEN010000382.1:2606-2872 GCA_964497205.1 uncultured Sporomusaceae bacterium
GCATACAGTAAGCAGCGGGAGGTTCATTTGTTCAGCAAGCGCTATGTTGCGCGCGTTAATGGCGGTTGCCGCCAAATCGTCGACATCCTGGACATGGGAAGCGCCGCAGCAGGTCCAGCCAGGAATTTCGATGAGTTCAATATCGAGTGCTTTGGCAATTGCAGTAGTAGCCAGATAGTTTTCTTTAGCCGCTCCTTCCAGCACGCAGCCTGGGAAAAAGGCGTATTTCATTATTGTTCACTCTCCCTTACTGCCTTCAGGATGGC
>CAZCEN010000383.1:0-2862 GCA_964497205.1 uncultured Sporomusaceae bacterium
ACGGGGCACTACTGGTTTACGCTCTCTCCCTCCGACTCCTCGGCGGAAAGTTGTTTGTATCTTCTAACTATCAAGCCAATGCCTGCCAGAATTACAATAATGCCGCCGGCAACCATAAGCTGGACATTTCGAAATACCGTATACTGTATGACCAGCGGCTCGCCCATATCCTTAATTTCCGCTGCCGAAAAACCGCTTTCCTTCAGGTACTCCTTGTAATACTTGACCAGCTTCGGCTCCATCGGGAGAACTTCTCCTTCCATGTATACCTTCATTGTCGGCGGCGCACCGCCTTCTTCGGAATACCGTAATGTCTCTTCAACCAGCTGATCCATAGCGACAACCTGATCCTCGTTGGTTTTCAAGCCAATGAAGCCCTTGCCAGTTGGAATGACATAAAAACTGCCCGAAGCCCGCTCCGTACTTCGACTGCCGTTTTTATATTTTGTATAGGTGGTTTCCGAAGCGAACGGCGGGAAGGCACTCACTACATTTCCTGCAACATGACTGCCTGGTTTCACCGCTTGCCCCTCCAGCAAAGCTTCAAAGCTGACCGGCGGCCGGAAAGAAGTAATAAATGCATTGTAACTCACGCTAATGAGCGTGGCACCAACCACCAACAGCACCAGGCTAAGACGGTTTATCGCTGAAAATAAATTTCCCATTTTTATTGCACCTCTCTTAGTAATATGATGGCGAAAAATATAAAGAGAGCAAGATGTAAGTCCTGCTTTGAGTTGATTACTGCCCCTTGCTTCCCATTTTATTCCTCTAGAATACGCCACAATAAGAAATCGAGTGTTTTGCCTATTTTCTTAACTCATTTTCCCTAGTTTTACAAATATCGGAATTATTACAATATACTGTGTAATATGATTAAGAAAAACAATCAACTTTATTGGCAAGGAACATTAACTCGAAAAAATTAGCACGAATCATCTTGTTGCTGCTTGAATTTTAAAAATCATGGTGTACCTTGACAAATATATCCAACATGCTATAGTATTATTGATATACAGATATTAGGCTAAAGGGGTGTTTATTTATGTTTGCAATTTCTATTCTTGAGGTGAACGGAATTTAATAGCTTGTTTTTGAGACAACCAAACGCCTAATATTTTTATTGACGGCACGATAGGTTATCGTGTTTTTTTGTTGCCTTTTTTAGGGTGACTATAGGGCCGCAGCTTGGTTGCTGCGGCCTTTTTATGCCTTTTTTGCAAATTAATAATAAGGGGAATTACATGAGCCATATAACAGTAATTACAAGTGAAAAAAATTGGATAGAAGATACCGCGATAACTCAACTAAAGGGATTGGCAGCTTTACCGGGTGTGGTGCACACTGTAGGATTGCCGGATTTACATGCGGGGAAAACGCCCATTGGAGCTGTTGTGGTAACCAAGGGGGTTATCTATCCGCACATTATCGGTGGCGATATTGGCTGCGGGATGGGACTGTATGCTACCGGGGTTGAGTGCAAAAAGTTCAAGCTTGACCGCTGGGTTACCAAGCTTAACCATATACGGGAATTAGCTGATATTCAGACAGTCAATCCGTATGAAGAACCAAGCCCGATTTACGATCTGGGAACCATCGGCGGCGGCAACCACTTTGCGGAATTTCAGGTTGTTGAAAAGGTTTATGACCAAGCAACCTGCGCTGCGCTGGAACTGGATGAAAGACAGGTCATGCTGCTGGTGCACAGCGGGTCGCGCAGCTATGGGCAAAGTATATTAAATGAATATAAGGATTGCCAGGGACTGGCGGCAGAGGGGGAACTCATACAAGGCTATCTGGCAAAACATGATCAGGCCTTGCTGTGGGCCGCGAGAAACCGGAAAGTCGTTGTGAACAAGCTGCTCGGCTGCCTGGGGTACACGCCGCAAGCCCAACAGTTAATCGATTGTAGGCACAACTTTATTGAACAAAAAGGAGATGTCTATATTCACCGGAAGGGTGCTGTTTCCGCCGAGAGGGGGCCGGTTATTATTCCCGGATCGCGGGGATCGCTCACTTATGTTGTAAAACCTGCCGGCAATACGGAAGTATCCGCCTTTTCTTTATCCCATGGCGCTGGACGGAAATGGGCCAGAAGTTTGTGCAAATCCCGAATTCGCGATAAGTATGACCGGGATACCATTCGCCAAACAAAGTTAAAGAGCAGGGTGGTCTGTCACGACACCGACCTGTTGTTTCAAGAAGCACCCGAAGCCTATAAAAATATTGATACTGTGATTGCCAGCCTGCTGCAATTTGGGCTCATCCATGTTGTGGCAACCCTGCGACCGGTATTGACCTATAAGGGGTGATCAATATGCTTATTCAGATAAGTTCAGGAAAAGGTCCTTTAGAATGTGAACTGGCAGTGGGAAAATTTCTGAAGGCTTTAAAAAGAGAATTCGCCGATGTGGAAATCGTGAGTCAGGTACAAGGAAGCTATATTGACTGTTTCAAATCGGTCGTCATCAAAAAGACTGACAAGGTAGAAGGGATTATCGGAACAATCAAATGGATTGCCCAGAGTCCGTTCAGACCAAAACACAAGCGCAAGAACTGGTTCATTGGGGTAAGTGAAATTCAGGAACACCAACAGCAGATTTTTGATGCAGAACTTGTCCGCTTTGAAACATTCAGAAGCGGGGGCAAAGGTGGACAAAATGTTAACAAGGTTGAGACAGCGGTGCGGGCCATACATGTTCCTACCGGTATTAGTGTTGTATCTATGCAAGGACGCGATCAGCATACGAATAAAAAGCTGGCGCTGATCCGGTTGAACGAAATTATCATGGAGCAAAATATCGCCCAAGAGCTGCTGCTGAAGCAAACCATGTGGATTCAACACGAATTGCTGGAGCGGGG
>CAZCEN010000384.1:0-2846 GCA_964497205.1 uncultured Sporomusaceae bacterium
CGCGCTGCTGATTACTGCCGTAGACCCGATTTCACTTGGTTTACTTGAGGCTCCCGGCAAGCTGGGCGCCGATATTGTGGTGGGCGAAGGCCAAAGCTTAGGTATTCCGATGTCCTTTGGCGGCCCATACCTTGGTTTCTTTGCTACTACCGAAAAGCTGATGCGTAAGATGCCCGGAAGAATTGTCGGTCAAACTACCGACAACGAAGGTACCCGCGGTTTTGTTCTGACGCTGCAAGCCCGCGAACAGCACATCCGTCGCGAGAAAGCAACTTCTAACATCTGCTCCAATGAAGCATTATGCGCATTAGCAGCAGCTGTATACTTAAATACCGTTGGTAAGGAAGGCTTTAAACAGGTTGCCGCTTTGACCCTTAACAAAGCGCATTATGCTTATAAACAATTGACAAGCACAGGCTGCCAAGAAGTATTCAGCGCACCGTTCTTTAAAGAATTTGTTGTACGATTAACTAAGCCTGTTGAGGAAGTTAATAAAGAATTGCTTAACGACAAAATTATCGGCGGGCTGGACTTAGGCAAATACTATCCGGAATTAGCCGGCTGCATGCTTATTGCGGTTACTGAGAAACGTTCTAAAGAGGAAATTGACCGGCTTTCGGCCAGACTGGGGGCAATGCTATGAGTGCCAGAAAAAATAAATCACTTATTTTTGAAATAAGCAAACCCGGACGCCGGGCCATAGATCTGCCTGTCTGCGATGTGCCTGAGACCGATGCTAAGACGCTGATTCCAGCCGGATTCTTACGGCAAGAGGCCGCCGATTTGCCGGAGGTCAGCCAGCTCGACTTGATACGGCATTACACAGGTTTGTCCAATCGGAACTTTGGTGTCGATTCCGGCTTTTACCCGCTGGGTTCCTGCACCATGAAATATAATCCTAAGATTAATGAAGATGTCTGCCGCCTGCCGGGATTTGCGCAAATCCATCCGCTGCAGGAAGGCGAAACCGTGCAGGGCGCAATGGAACTTCTTTATAACATGGAACAGTATTTGGCTGAGATTGCCGGCATGGATGCTGTTACCATGCAGCCCGTAGCAGGCGCTCATGGTGAGCTTACCGGTCTTAAGCTTATCCGGGCTTATCATCGGCATCGCGGACAAAACCGCACCAAAGTAATTGTGCCTGATTCTGCTCATGGCACAAATCCGGCCAGTGCTACGGTCTGCGGTCTGGATATTGTTGAGATAAAATCACATGACGACGGCGCAGTTGACTTAGAAGCGCTAAAAGCGGCTGTAGGCGAAGATACCGCCGCACTGATGCTGACAAATCCCAGTACCTTAGGGCTGTTCGAAAAAAATATTAAAGAAATAGCCAAGATCGTCCATGATGCCGGCGGCCTGTTATATTATGACGGAGCTAACGCCAATGCCATTATGGGTATCACCCGTCCTGGCGATATGGGCTTTGACGTTGTCCACTTTAACCTGCATAAGACCTTTAGTACCCCACACGGCGGCGGCGGCCCGGGTTCAGGCCCGATTGGCGTAAAGAAGGACCTAGTTCCTTTCTTGCCCGCTCCGGTTATTGTAAAAGAAGTCGGCAAGTTCCGTTTCGAAGAAAACCGCCCGCTTTCCATAGGTAAAGTTCATGCTTTCTACGGCAACTTTGGCGTTATTGTCAGAGCCTATGCCTACATTAGAGCCATGGGGCCTGACGGTCTTAAGACCTCCAGCGAAGATGCCGTATTGAATGCCAACTATTGCCTGAGTCAACTGAAAAAGGACTTCTACGCACCGTTTTCCCGCTACTGCATGCATGAGTGCATTATTACTCCTAAGCATCAAAGAGCCCAGGGTGTCCATACTCTGGATATTGCTAAACGCCTCCTTGACTATGGCTATCATCCGCCGACAATTTACTTCCCGCTTATCGTGGAAGAAGCTATGATGATTGAACCGACCGAGAGCGAAAGCAAAGAAACCCTTGACGGATTCATTGCGGCTATGCATCGTATTGCCGAAGAAGTCAAAGAGGACGTTACCCTGGTTACCGAAGCGCCGCGAAATACTGTGGTAGGGCGGCTGGACGAAGCATCTGCCGCTCGGAAACCGATTGTAAAATGGCGCAGGTAGAACGTTTGCCACTACCGGAAACTATCCGGTTTGTCTATCCGATGAAAACCAAATCGGTAAGTGTAACCGGTTCCAAATGCGAATTAAATTGTGCCCACTGCGGTGGGCACTATCTAAAGCACATGAAACCGCTGGAAACCATGCTTACAGCTGGCGCTGACACTAGCGCCAGCTGGCTGGTTAGTGGCGGCTGCAAGGCGGACGGTACCGTGCCGATTGCAAAGCATATGGATAAACTTGCGGAGATAAAGCAAAACAAACGCTTTAATATGCATGTTGGGCTTATTGGGCAAGCAACAATTGACAAACTGGCGGCTGTGGCCGATTGTGTTTCCTTTGATTTTGTAGCCGATAATGCCACGATCAAAGAAGTGTTTGGCCTTAGCAGTACCACAGAGGATTATGTGGCTTGCTACCAGGCTCTCCAGCGTAAAGTAAAAGTAATGCCCCATATTTGTATTGGACTTAAAGGCGGCGAAATCTGCGGTGAGTACCGGGCTTTGGAACTTCTTAAGGAACTTGGCGCACCAGCTTTGACTTTTATTATTTTTATACCGACACGAGGCACCCGGTTTGCTGACAGACAACCGCCGGTGCTGGCGGATACGGCTAAGTTGTTAAGTTATGCCCGGTTGACTTTTCCCGATATTCCGCTGCATCTTGGCTGTATGCGCCCAGGTGGACGCTACCGCGAGGAACTTGATAAATGGGCGGTTCGCAGCGGTTTTGACGTCATTGTAAATCCAGCA
>CAZCEN010000385.1:0-2841 GCA_964497205.1 uncultured Sporomusaceae bacterium
GTCCAAACCCCGGCCGATCTTGAGGAATCCTATTTTAGGGCGAAGTCCGAAGCCAAAGCATCTTTTGGTGATGACCAAGTATATCTGGAACGTCTCATAGAATACCCGAAGCATATCGAAGTGCAAATATTAGGCGACCAGCATGGTAATGTTATCCACCTTTATGAACGGGATTGTTCGATACAACGCAGGCACCAAAAAGTAATTGAAATTGCCCCCAGTATCTCCTTATCGGAAAAACTGCGGCATGATATCTGTAACGCCGCCGTTCAGCTAATGAAAGCCATTAAATTTGTCAGCGCCGGTACGGTAGAGTTTTTGGTAACGCCTGATCAACAATTTTATTTTATTGAGGTTAATCCCCGCATCCAGGTAGAACACACCATCACCGAAATGATTACAGGCATTGACATTGTGCAAGCCCAGCTGCATATTGCTGACGGAACGCCGCTCTCTGATGAGAGTATCGGCATTCCTTCACAAGATTCTATTCGTTGCAACGGTCACGCCATTCAGTGCCGGGTAACCACGGAAGACCCAGCCAACCAATTTACACCCGATACCGGCAAAATAACGGCGTATCGCAGCGGCGGCGGGTTTGGCGTACGGCTTGATGCCGGCAATGCCTATACAAACTCTGTTATTACTCCTTACTACGATTCACTGCTGGTAAAAGTTTCGACCTGGGGACTAACCCATAAAAGCGCTATCGCCAAAATGAAGCGTTGTCTAAACGAATTCCGTATCCGGGGTATTAAATCAAATATTCTTTTTCTCAATAATGTAGTCAACCATCCTGATTTCTTAAGCGGTAACTACTTCACAACATTTATTGATACAACACCGGAATTATTTATATTTACTCCCCCCCAAGACCGTGGTACTAAATTGTTAAAATATATAGCTGATACTACGGTTAACGGTTATGAAGACTTTACAACGCGATTAAAGCCCAGCTTCCCACCTGCCCGTTTTCCAAGTATTCCGGAATCACCCCTGCTGCCTAGCGGCACCAAGCAGATTCTTGACAGTCAAGGACCGGATGGGTTAGTAGCCTGGATAAAACAGCAAAAAGAAGTACTCTTAACAGACACCACTTTGCGTGATGCGCATCAGTCGCTATTGGCAACAAGGATGCGAACCCAGGATATGATTAACGTTATCTCCCCTACGGCCCACAAACTGCCTAATTTGTTTTCTCTTGAAATGTGGGGCGGTGCTACTTTTGACGTTGCCTACCGGTTTTTAAAAGAAGACCCTTGGAAACGTTTAGAAGCCCTTAGGGCACAAGCTCCGAATATTTTATTTCAAATGCTTTTGCGCGGCGCTAATGCTGTTGGCTACACAAGCTATCCGGATAATGTAGTCCGTGCCTTTGTTGAGCAAGCCGCAGCAAGCGGCATTGACGTTTTTCGTATTTTTGACAGCTTAAACTGGCTGGCAGGAATGACTGTTTCTATTGATGCAGTTCGTAACTCCGGTAAAATTGCCGAAGTCGCCTTATGCTATTCCGGAGATATCTTAGATCCTTCCCGATCCAAGTATGATTTAAAATATTATATTAATTTAGCAAAAGAAATCGAAAAAGCAGGCGCCCACATTTTGGCGATTAAAGACATGGCTGGACTGCTCAAACCGGAAGCGGCCTACCGGCTTGTGTCTTCTTTAAAGGAAGCGGTAGATCTGCCTATCCATTTGCATATGCATGATACCAGCGGCAACGGAATTTATGCTTGTGCCCGCGCTATTGACGCCGGTGTAGATATTGTTGATACCGCAATCTCCTCCTTGGCCGGCGCGTCATCCCAACCTAGCAGCAACAGTCTTTACTATGCTTTACAAGGGCATCCCCGGCAGCCAAATCTAGATATTCGTAGTATGAACGAACTATCACACTACTGGGAAGATATTCGTGCCTATTATAAAGACTTTGAAGGCAGCCTGGCTTACCCCAATCCGGAAATATATCAACATGAAATGCCTGGCGGTCAATACAGCAACCTTAAGCAGCAAGCAAAATCGTTAGGGCTGGAAAGTCAATGGGATCGAGTATCAGACATGTACAGAAAGGTCAATGACATGTTTGGTGATATTATAAAAGTAACCCCTTCCTCAAAAGTTGTTGGCGACATGGCTTTGTTCATGGTGGAAAACAACCTCGAAGAAGAAGATATTTACCGTCTCGGAACCAGCTTAGATTTTCCAAATTCGGTGGTTGAATTTTTCTCCGGACAAATCGGTCAGCCATACCAAGGATTTCCGCAAGAACTCCAGCGTATAATCCTGAAGGGAAGACAACCGCTGACAACACGCCCGGGAGAACTCCTGGAAGCGGCTAACTTTGCCGAAAGTCAGGAAACTCTTGCTAAAAACCTACCCCGTCCGGTAACACAATGTGATGTGCTTGCCTATACATTGTACCCTAAAGTATTTTTAGACTGGGTTGACTTCTTTGCCACTTACGGTGATGTATCCATTTTAGATACGCCAACCTTCTTCCATGGCTTAAATCCTAAGGAAGAAATTAGAGTAGATATTGAAGAAGGAAAAATGCTAGTAATCAAATTAATCTCTGTTGAAGAACCACTTCCTGATGGAACAAGAATTGTCAACTTTGAGCTTAACGGTCTGCCCCGTGAAATTGTCGTTAAAGATAAGAGCATTAAGACTACCAGTAGTACAAAGAAAAAAGCAGATAAAGATAATCCTGGCCATCTTGGCGCGACCATGACAGGAAAAATTGTAAAAATCATGGTAGAAAGAGGAGTTTACGTTAAGAAGGGCGAATACTTACTCGTTACCGAAGCTATGAAAATGGAAACAACCATTCAGGCTCCCTTT
>CAZCEN010000386.1:0-1522 GCA_964497205.1 uncultured Sporomusaceae bacterium
TTATCCTTTCATTACAGGTACCGTGTTAGCCGCATGCGGCATTACTGTTACCGTGTAATCTTTACGTCCCAGCTTCTGTTCGGCAATAGCCATAGCCTCTTCCAGCGATGCAGCAGGGATTAACCCGGCCTTTTCCACAAAATCTTTATTTTCGGGCAGGGTAACGATGATGAGCGATACCTGTTTGGCGATTAAGCCGCATTTGAGGGCAATAAATCCCGGGACGGTGAACCCTTCCCGCAGTTTAAGTTCTCGTTCATGGAGCGATTCGAAATCAAACCAACCGCTAAAGTCTGGTGGTTCTTTGATATCACGGCATTCCAGCAGCACGATAACTACGCCGCCTTCTTTTGCAGCCATAAAGGCGTTATCGATGGTTTTCGATCCTTGATACAAGTTTATATCTTTGGGAAAGCCACCGGCTGAACCGATAACGAGATCGGCTTTAGCTGTGATGGGGACACCGAAAATTTCTTCAACTGCACGGCAGCCTTCCAGCCAGGCTTCATGCCAATGCCCGGCAACGAATTTGGCAAACTTTCCTTCCGGTGTGATAACCGCGTTGAGCAAAAATGCAGGTTTAACCATCGCCGCCATTTCCGTCATATTCTCATGCATCATATTGCCGTCAAGTTTGCCGGAAACACAGTCAGCGCTGATGCCCTGCCCAACTACATCATGCAAGCAGAAGCTATGGTTTCCCTGAATGCTGCCATAGCCTGAAACGCCAGGCATGATCGACTTGCGGCCGCCGCCAAAGCCGGCCATTAGGTGATAAACAATGCCACCGGTTAGAATGACTTTGTCGGACTGAGCCACTGTCTTGTAGACACAAGTGTCTACGCCGTGGCTGGTGGTACCGATTTTCACAAAATTATCAGTGTCAAGGGCACAACTTTGTTCGATCGCAACTCGATTAACCACTTCCTGGCCGTATGTGGAGAGATTTTCTTGATGAGTATGATGGCGATGGGCACCGAGAGCAACAACCAATGTAATGTTGCTGTCGGGTACGCCGCATGCATTCAGTTCATCAAGCAGCGGCGGGAGGAAAAGATCGTGTCGAACCCATGCGCGAGTGATATCGCTGACGATGATACATACTTTATCGTCTTTTTCTACGATCTGCTTGAGCCGTGGGCTGCCGATCGGATTGGCGAGGGCGGTTTTAACAGCGGCAGGAATATCTGTTAATGGCTCAACATGATTCCCTTCGATCACATGCAAAATTTGTTCTTTAGGAAGTTTGAGCTTGATTTCTCCGTTCCCATATCCCAGATTAAATTCAGTGAACATAGAGGCGCCTCCTTATGTAGACATCATCTGTATACAAAATTATTTGATTAATTTATTTTAGCATAACCTAACACGGGAATGATCGCAAGTGCAGGATGAGAAAGAAAAATGGAGTAAATTCTATGTATTTTGCAGGAATTTATGTTTTTGCGGAAAACACTATAAATAATGGCACATTGTAAACATGTAACATGTTGCTCAGATTTTATCGATAAGTTAGGGATAG
>CAZCEN010000386.1:1622-2833 GCA_964497205.1 uncultured Sporomusaceae bacterium
TTGAAAAGAACAAATTTTCGCTGGTTTATGGCAGTACTCATTTTCTTAATTACTTTTATGTCCTATATGGATCGGGTTAATTTGTCGGTAGCTACGCCGACAATTATGCAAGAATATGGTTTTACTAAGGTAGATATGGGATTTTTACAGACAGCCTTTTTCTCAGGATACGCATTTATGCAGATTCCGGGCGGGATGATGGCAGAGTATTTTGGGCAACGCATTGCATCAACGCTGGCAGTTTCCTGGTGGTCAGTTTTTACTGTTCTTACCGCATGGGGCTCTGGTTTTACTTCATTTGCAATTATTCGAACGTTATTTGGCTTGGGCGAAGGACCTATTTTTCCGGCTATGAATAATTTTATCTATCGTTGGTTTAATAGAACTGAGAAGGCAACGGCTTCTTCGTTTATGCTGAGTGGAGCTTTTGTGGGTCCGGTGTTTGGTCCTGCGGTAACGGTTGCCTTAATGCTGGCTTTCGGCTGGCGTTCAGTATTCATAATCTTCGGCGCAGCGGGGTTGGTTCTTGCCTTGGCTTGGTGGATCTTAGCGAAAAATGACCCGCGTCAATCTCCATTTGTTAATAAGGCGGAAGCCGATTATATTGAAGACGGCATGGTATTGAGTGACCCGAAGGCGGCTAAAAAGATTGCCCCTTGGAAATGTTTCATCACTTCAACACAGTTTTGGGCCATTGGCTTACAATATTTTATTACCGACTACATTATGTATGTTTTTCTTGCGTGGCTGCCTCTCTATCTCATGGAAGCGCAAGGGTTTTCACTCGCTAAAATGGGTATCGCCGCTTCCTTTCCCTGGGCTGCTTTATGTATTATTACTTTTCTTACGGGATTTGTCAGTGACAAGCTTATCGCCGCAGGGGTATCTAAGCACAAAGCGCGTACGCTATTCGGAGCAAGTGGCCTTTTAATTTCCGGCGCGGCGCTTTATATGGCTGCTCTTGCGGCCACACCAACGATGAATGTTCTCTGGCTCACGATTTCACTAGGGGCATTAGGGTTTACTTTTAACGCATCTTGGGCCGCTTCTATGGACATTGGCGGCAAATTTTGCGGTACGGTTTCAGGTTGGATGAATTTCTGGGGTAATATCGGCGGTGTGGTAGCACCGGTTGCAACTGCTTGGGTAGCTACCCATTATGGCTGGCAGGCGGCTATTTCCATGACTGCTTTTTCAGCGATTCTCGGTGT
>CAZCEN010000387.1:0-2820 GCA_964497205.1 uncultured Sporomusaceae bacterium
GGAGTAACTATTGATTTGTCGAAGCTCAATGAAATTATCGAAATCGATCCAGCTAACCTGGTTGCGACAGTGGAACCCGGGGTAAAACTTGGCGCACTTGCTAAGAAATTAGCGGAACAGGGACTTAGGTTTATTCCGGCTGATACGTTGTTTTATCAGGATAAGACCGTAGGCGAACTGTTTTATGAGGGCTGTTCTACCATTTCCAGTTTAAAGTACGGGTGTACCAAGCATTTTCTGATGGGTTCGGAAGTTGTGTTACCTTCCGGTGAAATCCTCAAAACCGGTGGTAAGACGGTTAAGAATGTAACCGGCTACGATTTTACCCGCTTCTTTAATGCCCCGTACACGGATTTTGGTATTACCGCGAAATATTTGCTTAAGCTGCTGCCGGTGCCTGAAACCCGGAAAGCAGTCAGTGTTTCGTTCAAAGGCATAGCGGAATTGCTGGCATTTATCAAAGATTTGAAAGCCAGTCATATTGTTCCTGCGTATTTATTATGGGTTGATCTAGGTGAGCAAAGTGTTTTTCGCACAGACTCTTCCGGTCAGCTGGTCATGATGGAGTTTGATGGCTTAAGTGAAGAAGTTTCTGAGCAATGGAAAAATACCGAGATATTCATCAAAAAGTACAAAGGAACTATTTACGAGGTTAGTGACGGATGCAGTGAGATGGCAAGTAAGTGGAGCTGTTTATACCGGACTTCCGATCAGTATGTGCTTACCGAGGAAATCAAAATGCCGTTTACCGCGCAAGGAGAGTTTTACAAGATTTTTTACGAAAAAGCCAAAGCTAGCCGGGTTAAGGCCAGTCTATTCGGTCAACTAGCCGAGGGCAAGTTAAATATAGTTTTTGCCGAGCCCTATCCGCAGGATACGTTTATCGAGAATATTATCGAAGCTGTGGAACAAGCCGGAGGAGTCAGTTCCGGAAAGTATGGACGGCTTACAGGTAAGCGGCCGGCCGGGATAATGGCGGAATTGGAACACCGCGCTAAAACCGCGCTTGATCCTAAAAGGATACTAAACCGCTGACCACGGGAGGTGAAGTAAAGTGGAAAAATCATATGCCGAATGGCAAAAGCAATTGGTAAAGTGTATTCGCTGTGGTACTTGCCGCTCTGTTTGCCCGGTATTCCAAGCGGCCGATAACGAAAATACCACTGCCAGGGGCAAGGTGAAATTGCTGGAGTCGGTGACCGAAGGCAAATTGGCGCTAACCCCTGAACTTCAGACCAGAATGTCAAAATGTTTGCTGTGCAAAGCGTGTGTGCCAGGTTGTCCTTCCGGTGTGAGGACAGATGAATTGTTTTTGAGTGCAAGGCGTGAATTAGCAGCTAAGAATGGTTTACCGCTAGCTAAGAAATTGGCGTTTACCGGATTAACGTATCGCCGTTTGTTTGATTTGGGATTAAAAATGGGGGCAACTTTCCAGGGCATGGTATTTAAGGACGCCCCCAATGGCAGAGGTAAGCTGGCGCGTTTTCCCTTGCCTGGTGCCGGACTTAGTCAAAGAAGAATCATTCCGCCATTGGCGTCATCGCCGCTCAGAAGTAGGCTGCCGGAGAGAAACCAGGTGGCTTCGCCAAAAGGCAGAGTGGCCTTTTATACAGGCTGTATGCTGAATTATATTTACCCGGAAGCCGGTGAAGCCATTGTAAAAATTCTTAAAGCGCATGACATCGAGGTAATTATACCGTCACGGCAGAGCTGCTGTGGTACACCGGCCTTTACCTCCGGCGACTATCAGGTAGGACGGTATTTAGCCGAGGAGAACGTCAAGGTGCTGGCAGCGGGAAATTACGATGCCATTATAACCGGGTGTGCTTCCTGTGGCGCTGCACTGCAGCACGAATATGGGACAATCATCGAAGACGATAAAGTGAAGAGAATGTGGGAAGAGTTGTCCGTAAAAGTAAAAGATATCACTCAGTTCCTGGTTGGTTTAGGACTGAAAGATAATTTACGGGAAGTAAAGGCGACTCTTACGTATCACGATCCTTGCCACATGGTCCGCGGCATGGGGATTACGAAAGAACCCAGACAGATATTGAAAGCGATTCCAGGCTTGAAGTATGTGGAAATGAAGGATGCCGCCAAATGCTGCGGCGCTGGCGGAACCTTTAGCATGGTCTACTATGACATCTCCCGGACCATTAACGATTGGAAGCTGGATAATGCCGAAAAAACCGGGGCCGACATACTGGCAACAGGCTGCTCTGCCTGCCGGATGCATATTACCGATGGGTTGGGACAAAAAGGTAGTTCTATGAAGGTATTGCATACTGCGGAAGTAATAGCCAAGGCTTATGGCCTGGATTAGGGGGTGAGACAAATGAAGCAGCAAATGGTAGCAGAGTTGAGACAGATCGTGGGTTCCTCTTATGTTATGGATGGATTGGAAGACAGGATATGCTATTCTTTTGACGCAACTTTTCGGGACTTTCCGCCTGATGTGGTTGTCAAACCCGGCAGTGTCGAGGAAGTGGCAGCTGTCGTTAAGCTGGCCAATCGCTACCAGGTTCCGGTAACCGCCCGGGGGGCGGCAACCGGCTTATCCGGCGGCGCAGTTCCGGTAAAGGGGGGAATCAGCCTGGTGTTAACCCGCCTGAACAAGATCATTGAAATAGATACGGCTAACCGGCTGGCTATTGTCGAGACCGGGGTAATTACCGAAGATCTTGTTACTGCCGTAAATCAGGCCGGACTGTTTTTTCCTCCTGACCCGGCAAGTGCCAAAACTTCCACAATTGGCGGCAATGTAGCTGAATGTGCCGGCGGACCCAGGGGTGTAAAGTACGGTATTACCCGTGACTATGT
>CAZCEN010000388.1:0-2784 GCA_964497205.1 uncultured Sporomusaceae bacterium
TGCCTTTGCTTTTGCTTGTCATGCTAGCCTTATCCTGGATTAGCTATCATTATTCTTATCAAATTATCGAAAACGAACTTAACAAACAAATGACACTTCAAATGGATGTCACCCTAGGCGGTTTCCGCACCCACCTTAATACCCATAAATCCATCGGTGAAACCCTTGCCCGTATTGTCGAAAAAGGTGGTTCGCACATTAGCAAGAACCAATATTCCGCCTTTCTGCAAAACGCCATCACCTCGAATCAACTTACCCTGGGAGCAGTCATTTGGTTTGAACCCTTTCAGTACCAGGCCAACCTGCAGTTTTTTGGTCCTTATGCTTATAAAGACAAAGGACAGATTGTTTATACCGAGGACTATGAAAAACCAGATTATAACTATCCCAGCCAAGACTGGTACAAAAACGCAACTGCAGGCACTCAACCTGTCGTATGGTCAGATCCCTACTATGACGAAATGACTAAAATCACTATGGTTACTGCTTCCTTCCCCTTCTACGACAGTAATAAAAAGTTACTGGGAATGGCAACTGCCGACATGGATCTTAGCCAATTGCAAGCGGCTGTTGCCGCAACCAAAGTAGGGGAAAAAGGCTGGGCCTTCCTGATCGATAAAAACGGCACCTATATGTCTGACCGGGATGCCGAAAAAAACATGAAAGTCAAAATAACCGAAGACTCCAATACGCAATTAGCCGCAGTCGGCAAAGAAATCCTTCAAAGTAAACAAGGCCGTACCCAATTTATTAACGGCGGCGACAAGCACCTCCTCTATTATGCACAAATGCCGGAAACCGGTTGGATTCTTGCCTTGGCTATTCCGGCGGAGGAATTATATACCCCTCTCAAAAGCCTGATGCTACGGCAAATCATTGTTGCTGTGATTGCTATTGTACTGGTATTCGCTGGCATTGTCTTCTACGCCCGGTTTATTACCAAAAACATCAACGAAGTTAAACGTTTGTCAGCGCTTATGGCTGAAGGTGATCTGCGGCAGACGATGACAATTCAGTCTAGTGATGAGTTCGGCCAAATGGGGCAAAACTTTAACAACATGCTCGCGAACCTGCGCAAGCTATTGCAACGAATTATTGAAAACTCGCATCAAGTAGCGGCTTCCTCGGAAGAGCTCACCGCCAGTGCCCAGCAAACAGCCAAAGCTACCGAACACATTGCCATCACAGTACAAGATGTTGCTGGCCACATGGAAAGCCAAACATTGCACGCCGGCCAAACCACTAGCTCGGTCAATGAGATTTCCCAGAAAATTTTCAATATCAACAACGATATGCAGACAGTAACGAACCTGACTCTGCAGACAGCGCAAAAGGCGGTAGATGGTCACAAGGCCATTAGCTCCGCTATTGATCATATGGCCATGATTAGCGACAAAGTGGGGTCAGCCACCGGTGTAGTTAATATCTTAGGCGATAAATCCCGGGAGATTGATAAAATCAGCACATTAATCACCAGCATTGCCGGACAAACCAACCTGCTGGCGTTGAACGCGGCAATCGAAGCCGCCCGCGCCGGCGAACAAGGCAAGGGATTCGCCGTGGTTGCTGATGAGGTCCGCAAGTTGGCCGAACAATCGGAAGTTGCCGCCAAACAAATCAGCACCATAATCAGCGAAATTCAGACAGAAACCGGAAAAGCCGTGCATATTATGGGTGAAAGCACTACTTCAGTCCACAACGGCATTACTATGTTTGACAAAACCAAAAGTACATTTGAAGATATCCAGGATGCCATCCAGCAGGTTTCTACTCAATCCCGGAGCATTGCCAATGTTATCACCGGTGTCTCCCAAAGCACTGCTCAGATTGTTGAATCAGTCAATAGTATCTCGGTTTCGGCTACTGAAACCAGCGCCAGTATCCAAAACGTCGCGGCCTCGACCCAGGAACAAACAGCCTCGATGCAAGAAATACAAGGAGCCGCCACTATGCTGGCAACACTCGCTAATGAACTGGATGAAGCAATCAGCCAATTCAAGCTGTAGTCAAACTTTGTACGAATAGAAGACTCTGAGTAATATACAAAAAGCCGCGATAATTCGCGGCTTTTTTCACTGCTTACACACCTGTGATTCCTACGATTTACGAGTACATTTAATTAAATATCTCACAATAAAAACACAACCCTATTGACCATTCTTTTTATCGAGAAAAGCCAGGCATTCCCGCCCTGAGGATTCCCAAACAACGGCCGATGGCGTTTTATAACTTTTAAACCCCATGGCCTTGCAGCCATAAGGGAACGTTTTATCCCAAGTAATGTAGTAGTGCTGGCACCCTACACACCGGGGACGAGAAGGCAGCTCCCTTGTACTAGCTTCCGACATGACACCCTCCTCTGTTACAGTTCATCAAGCTGATTTTCGGTATATACTGCAATATGATTCTCTTTAAGCAGCTCCGCAAAAATACCATCGCCAGGTATGATCTTACCAGAAAAGGTACCGTCATAAATTTGCCCGCAGCCGCAGGTCGGCGATTTCGATTTAAGGATAACTTTATCCGCATTAACTAGTTTAACAATACTTAATGCTACTTTTGCGCCACATTCATATTCAGCCGTAACATCCTCGCCGTCCCGCGAAAAGATCCGTCCCTCTCTTCGTTCGCCACTAGGCCGGGGAATCGGTAAATTCCCTAAAAGTTCCGGACAAATGGGAATCGCCTGACCACACTTTACCATGTCAACGATCGCAGGTACCGGAAATGCCTGACCATTATACCTGCATTCTACTCCTGCTAAACAAGCACTAACAACTATCA
>CAZCEN010000389.1:0-2784 GCA_964497205.1 uncultured Sporomusaceae bacterium
TTGGAAACCGAAGAATTAATGGCTGCCCTCAATGCGTATATTGCCAAAATCGGTGCCATTACCGAAACCATTACCGCCATAGCCTCGCAAACCAAGCTCTTATCTCTCAATGCCACCATTGAAGCCGCCCGGGCCGGCGAAGCCGGACGCGGTTTTGCGGTAGTGGCTAAGGAAGTCCAGAAACTAGCGGAACAATCAACTCAGGGAGCAGCCGAAGTAACGACTTTAATTCAAAAGGTAACGGAGAGTACCTCAGCCGCGGTAAGAGCCATGCAAAGCAGCCGCAACGAAGTGGAAGCAGGCGTAGCCAGCGCCGGGCAGGCTAATTTGGCCCTGGAAAATATTTTGAACGCTGTGAATAATACCGTAACAGACATTGGTGCTGTCCTGTCGGTTACCGATGAAGAAGTCACCCAATCGGACAGGATTATTGATTTAATTGATTCTCTTGCCACTGTTATCGAAAACACTGCCACCCAGGCGGAAGAGGTTTCAGCCGCCACCAAACAAACGGCCAGCGTCATGGACTCACTTGCCACTAATTCTGTTGAGACTAATACGATGGCTGGCAAATTGACAACCGCTATCAGTTTTTTCACCTTTAATCAAAATAAGGAGGAATCAGGACATGGTCTATCCGGAATATAACATTGTCGATAACGAGGTAGTTATCACCTTATCAGGCAGCTTGCAGGGAGAATTGGCGGTCTCGGTCCGGGAAGCAGTTCTCAAATACATAGCCAAAGGCTACTCGCATTTCACGATGGATTTTTCCAAGGTAACCTCCATTAATGCAACCGGGTTAGGCATGCTTGTTAATATCGAGAAGCGCGCCCGTCAAAACGACGGAGCGGTTATTCTAATGGGACTTGGCAACGCAGTCCAGGAAGCTTTTGACCGAACCCGGCTGACTAAAGCCTTCACTATTGTGGGCAGCAAGCCCTCAGTAGCTTAGGAGATAGTAACGCAAGCCCCGCTCGCAGCGAGCCTTCTTTGACCGCGTCGGCCAATATGGCAATTTACTATGTATTATTTTCCTACAGGACAATAAAACGGGATTGCCTGCTGCACTCACGAAGGAGGAATGGCACCATGCAATCCCGTTGTTATTTTAGGTTTATGAGCGGAAGTTAATAAACTGTAAATCAATGCCGAAGTCTTTTTCCTTCAGCTTTTGAATAACTGCTTGCAGATCATCTTTCTTAGCCCCGGTTACCCGTACTTGGTCATCCATGATCTGTGCCTGAACTTTTAGCTTCTGTTCTTTAATGTAGTTTACTACCGCCTTGGCTTTTTCTTTGCTGATGCCTTTTTGAATAGTAATCGTCTGCTTTACGGTACCACTAAAAGCCGACTCGATTTTTCCCGGATCAAGACATTTTAGCGGAACATTACGTTTAACCATTTTTGTCCGCAGGACATCTAACATGGCTCCCAGTTTATACTCATCTTCCGCCGAAAGCTTCAAAGACTCCTTGTCTAAAATAATTTCAGCCTTGCTGCCTTTGAAGTCATAGCGTTGTCCAATTTCTTTCGTTGTTTGGTTAACCGCGTTATCCATCTCCTGCAAGTCTACTTCTGATACAATATCGAACGAACAATCTTTTGCCATAGCCAGTAACCCCTTTCCTAGAAAACAGTAATCAATACCATAATTCTCTATTATATCCAAAAAACCTCCTGTTTTAGCCCTGTCACCCTTTATTTGCCTGTATCACATTCTAAATGTGGAGAGGCATTAAGATAAAAGGCGCAGACTGTAATGTCTGCGCCTCTGTATTTATTCTAAACCCCAGATCCGTTTTACATCATCCGGTGTAGCAATTTCGCGGCCCATGGCCTTGGCAATGCCGGCTATGCGTTCCACCAACGCAATATTTGTTGCCAGTACACCTTTGGAGTAGTAAATATTATCTTCGATACCAACCCGGACATGTCCGCCTAACGCCATAGCCATCACGGACAGGGGCAGGTGCTGCGCCCCTACGATTGACACGCTCCATACCGCATCCGGCGGCAGACTCTCCACAAGGAAGAAAAGATTCTTCGGAGTAGCAGGCAAAGAACCTTTAACCCCTAATACCAGATTAAACTGGAGTGGATCTTTGATCAGTCCTTTCTTCTTGAGATCAAGGGCATTACTAATCATAGCAGCGTCAAAAATTTCAATCTCCGGCTTGATGTTTCTCTCGATCATGGTTTGAGCCAAGTATTCCACTAAGCTAGGCTCATTAAGGTTGGCTGAGTTAGGAAAGTTGGAAGAACCGGTGGACAAACTGGCAGATACCGGATTTAAGGCCAGTGCTTCGGCCCGGGCTTCCGCCGTTTTACCAGCGCGGGCGCCGGTAGATATTTGTTTAATAATCGGGCAGCCTGTTCTATCGATAGCATTAACAATTTCCGCAAAGCAATTTAGCTCCGAAGTAGGTTTTCCTTCGGCATCCCGGGCATGAATATGAACGACAGCGGCCCCCCGTTCATAACAGGCAACAACGTCCTCTACAATTTCCGCCGGAGTAACCGGCACATGCGGTGTCATGCTCTTGGTCGGTACATTACCGGTAGGAGCAAGTGTAATAATGAGTTTTTCCATCTTATTTCCCCCTTATTTAATAAAGTAGACTTAGCTTCAGATGTTTATTAACCCCATCTGAAGGTTAGTCGCCCTTATCCAGGGACTTAACCGCTCTTGATTCCTGCTTGGAGAAGAGGGAATCTTAGAGCGGGTTAGTCATCGGATAAAAGCAATTCTTTTTTCAAATTCGGCAAAACCGTCGGCCAGGG
>CAZCEN010000390.1:0-2779 GCA_964497205.1 uncultured Sporomusaceae bacterium
CAAGTTCCAGACATCTTGAAAGGCCATCCCCGAAACGGCAAGCGTATACGTATTTACCCGTTCTAGAAATGCATCAAGACTGGCTGTATTGCCAACACCCGCCTGGTTTAATTGTTCCTTGCGCTTAGTACCGATTTTCGGAGCTGACCACTGCCTGGCGACAAACTGCCTGGCGCGTTTTGCCCCCTCTGTTGCCGGCTTACCCTGACAGCAACAACTGCTCGCCGAATCTTGTTTAAGCAGTTTTATTTGCCCGTCCGGCATTAAAATAAAGTTAGCGTGAAAAGAACAATGGGCATGTTCGCCACCTGGCGGACGGAAATCACTTGCTTTCATTTGCCCGTTTGTCTGTTTTTCAATTTCGCGCAGCACCCTAGGAAGTGTAATACGGTCACTGTCGTCAGGCTCTTTGGGATATCTCCCAAAATAGCTTACAGGTTGGAAGTGGACACCCCTGACTATCGGCATATTTCGTATGGCAAAATTCAAAATATCACCCAACTGACTGTCGTTTATACCAGGAACCAGCGTAGGTACAAGTACAACTCCAAGGTCATGTGCGGCACAAACCTCTATGGCCTTTTTTTTGAGATCAAATAGCGCCCGCCCGCGCAGTTTAAAGTAGACATCATCACTTATCCCATCAAATTGCAAGAAGACACAGTTAAGACCGGCGGCTTTTAATCTCTCTACATATTGTTCATCTGCCGCCAAACGCAAACCATTGGTATTAACCTGAAAAAAAACCAGACCTAGCTTTTTGCCCAAAGCGATAATCTCCGGCAAATCATCGCGCATAGTTGGTTCGCCCCCTGATAGCTGAATGTTAAACGGGCCGCCACTATTCATTAGCATTCGGTACCAGCCCTCAATAACCTTGAAGTCAGGCTCCTCCTTGCAGTTCTCTGAAGCAGAGGCAAAACAAACCGGACAGTGCAGGTTGCATAGATTTGTTACTTCTAACAACACACAGCAGGTTTGCTGGCGGTGCTCCGGACATAGACCACAGTCAAACGGGCAGCCTTTGTCAACTTGGGTTGCACATGCCACCGGCGACGATGGAATTTGCGGGTTAACCCAATCAAGATATCCAGGCTCTCCTTCCCACACACAGACTTGAACTTCGCCGTGCTCCGGGCAGTTTTTTCTCAAATATACATTATTGCCCCTTGCCACCCGCACTGCAGGAATCTGCTTCAAGCACTCTGGACATACACTTTGTGTTGTTGAAAGCAGTATCTCATTCTGCTCTATAACCTCATCCATTGCTTAACTCCTTCATCCCTAAAATGCCCGCTACTCTATTCCAGATGGCTTCCGCAGTTCGCTTTCTATTGGAAATGGCATTAAGTATCTCAGGATTATCAGCAAATCTTTCTAGTGCCGGTGTAAAACGCTCGGTTAGCGACACGAGTCTTGTACCCTGAACTAATTTATCTGCCAAAAATACTAATGAGGCCTCATCAATAACCCACTCCGGCTTCAGTTCCATATCCATATGAGAAGCAATAATACCGGACAACTCGGAAAATCCCTTACACCTTAGCAACCGTTCCCCACGCTTAGGGTGATTAGGCTTTCCCTTGCCCAAATCATGCAAAAGACCGCCAGCATATACCAATTCAGTACTGAGACTTAGCCCTGCACAGTTAAGATGACTGGCTAAACTTTTGCCGATCTCAGCAACCACGTGCCCGTGCTGCAATACCCTATCGTCATCCTGGTGCTTATTCAATATGGCAAGACATTCGTCATACGTCGGTATGTGGCGCCGCAGATAAAAATAAGTAAGCTGTTTAAAATCCTCCATAGTATCCATATCGAGCAATATCCCTTGATCTGCTACCGCCACATCTATGCTGTCAGCTTCATACTGATTAAGAATACGGCGAAGTCCGCCAACTCCGTCACCGCTTAGGATACGTTCAAAACACTTGGCACTAATAAGCGGTGGATGGCCGCGTTCTCCGTTAAAAACCGGATAAGTGACGGCAGCATTAGACTTGCGGTACTCACACACTATGTCTTTTATGCTGCGTCTTCTTATCACCGGAGTATCTCCTGGCAGTAAAAAAAATGCATCGGCATCGCCGGCAAAGTTTTTTAATCCGGCAACCACAGACGAAAACATTCCTTGTGAGTAATTGGGGTTTTCAATAATATCAACTTGTAATTGGTCTAATACAGGATGTAAATCAGCCGCCCGATACCCTACTACAACCCGGATATCTGTTACGCCTGCCATTCGCAGACTATCTACTGCCGCTTCAATTACTGTTTTTTCCCCTAGAGGCAGTAGCGGTTTGAAGGTCCCCATACGAGAAGAATAACCCGCGGCCACAATTAGTCCTACTATCCTTGCGCTAGACATTTTTCCCGCTCCGCTCTTACTTTTATTAATTCGGCAACAATACTAACCGCTATTTCCTCCGGAGTCTCGGCCTCAATATTAATACCTATCGGCGAATTAACCTGCTGTAATCTTTGCGCACTGACGCCTTTGGCTTGTAGCTCCTTATATAAGTAATCCCGCTTGGTTCTGCTGCCAATCATCCCAATGTAACAAGCCTCCGTTTTGAGCGCTTGCTCCAGTACGATTCCATCATGCAGATGGCCTCTGGTCACAATAACTAGATAACTATCCTGGTTAATAGGAAGTGTTGGCACACACTGATAATTATCCACAACCATTACTTCGGACTGCGGAAACCGCTCCTTATTGGCAAAAACCGGGCGGTCGTCAATTACTACTGTTACAAACCCTACCATATCTGTTAAC
>CAZCEN010000391.1:0-2731 GCA_964497205.1 uncultured Sporomusaceae bacterium
TTGTTGACGCGATTCATAAGTTTGATAAAAAGCCTATGGCAATTAAACGGGCTTAAGTATATACACACGTACGGGCGAGATCGTTTTTTTCGATCTCGCTTTTTTATTTTCTAAGATATAACACACTTTTCCATGCGGCTTCACCCGATGATTCTTCACAGTAACTGGAAATAGGTCCTGTATATTAGCTATGCAGAAGGCCTCCGCTCTGGGAAAATTGGAAAAGAGCAATTTTTTATGGTTATTTATTGAGTAATCTTAGTGAAAATGACATATAATATGTAAGTTTTCAGTAAATTAATCCAAGTTATGCATATTTTTAGGACTTGTTGCTTATACTAATACTGGGATTCATTTGAAATTAGCAGCATGACTTAAGTAATGCTAATTGAATCATAAGCGAGGTGATGTATTTGAGTCTGCCGAAAGCAATGAATGCAAAGAAATGGGCATATCTGGGGGGCATTGCACTTTTAGCCGGTGCCTGGACAGTCAATAGTGGGATACATATTTTCCCAGAGAATATTACAGTACCCCCGAATGACCCGCAAGTTGCCCAGACTACGGTAGTTGCTCCTCCACCAAGCCAGCAGGCTGCCCCACAAGTTATTCGCAAGCACACAGTGGTAGCCGGAGATACTCTTACGGGCATAGCTCAGCAGTATAATATAGATGTTGATACCTTAGCAGCAGCAAACCCTGGAGTCAACGACCTTATTCATCCTGGCGATCAGTTGATCATATTGCCTAATAAGGGCGTTATGTATGAAGTGAACAGCGGCGATACCTTATGGGATATTGCACATACATATGGTGTACAGCTGGATACGATCAAATCCGTGAACGGCAAAGACTCCGATACTGTTGCCGTTGGTGAAAAATTATTTATTCCTGGCGCGCGCTGGGCTAGAGCCGATACATCTGTATCACGGGCATCTGCCAGCCGTTTTATCTGGCCGACAAAAGGTGAAATTTCTTCGCCTTTTGGTTGGCGATGGGGACGACTGCATGCCGGTGTAGATATTGCTAATGATATTGGCACTCATGTCATGGCCGCGCGCGCGGGGCGTGTCATCTGGGCAGGCTGGCGGGGCGGTTATGGTTATGCTGTTATGATTGATCATGGCGGCGGTTATGTAAGTCTCTACGGCCATCTAGACGATTATTTTGTTGAACGCGGGCAATATGTACGGGCTGGGCAGCGGATTGCTTCTATGGGTAGTACTGGTAACTCAACCGGACCGCATCTGCATTTTGAAGTTCAAAAAGACGGTGAGCCGATCGATCCAATGGGAATGCTCCCCTAATAAATAATGAGTTAGTTGCGAATATTTGTTTTATAGCATAATCGCGAAATTTCTGGACGATCTATTGAATGCTTAATTGTAGTAGTAAATAGATTGGGCAGCTGACCAACGGTGGCAGTGAAATTTATTAGGCTCTAGCCTGATATATGAAGAATATGCTTTTTTAGAACAAAAAGGCTGTGAGAAACTTATAAAAAAGTTTTCTCACAGCCTTTTGGCATTACAAAGAGTTTAAGTATGTTGCGTCTACAATCATTTATTTAGCAGGTTTATTGGCGGCAGCTTTTTTGTCGGCCGCAATTTTTTGCAACGTAGCATCATGATACGGCCAGATCGCATCACTCATGGTTTTATCGGAAGGTGCGATTACTGTAGATATGTTAGTCGGTTCGGTTTGGCGAGTAATCCACCACTTTTTACCGACCTTTTCGAAGGTAAGTTCTGTTTTGCTAACGCTGGTGCCAAATTTGCCAGGAGCGGCAGCGGTAACGCCATTAATTACTAAGCCGTCATTTTTAAGAATAATAATAGCGTTTACATCTTTTTGAATTTTTTTAACTGTATTGCTGATGGCAGTATCCGGATCGTTAAAAGTCAAGCCGTCATAGGATGTATTTGGGCTGATGTTGGATACGCCGATAATACCGATACGGATTTTTTCCTTCTTTTTGTCTTTGCCTACAGTAAATTCTTTAATGATATAGGGTTGAGCTTTTAATTCTGATTTACCGGAATTGCGGGTATTGGCAGCAAGTACGGGGAAATTCGCTTTTTTTAGGGATTTGGATAAATAATCGGCACCATAAGCAAATTCTCCATCGCCAAGGACTACGGCGTCATAGCCAAGGCTATTATACATAGCAACCATCGGGTTAGGAAGATTGGACGGCGTGCTGGCAAAGTACTTGGTAAGTTCTGTACCGGACAACATATTGCCGCCATCTAACAAGATGGTATTAAAATTGTTTTGACGTTCTTTTTTTACAATACTTGCTGCTTTGACTAGACCAAAATCTACCGTTTTAGGTAATTGGTATTCCCAGTCAAGAATATGACCGTTAACACCGGCCGTAGCCAGTATAGTAACTTTAAACGGTGGTGGCGGAGCAGCGGGCTGCTTGGGTTTATGGGCTGCCATGGTTATAGCCGGTATGCACCAGACAAGGGTTAACAGTAAGGCTGTCCGGCGCAAAAATTGGTTACAAAATTTTTGCAAAACTATCCCTCCAAAATTACTCTTTAGCGTATCATAACTAAATTCTCCATTGAGGCGACGTTCTCCTGTCGCTTTCTGGTATATTATAACAAAAATTATAGGCAGAAATTTTGTTCGGTATATACCCCTGTTTTTTCGGGAATTAATAAAGTAGACTTAGCTTCAGATGGGGTTTTAACCCACCTGAAGGTTAGTCGCCCTTATCCAG
>CAZCEN010000392.1:0-2728 GCA_964497205.1 uncultured Sporomusaceae bacterium
CTGACCGGCAAGATGAACGGCTATATGCGGATGTACTGGGGCAAAAAGATCCTGGAATGGAGCGCAACACCGCAGGAAGCCTACCAGACTGCGATTACCCTCAATAATCGGTATAACCTTGACGGCAGGGATCCGAATGCATTTGCCGGGATTGCCTGGTGTTTTGGCAAGCACGACAGGCCTTGGCAGGAGAGGGAGATATTCGGCACCATCAGGTATATGAACGCCGTCGGGCTGGAGCGCAAGTTTAATATGCCGGGGTATCTGGCCAAGGTCAAGCAGCTTACTGCCAAGTTCTAGGCCTCACATGCGCTTAAACCGCACGCTGTCAGGAAGAAGGATGAGCATGGATAAAAAGAACGTTATCATTTCAAACAAGATCGCTATTGGTATCAGTGCTTGTTGCATGGGATGCCCCGTACGCTACAATGGCAAGGGTATGGATTCGCTGGCAGCTATGGGGCGGGAGCGGAGCGACTTTAAATGGTGCCCGGTATGCCCGGAGTGCATGGCCGGGCTCGGCGTACCGCGGGATCCGATCCACCTGACCGGAGGCGATGGCGAAAAGGTATGGACCGGCATGGCGGAGGTGAAAAACCGGCATGGTCGACTGGTGACCGATGATGTGAAGTTTGGGGCGCTATCCTGTCTTGAAACGCTCAAGCGCGCAGGAATCACTGCGTTTGTGTACATGGATGGCAGCCCTTCATGCGGCGTATACCGCACAACACTCAAAGCCACCAAGCGGGGCAATCCGCCGGGCATCTTTGGCTCGCTGTTGCTTTCGCAGGGTTTTTTCCTGATCCCGGCTGCCGATATGCAAAGCCCGCTCAAGTGGTGGGATTGGCGGCGGAGGTTGCTGGCCTTTTATTGGTTGCAGCATCTGGAAATCAACAGCAAGGCAGAACTGTATGAAGCATGGTCCAAACTGAAGTTTCTTTTTCAGGAGTTGGATACGCCGTGGGCGCGTGCCAAGGGCCGGGAATTAGCTGCGCTTGACGGCGCACCGGAGCAAGCCTACATTCAGGCGTTTAAAACCGAAGCGCTTGAACTGCTCCGAAAGCCTTCCACCGTAAGGCGCATCACCAACAGCTTATGGAAAAACTATGCGCATTATCGCAAAACGGCAGGAAAAACGATAGAGGGCATCAACTCGCCGGATTTTCAACGCAATATCACAACCATTGCCAAAGAACTGGTTACAATGGAGCGGAAAGCAGTGGAAGATGAGGTTCTCTTTGGCACAACGCCAGTTCTGTACCGGGAGAAGCGCAGAATGCCAGAACATGTCGAATCTACAGATGCTGATATATAAGCCGGCGAGAATCCATATCATCTGAACACTTGACAGATCGTAATCGTTCCTGATATTGTCACGAACCGTTTATCCATAGACGATTCAAAGGTTGATCAATCCGTTACCTTTTCGTTGTCCAGTAAGCGTGTGTCTGTTATAAATCGCACACATTTGCTGATGTAGTATAATTTTTGCTTCTCACGATCAATGAATGGCATCGCTGTGCAGGGTATCTGAGCTGATATCACAACCAATTCGTTGGTGCAAATCGCCAGTAAAATGATGGACCGTGCATTGAGTGGCATAGGTATGTATATGCCTGGTTATATAAAGCATGTCCTTTGCATTCTTAGCATGGTCATTCCTCGGTCGTGGCTGGCTTCCATGATCTGTTGGAGCCGGACTGCAACATAAACCTAAGGGCATGAGCTAGTTTAGCAATGCATCAGGAACGATTAGCCATCTCTTTCGTAGAATAGCAAAATGCACTGAAATCAAGTCAAACTGAACTTTCAACAGAAAATCCCAAGAAAGCTTCCCACAAGGTAGCATGGTGCACTATAAAAGCAAGTTGTCTACTGTTTTGGCAGCAAGCCGGAGCAGATATTCCATGAGATTTGTGGTATCGTTTTTCTTGGCTATTGGATCGCTCCTCCTTTGTGAATGCCTAAACACCATTCATTCTAGCGGAGTCCCAATGGTTTTCCATTGATTTATGAAATTGCGAACATGATTATACTCGACCAGTTGGTATCATTTCCACCTCATTGAACCTGAGGTGCGATAAGAATGCATCTTGTGCAACAGAATAAGAAATGAAGGAGCAAATTAAGACAGGATGTTTGAGCAAACAGCTAATGACTCATTCTCAGTATATATATCAATTGGACCGTTGTAAGATCAAGTTGAACAGGAGGGTAGAAAACCCATAGGGATTTTCAACCGAGGTAAAATGGAGTCACAACACACCCATGTTGCCTGAACTCCAGCTACCCTACTACTAAGTGTTCAACTTGCAATTGCAATTTATATCTTTTGCTATTATGATAGTTTTATATATACAATTTCATACAGGAGGACGGAAAATCAGTATGCATAGAGTATTACACAAAAAGATACTACGAGAAAGCCGCAAAGACAGCTTCAGCACTTATAAAGATCTACAAAACAAAGCAAAATACCGCCCGCCGGTTTCTTTGATTCTTATTTATTGTTTAGTGGGTGCTGTTTTTCTCAGTGTGGGAATTTGGCTGGTAAAGGACTTAATATCCAGTCATGCTTCCATTATTGCGGAGCGATCCGTTTTCGCAGTCCAAACCAGCGAATTAATGAGCCAACAGTTTGGAAACACCCTTACGGCTACCGATTATGTGCTACGCGATGTTACAACAAAGGTAACGGTTGATGAACTTAACTTGGCCAGTTCAAATC
>CAZCEN010000393.1:0-2693 GCA_964497205.1 uncultured Sporomusaceae bacterium
CAATTTCGTAACTTTCCTATTTACAAACAGTATTTGGTAAAGTATAATGTTGTACGGTTTGCGCCCCAATCATACGGAGAGGTGGTTTTGTAATGACTGAAAAATTTGACATTGGCATCGTCGGCGGTGGCCCTGCTGGTGTTTTTGCCGCCTATGAACTTATCAAAAACAATCCCGACGTCAAGGTAGTTCTCATAGAAGCCGGTCACGATATTTATACCCGAAGCTGCCCTATCTCGGATAAAAAAGTACCTGCTTGCATAAAGTGCAATCCTTGTGCCATTATGCGCGGTTTTGGCGGCGCTGGTGCCTTCTCCGACGGTAAATACAATTTTACCACCCAGTTCGGCGGCTGGCTCAACGAATACCTGCCTGACCAAACCGTACTTGACCTAATTGAATATGTTGACCAAATTAATATAAAATACGGCGCCCCTGTCGAATATTTCAGCACCCAGAATAGTAATCTGGGTAAGGAAGCCCTGAAATATGACCTTCATTTGCTAGATGCCAAAGTTCGTCACTTGGGAACCGAAAATAACCTAAAAATCCTGCAGTCATTATATGACTATTTGAAAGAACATATCACCATGATGTTCGGTGTTACTGTTAGCTCTATCAAAAAGCAGGATAACGGCTTTGTTATGGAAACAGCAAAAAACGGCATCATTGCCTGTGATTATCTTATCGCCGCTCCTGGCCGTGCCGGTTCAGAATGGTTTGCTAATCAGTGCCGGGATTTGGGTCTGTCGGTAACGAATAACCAGGTTGACGTTGGTGTCCGGGTGGAAATTCCGGCGGAAATCTTCCAGCATATCACCGATGATGTCTATGAAGCCAAATTAGTATATCGAACCAAACAGTACGGCGACTTAGTCCGGACTTTCTGCATGAATCCTAAAGGCTATGTTGTTGCTGAAAATACCGACGGTATTGTTACCGTAAACGGTCATAGCTACCGGGATGAAAAACTGCACAGTAAGAATACCAACTTTGCGCTCCTCGTAAGCAACCGGTTTACCGAGCCGTTCAATGAACCACACCAATATGGCAAACGGATTGCTTCTTTCTCCAATATGCTGGGCGGCGGCGTATTAGTGCAGCGGTTTGGCGACCTGTTAAAAGGCCGGCGAACCAATGAACATCGTTTGTCCCAAAGCTTTACCAAACCAACCCTGGAAGCTACTCCTGGCGATCTGAGCCTGGTTCTGCCCAAACGTCATCTTGACAATATTATTGAAATGATCTACGCGCTCAATAAAATCGCCCCAGGTATGACTAATGACGATACCCTGTTATATGGGGTTGAGGTTAAATTCTATAGTTCACGCCTCAAATTGACAGGGGAGCTGGAAACTGAAATTGATAATATGTTTGCCATTGGTGACGGCGCCGGCATTACCCGCGGCCTATCGCAGGCCAGCGCCAGCGGTATCCATGCTGCCCGGATTATCAGCAAACGGATGAAAAATAACTAAACTGCGAAAATAGCTAAAACGCCCTTCCTTGCAAAGTGAACCTAACGTTCTCTTTAACAAGGAAGGGCGTTTATGCGTCTACCGTTCTATAAACCATTTACCGTCATCACAAAACAAATATATCTCTTTGCCAAAAACCCGGCAAGTATACCTGAGTCCCTGCCCACCGGCTTTAAGAGACGCAGCCTGCCGAACGTCAATCACCCGGTCAATACTAAATTGTCGTCCATCCTCCCAAATCAGGGAAAGTGGCTGTATTTTTCCATCTAAATCATGTTGTGCTACTACTTTAATATGTACCTTTCCCAAATTAACCACCTACTACTTAAAATAAGAAACCGGATGAATGGTATGGTCATCTTTTGGATTGAACCCTGTTAACTGCCTGTCTATCAACATGGCGCACCGCTGCACACTATAATGGCCGAAGCGTCTGCGAATACTGTCTATTGTTTGTTCTAGCTTCTCATCCTTAAGATTATCGCCGTCAAACAAATCAATTTGAACATGGCCGTTTGCCGTTACTAAATCAGCGCCCCTGACGCCAATGCTGCGAATTGGCTTGTCCCATATATAATTTGCGCTGAATAACTCCATTGCTTTATCGGCAATATCATTAGAAACAAAGGTTGGCACCGTCAGCTTGCCCTGCCGCTCAAACCAATACAAATCCTTATTCCGTACACTGATAACTACTGTCCGGCACTTTAAACCATATTTTCTAAGCCGGGCAGCCACACTTTCGGCTAATACGTAGATAATGAGCTTTACATCCGTGTTATCGGCTAAATCCCGCACAGTGGTAGTGCTGTTGCCAACAGACTTGACCAAACCTTCTTCCCCGTTTTGCCTGACAGGAGCCGAATCAAAGCCGTTAGCAAAACTCCACAGAGTTTCTCCCCAAACCCCTAACAGCAGCCGCAGATTCTTGAGCTCAGCCTTAGCCAAGTCCCCAATCGTAAATATCGCGCGACTGTTCAGTTTGCGCCTGGTTGACCGGCCCACATACAGTAATTCGCCAACCGGCAACGGCCATACCGTATCACGGTAATTACTTTCGGTAATTATGGTTGTGGCATCAGGTTTCTTCCTATCACTGCCGAGTTTGGCAAAAATCTTATTCCAGGATACACCTACCGAAGCAGTTAACCCGAGTTCCTCCCGAAATCGCCGGCGTATCTTATCCGCAATACTCTCACCAGTACCGAACAAATT
>CAZCEN010000394.1:0-2685 GCA_964497205.1 uncultured Sporomusaceae bacterium
CGGTTAAAATTTTGTGACTAGTTTTTACATGGCATTCTCTTTAATCTAATGTATCGGAAGCAAAAGCGCTTTTACCCTCATAGCGGTTGAAATGGATGTCATCGCTAACAAGATAATCATAAATTTCTTTTACAATAGGAATCCCATTGCGTTCATATTCCTGAGCTTTCTTTTCTGAAGATTCGCCTGGAACCAGCACACTGTCAAAACCAACAGCCGGGCGAAGTTCATGCAGCTCATCCACCATTTTACGCACATTATTTTTGAATGTATCAATAGATGAAAAGTAATCTGGATTTATTACTAAATGAACCTGTCCCAGTTCACGTCCGGCAGAAAGATCAGCATACATAGAAGTTACATGCTTTCCAAACGGAACGCCCAACAATGAACCACACAAAATATCGACCATCATCATCAAGCCATAGCCCTTGGAACCGGCAATAGCCACAAGGCCGGCAACAGCAAATGGATCAGTAGTAGGATGTCCGGTCTTATCTACTGCCCAGGTTTCTGGAATTGGCTTATTTTTAGCTCTGGAATCCAGAATTTTACCCCACGCGCCTACTGTAGTAGCCATATCGAAAACAATTGGCGAACGGCCTGCACAGGGAGCAGCAAAGCCGATAGGATTTGTGCCGAAGTATGGATCCGCGGATCCATAAGGTACAACCATTGGATCGGATTGGCACATGGACATACCGATCATATTTTCGTCGGTAGCCATTCTGAGGAAATAGGAAAGAGTACCGCAATGTCCCAGTTCACGCATACCGACAAAACCGATTCCGTTTTCTTTAGCCATTTTTATGGCTTCAATCATACCGTTTTTGGCAACAACCATACCTACTGCGTTGTCCCCTTCGTAAATACCTGTGCACGGTCCTGTTTTTCTAAAGGAGAAATTAGGCTTTGCATTGCTGCCGCCCTTGGAAATCCGTTCTGAATAATATTCCACGCGCACAGCTCCATGGGAATGCACGCCTCTGCTATCTGCATAAGTTAAGTGGTTGGCAACTTCGTGCGCGTGATCCTCCGGCAAACCGGCCTTCATTACCTTATTCTTGATTAGCTGATGCAGTTCTTCTTTGTTTACTAAAACCATTTCCTGTTGACTCATAATAAAATAACACCCCTTTTTATTCTACTGGCGTCTTCATTTCGGCCTCGCAACTTCTCTTTAATTGTACTTTTCTTATCCCCTTTTTTCATCATCCACACAGGCTAATTCGTTTAGCTTGATTTGTCTGTTTTAAACAAATAAAGTATTGTATTTTTAAATATTTTTCTAATTTCGGTATCTAAAAGATCATTTCATTCATTTGCTGGGGTAGTCGCTATACTTATTATTTTAATTACACAACCTTGAATCAAAATTAATTTTTCCCTCGACTTATCAGAATTGAATAAGTCAAATTCCACATAACTCAAGCCTGACCCAGATTTTTCACATAGGCTAATTCGCTCGACTTGATTTGTCTGTTTTAAACAAATAAATAAAGTGAACTGCACCCCAAATGTCAGTAAAACCTAACGTTCGGAGGTGCAGTTCAACTTGAGTTTAGGCGAACAATAAACATCCCAAAACCCACAAATCCTTTATAAATCTAAAGCCTAACAATCATGCATTTAACTAGCTTTCGTATTTCATTTTCCAGCCTCGCAGAAATTATGTAGCCGATTGAGTAGTGAATTCCCCGGTGCTCGGCAAATTCTGATTAGGAGTTACTTTATACCAGGCAGCATACATGGTAGGCAAAACCAAAAGCGTCAATACGGTTGCACCAAACAGACCGGCGGCAATGGCTACCGCCATCGGCCCCCAGAATATACTGGAAACCAAGGGGATCATTCCCAGGATAGCCGCTGCTGCTGTTAGCAATATTGGCCGAAAGCGTATGAGAGTAGCATTAATAATGGCATCCCATAATGTTTCGCCGGCAGCTTGCTGCTGGTCAATCTGATCCATCAAGATGACTGAGTTTCGCATAATAATTCCGGCCAGGGCCAAAATCCCCAACTGCACGACAAAGCCCATAGGCTTTCCTGTTACCAACAGTCCGACGGTAACACCGATAATACCAAGGGGAGCAGTCAGCAGTGTTAATATCATTTTAGGGATATTCTGCAATTGAATCATTAATAAGATCATAATCGCTATGATCATTACCGGTACAGGTTTGGCGATATACCCGGAAGCTTTGATGCTGGACTCCTTCGAGCCATCGTATTCGATACTATAGCCAAGTGGCAGCGAAGCCCGCAATTCCTCAAGATTCTTATATACTTGTTCCGTAATATCGTCACCGGTTAAGCCAGGTCTAATTTCTGCCTGAACGATAATCATAGGCTTTAGATTATATCGGTAAATCACCCCTTCTTCTGCATCAAACTTTATTTTTGCGATTTGATCAAGTGGAACATACTTACCGTTGCCAATATGAATGTTGAGGTCTTTCAGATGGGATGGATCATTACGATTCTTGGCATCAAAGCGAAAGACCATACTAATGGTTTTATCACGGTCCCGAAATTCGGAAATCGGCGCACCAGATAACTGTGCTTGCAGGGAAGTAGCCAGAGATTGTGAAGCGACACCTAACTTTCTAGCTTTATCCTGATCAATTTCCAGATGTATCACTTTACTTTTCTCATACCAGTTTAAATTTGTACTTGTTACACTAG
>CAZCEN010000395.1:0-2665 GCA_964497205.1 uncultured Sporomusaceae bacterium
TTTGGCTAATGCCATTGCCCTTAATTCAGCTATGTTTAACAGCGCCCGGATTATTGGGCCGTCGATAGCCGGATTGGCTATTGCAGCTTTGGGTGAAGGACTATGTTATTTGTTCAATGCTATTAGTTACATAGCTGTGCTCGGAGCGCTGCTGGCTCTTGTCAGTCTCGTAGGGTTTCCCATATTGCCACTTATGCCGCTTTTTGCCGGGCAAATTCTTGGCGGGGGACCTGACACGTTAGGGTGGCTGATGTCAACTTTCGGACTGGGAGCTTTGGTTGGCACTATTTTTCTGGCATCACGAAAGTCCATTGTGGGTATTGAAAAAGTTATTGCTGTAACTTCTATTATTTTTGCGGCAGGGCTGATGGCATTTTCCCTGTCAGCTACAATTGAGCTTTCACTGGTAATCGCTTTTATCATGGGGTTTGGCATTATCGCTCAGATGGCTTCTACCAATACCATTATCCAGACATTGGTTGACGAGGACAAACGTGCCCGGGTAATGAGTCTGTATGTGTTGTCATTTGGCGGGATTACCCCGATTGGCAGCTTACTAGCCGGTCATGTGGCCGGTATCATAGGGGCTCCTTATACCTTTTTGCTCGGAGGAGGACTGGTACTGACCGGAGCGCTGCTGTTCGTCGCAAAAATACCTGCTTGGCAAGCTGCTGCGTATAAAATATACTGTGAAAAGGAGGTCGTTTAAGCAGGCAGGATGACTTTTGCTAAGGAGAAGCAAGAAAATATAATAAAGGAATTTTGGTAAGGAGGCTTATGGCATGCCGCAAAGTATTCAATTTAAACAATCACTGTATACAGGACTTATCATAGTAATGGTGACTATACTACTGATAACAGGAAGTAGTTATTTTTTCACCCGGTATGCGGATGAAGCTAACAGAGAAGCTGCCATTAAAGGGGTGGCTGCTTTGCAACTTACACTGGATGGCTGCCGGGAGCAGGTGAGTTCTATCGCAATTATGGCCGCCAGCCGCCCGGATGTGATCCAGGCAGTTATAGGCAAGGATCCTGCCGCCGGCATGCGGGTAGTTACCGGCCTCAGTGCGCAGGTAAAACTAACTTCGCTACAATTAGTAGATAGTCAAGGACGGGTATTGACCGGAGAGGGAAAGCCGCTGCAGCAGCAATCCGTGAAACGGGTTATTGAGCAAGGGCAGACTGCTTCCTACTATGAGGATGTTTCCGGGGAAGCAGTGTTGACGGTAACGGTAACACCGGTTAAAGATGCTGCCGGCAATATAGTTGGGGCTGTGGCTGCAAGTATGGCTGTCAGCCGTGATGATTTTGTCGATAAAGTAAAAGGTATGCAAAAGGTAGACGCTACTGTTTTTGCCGGTGATGTGCGGGTGTCTACCACTATTATTCAAGAAGATAAGCGGGTAGTCGGAACAAAACTTGACAGCAAAATCGCCGCGGCTGTACTGGAGAGTGGTCAGACGTACGCCGGTGCAGCCAAAATTCTCGGTATGCCGTATGTCACCTATTATCAGCCGCTTTTGGGCTTGGATCAGAAACCGGTTGGTATTCTGTTCGCGGGCAAATCGGAAGTGGAAGCGCTGGCAGTTCGCAATAAAACGCTGATGACTTTGGGATTAGTTGGTCTGCTAGTGTTGTTGCTGGGCAGTGCGTTTTCTATATGGACGGCACGGAAACTGACTAAACCGATACTTGCGGTAGAACGGTTAATGGAAAAAGCCGGTTCCGGAGATTTAACAGTTAGGGCGGAAGTAACTTCCCGCGATGAGATTGGCAGGCTGCTTCAGGCTTTTAACACCATGATGGAAAACCAGTCAAATCTTGTTGGCGCTGTCAGCCGGGCTAGTAAAGAGATTGCATTTGCTTCCGAACATTTAGCGGCCTCCAGTGAGGAAATGAGTTCTACGATAAATGAAGTAGCTTCCAACATGGGACGGGTCGCCAACAATACATTGTCTGGTGAACAAGCCGCCGAAACGGTAAGTGAAGCGCTGGATAATCTGGCGAAACTGATAGTACTGGCAAAAGAACGGGCCGTATCCGCACAGGATGCCTCGTCAGTAACTTCCCAGGCCGCTACTACTGGGCAGTCAACAATTGCCAGTACGGTTGCTAGTATGACCGAAATGAAAGCTAAGATTTTAGAGACGGAAGAACGTATCAGCCGGTTAAATGAATATTCCAGTCAAATCGGTGTTGTTAGTGAAACAATTACCAGTATCGCCGGCCAGACCAACCTGCTGGCCTTAAATGCCGCTATCGAGGCTGCCAGAGCGGGAGAAGCCGGACGGGGTTTTGCTGTAGTTGCAGAAGAAGTCCGCAAGTTAGCTGAACAGGCAAGTAGTGGAGCACAAGAAGTTACAGCACTCTTAAGTAAAGTTACAGAAAATACGGCTGCCGCCGTAAACGCGGCCGAGCACAGCCATACTGGCATGGAACAGGTTGTCAGTTCAACAAATGCTGCCAGTTCAGCTCTTGCCAGCATTTTGACTGCGGCAAGTGGTACAGTTACCGATACTGAGCGGATAATGAAGGTGGCTGATGATGAAGTTGCTACTTCCGGTCGAATAGTGGAGCTTATTAACAGCTTAACAAGAGGCCTTAAGGAAACAACAGGCCTTAGTAGAGAAGTAGCGGCTGCCTCTGAACAAACTGCCAGTGTTGT
>CAZCEN010000396.1:0-2656 GCA_964497205.1 uncultured Sporomusaceae bacterium
AGAGACGAATATAAAGAGGCACAGGCGGCTGTAAAAACGGCGGCCAACCAGCTTATTAAGATACTGCAGGCAGCAGGCCGAGACATTGCCGCGGATGTGCCTGCTGCTGCCGCCCTTGCGCAGGTGGCGGAACTAAATGAATATGTTAGTAAACAAGACAAACTTACCGAAACCTTGAATAGGCAGTTAATCAGTTTCCGGCAAAAACAGCAAGCCTGTCAGCAGGAGATTACAAGGCTGCAGCAGCTTGTCCAGGCAGGAGAAGCCGGTTTAGCGGCACGTAAAGCCCAGCTAGACAGTATGAACAGCCAACTGCTGGCGAAAAAGCAGGAACTGAATGCTGTTACTCAAGATATACCGGCAAAGCAGTTGCTAGCCCGCAGCGAGCAGGAGTTGGAGACTGTCCGACGGGAAGAACGTCAAGCACAGGAAACTTATGAGCAGGCCGCCGCCGCCTTGACCGAAGCAGAGCAGGAGCGAACCCGGGCGGAGACCCGCTGGCAAGAGGCTCTGAAACACCGGGAGCTATTGCAGGTACGTCTTGCTGCCAAACTGGTGGAAGAGGGGTTTGCCGACGCTGCTGCTGTGACTGCAGCACTTATGACCGAGGTACGGCGGGAAGATGGCCGTAATTTCCTTAACGTCTATGCCCAAACCGAACAGCGCTTAACCGGTCAATGTGAGCAACTCACGGCTGCACTCAAGGGGCGGATCATAAGCGAGAGTGACTGGGAGCAATTTAGCCAGCAAGTACAGGCCGCCGAACTTGCTAAAAATGCAGCTATTGAGCAGCGTGTTGAAGCGGAAAAAGAATACCGCGATCTTGCGGTCAAGCACGAACGCTGGTCACAGCTTGAGAAGCAGCGGCTGGAGTTTAAGGATAAAAGAGACTGTTTGCAGTCGTTAAGGAATTTGCTGCGTGGCAATGTCTTTGTTGAGTTTTTGGCTCAAGAACAGATGTCGCTTGTTGCCCGGCAGGCATCAGAGCGTCTGAAACAAATAACGCAGCACCGTTATGCGCTGGAAATGAGCTCTGACGGCGGTTTTCTTATTAGAGATGATGCCAACGGTGGGGTAAAGCGTCCTGTTAGCACCCTATCAGGCGGCGAAACTTTCCAGGCCTCTTTAGCGCTGGCTTTGGCCCTATCAGCGCAAATTCAGCTTAAGGGGCAGTATCCGTTGGAGTTTTTCTTTTTAGACGAAGGGTTTGGTTCACTTGACCAGCATGCTTTAGATGTGGCTATGACAACACTGGAGAAGCTGCATCTGGAACGCTTAACAATTGGTGTTATCAGCCATGTGGCCGAACTAAAACAGCGCATGCCGCGCCGTTTGCTGGTAGAACCGGCAGAACCAGCCGGACGAGGCAGTCGTGTACGGGTTGAGGAGGCATAAAATGCAATATAAACGTTTATTAAGCTGTTTTTTCCTCGTTTTGTTTTTAGTCGCTGCGGTTGGCTGCAGCGCTGCTCCGTCACCGCAGCTTGAGTCCCGGGAACAGGCGGCGGTTGTTACGGTGCGGCTGGGTATTGATAATATTGATAAATATCTAAATGTTTTTGCGGGCAAGCGGGTAGGGCTTATTACTAACCAGACCGGTATGAACAGTCAGTTTCAAAGTAGTATTGATGTAATTAAGGCCAAAACGAACCTAGTGGCACTGTACTCGCCGGAACACGGCATCCGGGGACATGTGCCGGCAGGGGCGGCTGTTGGCAGTTATACGGATGAAAATACCGGTGTTCCGGTTTATAGCTTATACGGTCAAACCAAAAAGCCGACAGCCGAGATGCTGGCTAATGTAGATATTTTGGCCTTTGATATGCAAGATATCGGCGCCCGGTTTTACACTTACATGTATACCATGGCCTATGCTATGCAGAGTGCCAAAGAACAGGGCAAGACCTTTGTTGTGTTTGACCGGCCAAATCCGGTGGGCGGTGAAGTGGTCGAAGGCAATATTATTGAACCCGGCTACGAATCGTTTATCGGGATGTACCCAATTCCTGCCCGGCATGGTCTGACTATCGGCGAGATGGCCCGGCTTATGAACAGTGAGTTTAATATTAACTGTGATTTGGTGGTAGTTCCAATGGCCGGCTGGAAACGCAGTATGCACTTTGCCGACACCGGGCTGCCTTGGGTTATGACTTCTCCGAATGTCCCAACACCGGATACGGCGCTGGTTTATAGCGGCACAGGCATTTTTGGCGGCACTAATGTCTCTGAAGGTATCGGTACAACCCGGCCGTTTGAGCTTGTTGGCGCGCCCTGGATTGACGCCGCGGCACTGGCCGAACGCATGAATGCCGCAAAACTGCCGGGGGTTGCTTTCCGGCCCGTATACTTTACGCCAAGACAGCCTGAGGTTAAATACCACGGCCGGCTTTGTGGCGGGGTACAGCTTCATATAACCGACCGGCAGGCATTCCGGCCGGTACGAACCGGGCTGGTTTTGTTGTATACTATTAACGAAATGAGCGGCGGTAAATTTTCATTTAATCCGTCTGGTACGGCTGCGGCACCGACAATTGATATTTACACAGGCAACAGCCAGGTGCGTTTAGGTGTACCGCTGACTGAGCTGCTGCCGCAGTGGGATGAAGCTGCCGCGCGGTTTAAGGAAATGTCCAAGAAGTATTATCTATATCAATAG
>CAZCEN010000397.1:0-2644 GCA_964497205.1 uncultured Sporomusaceae bacterium
TGGCATCATATCCGGTACCAACAGTCACCGTATCCTTGACTTTACCCGCCACCTTCTCCCCACCGCAACCGGCCAGTAAGGAAGCTACCATCATTACACTAAGTACCATAGCTAACACGGTCTTACCTCTGCCATTACTAAACAAGATACCACCTCTTTCTCATATATTAAGGGGTTGTATACTACCACAATAGGGTAAACGGCGTTTGCTGTCAATATCTGGAAATTAGTTTTTTATTGCATGCTTCCTGCAAAATCACACCCAATCAACTTGTTGCTTATAAAATCTCAATGTACTAAAAGAAATAAAAAAGCAGCCTATCGACTGATAAGCTGCTTACAGGTCACCCTGTGCCCTATATCTCCGGACATATAATAATAACGACTCAAACCTATCCCCTATCCGGTGCAGGATTCGCCACCGGTATGGCGAATATTGAGTTACAGGAAAATTTTACCTGCACTTTTTCACGCAAGAAAGGAGCTCCTATGATTACATGCGCTTATTGTTGTCATGAATGTCCTGATAGTGCGCAACTATGCCCGAAATGCGGCAAACCGATTTTTAGACTTCCTGTGGACGATACACCTATTTATGACGATTTAGCAAAAGAACTTCTTAGGGAAACCGATAAAAAAGAACTACTTTCGCCGAAACAGGCTATTATTACTGCCTGTGTGGTTCTGCTATTGGCGTTAGTGGCTTATACTATCTTCGCACGATAAAGTCGTCCCTAAGATATTTCCGTAGAGGTGAAAGGTCATGGCTCTCACACGAAAAGAAAAACGAAAAATCTATGAGGAAGAACTTGAACGCATCAAAGCCCGGGATCGGATTGATGCGCAACGCAAAAGAAAACCTTATTCTTTTAATCCTATGGATTTAGTTATTGTCATCGGCTTTTTGCTTATGGGTTATGTATTATTGGGCGGCAGGTAATTAAAAACGACATTGGTCCCGGGAAGAAAGGCTGCCGGACTGAACATAAATTGGGCAAGCCTGTACCCGGAATACCGATAAATGCCGGGCAAAATAGGCAGCGCCGGCCAAGGAACACACTCCTCCCAGCACTAAGGTATAAATAACGCCAATCTGACTTGCCAAAAAACCTGCCAATAAGCTGCCGAATGGACCAATTCCCATCAAAATCATGGTATAAAAACTCATGACCCGGCCGCGCATGGAATCATCTACCATGCATTGCAATAACGTGTTACTCCCTACAACCTGAATCAAAAAACCGACGCCTAAAACAAACATCACTGCCGCGGCAAACCATACTCCGCCCGGCAGTAAAAAACTGATAAGCCCTCCCCCGATCAGAGAAGCCGCAACAACCAGTAACTTTTCCAGTCCTTGAAATTCAGACCTGGCTGCAATCCCAATGGCGCCAAGTAGTGAACCACAGCCCGAAACAGCCATTAAAAAGCCCAGAGTCCCGGCACTGGCCCCTAAATGCTGGGACACAAACACTGGTAACAGTACAGTATAAGGCATCGCCGTCAAACTAACGATGCCAAGTAACAGTAAAATATTTCGCAGCGGCAATTGCTTAAAGGTATACGCATACCCTTCCTGGAAATGTTCAAACATATTAGCAGTCCGCTGTTCTGCAACGATTGGCTGTAACCGTAACGCAATAAGCGAAATAATAGAAATAAAATAGCTCGCTACATTTAATAGAAAACAATACCCTTCACCAATAATCGGAATAAGAATGCCGGCGGCCGAAGGACCAAGCAGTCTTGCTAAGTTATACGTAACCGAATTCAAGGCAATCGCGTTTTGCCGTTCTTCCTGACTATCCATCATCTCTACGGTAATAGCATTGCGCGCCGGTAAATCGAAGGCGCTTATACAGCCAAGAAACAGGCTTAAATATAAAATATAGTTCACATCTATGCGATCTGTTAATGTAAGCCATGCTAACAGTGACGCTTGAATCAAACTAAATACTTGTGTGGCAACAAGCACACTGCGCTTACCCCACCGGTCTACCCATACACCGGCAAAAGGCGAAAGTACAAAATTGGGAATCTGCCCCACAAAAGCCACCAATCCCAACATAAACGCCGAATCGGTAAGCCGGTAAATCAACCAGCTTAAGGCAATATTCTGCATCCAGGTCCCTATGATGGACAACCCCTGTCCGGCAAAGAAGATCTGATAATTACGATTGTAAAGAGCTTTGATAATATTTTTTGACATGGTTCGCTTCCTCCCTAACTATACCAATTCGCGTCCAAAATGAATTCTCCTACCTCGGGAAGCGACGCCTTTTATGAAACCAGTGGTTGGGCAAAAAAAGGGCTGACTCCTATGCATATAAAAAACCAAGAACTAGCCTTGACTAAACAGACTAATTCTTGGTTTTTTATATTTCGTTGATTTTAATTGGCAACTGGATTTGCGGCTAGTAAGTGGAGGGATAATAAAACCCTTGCATTTGCTTCTGCATAAAAGTGGCGACTTCTTGACGTATGCTGCAGTTATCCCGAATACCTTCCCGATAAACAATTTCAGCCGCTAGTCCGGATTCAAGCGTATTGGCAGCCTCATACTCCATAACCAGCCGAAGCAGTTCCGGCTGCTGCGCTTCCAGTTCGCGGGCAATTTCCATAAGCTGTGATAGTACGGAGTCGG
>CAZCEN010000398.1:0-2633 GCA_964497205.1 uncultured Sporomusaceae bacterium
ACAGTTTAGATATCGGCAAATGTTTTTACGTAGCGATGAGTCAAGGAACCGTCACCTGACTCGTTCTAGAGAGTTTTATGTCGTTTAAAAAAAACGATTGGCTTGAATGTATGTAAGTGAGAGCCGATGTACAGGAACCACACGGTGAGAAATAAGAGTTCCCTGGCTATGTTGGCTTAATAAATTAATTGGAGGAATGCAAAAATGCAAAAGTTTGTAACTTCTGTAAGTGCTGAATTTGGTGAACCAGTAGTTGTTTCGTCGGGGGCTGCAGATGCTGGCAAGATTGTAGCATTAGACGAAAATGGGAAAATCGATAAGAGTGTTTTGCCGATGCAGGCAATCTTACCAGCCGGAGTTGTTCAGTATTTCGCACGTCAAACGGCACCTGAAGGCTGGCTCAAAGCTGATGGATCAGCCGTTTCACGGACAGAATATGTTGATTTGTTTGATGCAGTCGGCGCAATGTTTGGTGAGGGTGATGGTAGCACTACATTTAATCTGCCTGATCTTCGCGGAGAGTTTGTTCGTGGTTATGACGATGGACGCGGGGTTGATGCGGGCCGGGCAATAGGTAGTGGGCAAAGTGCCTCTGTCATCATGGGTAACGTCGGATCTCCCAACATCATTGCCCCTAATATCGAAGGGGGTATCGGAAACTTCGGATGGGAAGCTGTTCCCTCGGTCGGAAGCGTTAAGGCCAATATTGTCGCCTCTTCGGCTCGGCAGACCATCAGCACAGAGAACATTGGCTACACTCGCCCGCGTAATGTCGCGCTGCTGGCTTGCATTAAGTATTAGGCGTATTTTTATTACAGTAAAATGAGGAGGAACATTACATGTCTTACAATTCAAATTTACCGGCGGATGTTAATGTAACTGTATCAACCGCGGATATCAGGGAGAATTTTAGAGCATTAAAAGAGGATAAGATTGTTGCGGCTGCTACGGCTGTCACCGCAGAAAGTGCGGAAAAATTAGCAAATGCAAGGGTTATAACTCTTAAAGGCGATGCTGTAGGTAGTGCCAGCTTTGACGGTTCTGCCAACGTGGCTATTGCTGTAGATGTGCTTAGTGCAGATGTTTCAGCTTCATGCACTGGTAATGCTGCTAGTGCAACGAAACTAGAAACAGCAAGAAATATTAATGGGGTCGCTTTTGACGGTACAAAGGATATTACCATTACTGCAGCAGCTAACGGCGGTAATGCGGACACTCTAAATGGTAAAAGTGCCGATAATATTATTACAATTTGTGCACCGGCAGGCGCGGTTCAGTATTTTGCGATGCAAAAAGCTCCGGTAGGATGGCTTAAAGCTGATGGTTCAGCAGTTTCAAGAAAAGAATACGCAAATTTGTTTGCTGCAGTTGGTACTATGTTTGGAGCAGGAGATGGAAGTACTACGTTTAATTTGCCTGATTTACGTGGTGAATTTATTCGCGGCTTTGATGATGGGCGTGGTGTGGACTCTAGCCGTGTACTTGGAAGCAGACAAAATGGCTCTTTGATGACGTTTGATTTACGCAGTGATGCAATTTGGGGACTTTCTGAAACAACGCAAAGTAGAGCAACAGCTTTAAGTACCTTTTGTTTAGATGAAATATCTGGGGTTAACATTAATGGTAAACTAAATTGGGTTGCGCAGGGTGGACGAAGTGATAGTGCGATAGACGGTGGAGCAGGTGTAAGCCGTCCCCGCAATGTGGCTTTATTAGCCTGCATTAAATATTAGGTAAATGATGTTGCCGCCTGCCGGGTTCGCCTGGTGGGCGGCTTTTTTGTTTTGTATCCCAGAATATAATGTCAAGTGAAGCCTTGATTTTGACTTTGTCTTCTTCAGTCAGTATTTTATTGCCGAACCGGACAATTGGTAGTTTAAGAAATTCTAATAAATTGTTAGGTTTATTATCAGTTTGAGTTACGGGTGAATTGGATTACGATAGGCGAGGGGGCGGTGGTGCTGTCTGAATAAGAAGACAATACCACCGCCCCCTGTCTCGTGAAGAAAAGGTAAGGGATTAATGAATGTATTTGCAAAGTTCGACATATGTACAGGCATATAATGAAACTGAAGTAATAATTTGGAAGGCATAGGGGGATTAACAGATGGCAACTTGTCCAAACTGCGGGGTAGAAGTTAATGAGAAGCACAGTCATTGTTTTAAGTGTGGTAAAGGAATCGCAGGAGAGGATGTAGATCTTAATAATCTACCGTTGCAACCAGCAATGCAAGAAGCAGTAATTGGGCAAAAGTATGAAGCATTATCAGTAATAGCAAGTTGTACAAAGGGATTTGGCTGGTTATTGTTGATAATAGGATTGCTTGTAATACTTTTTAGTAAAGGTAATTTTTATGAAATAATGATGGGTATTTATTTGATTACTGGATGCTTTGGGATTTTGATGTCAGCAGGAATTGTTCATTTGCTAATTGATATTGAAAAGAATACTCGTAAAGAATTAAAGTAAGGATTGATTTGTAATTTGAAATGACACTAAGGGACGTTCCTGTTTTGGCACCTAAGTGCTCCTAAGTAAAGTGTCAAAAAAGGAACGTCCCTATTGTCCAACCCAACCTTACAGCGGAACCATGATTGTCTGCAAAGTGCTGCCTGGTTCGGCCAAGGTGGTG
>CAZCEN010000399.1:0-2629 GCA_964497205.1 uncultured Sporomusaceae bacterium
ATTTCGATAACCTGATAGTCTTTTAAAATGTTCTTGATATTGTTGCTTACAGCAGTAGACTTGTCCAGCGAATTGAGAATTACGCCGATACTGCTACCGTCACGGAAAGCAAAACGCACCCCATCCATTTCCATGATGCGCTCAATCAGCATGTTCTTTGCACCTTCCGGTACACCGCGGATATTAAGACGCGGCTCTGTCATCATACCGACACTGGCGCCGCCTGGAATGCTGCCGAAAGTCTTCGGCAAGTCTTCATAAATTTGCTTGGTTTTATATTGGTCAGGCAGAGTAACATAGATATATGATTTGCCGGTTACTGTCGGTCCCTGGCTTACCTTCCCCCCGGGAAACACATCGTTAACAATTTTGTTAACCTCGGCGGCAGTATCATCTTTCATCTCTTCCCTGACTTGAATTACTAAGTCATATTCGCCATAATCACCCACAAGGCTGGCCAGAGTTTTCGAAAAGTAGGAATTTGCGGCCATTGAGACCGAGCTGGCTACCAGTGAGCCAATAATTATACTTACTACAAGTAGTATTACAATATCGCGTTCGATAGAATTTTTAAATATACTTTTGATCGTGTTCAGTATTCTTATTCTTTTTTGCAGCATAGATCTATTCACCTCATTTCTGGAGTACATTATAGCACGTATATCACTTATATGTCCATATGTATATCAAAATATATCTAAATAATATATACTTTCTTTCTTTGATATGCAGCTAACCCCATCCTCCCCAATTGTATAACTGTCGATTAAACCTAATTATTGAGTTAATAGGCAGATTGACTTATTTAGTGAAAATAAGTCAAAAAGGGCACATAACTCAAGCCTGACCCCTGGTTTTGCATCAAAAAAAAGCGAGATTGTCACCAGTATCGCAATGACCAGAGACTGAGGCTTCCGCCCCTCCTGTCGTTACTGTTACCATTGCAGGTGATCAAATCTCGCTTTTGCTACTTTCTTTTTGCTGCCTACCCTATCTGTTGTTTTGGCGGTGCGGTTTTCCAGCGGTTATGCAGCCAAAACCATTCGCGCGGATGCTGCCTGATATGCTGTTCGATAATTGCGGTCAAATGCTGCGTTGTGCTGCGGATATCATATTCCCGGTCAGATGTTTTTTCGACCATAACCGGCGGATGAATTATTGCGGTATGGGTGCCATCGGGATTTTCAGTAATGAATGCCGGTACGATCGGGGCATTATTGAGGCGGGCTAAAGCGGCCGCGCCTTGCGGAGTAGACGCCATTCGTCCAAAGAACTCGACAAACACCCCATCTACATGGTTATCCTGGTCCATCAAAAGTCCAATAATCTTCCCCGCACCAAGCAGCTTTACCATTTCCCGGACACCTTGTTTATAGGTAACGTGCATCCCGGCATTGGTTCGATATTCATTGATAAATCTGTCCATTGCCTGATTGGTTTGCTTTTGGACAACAGCTACCAGTGGAAAACCGTGCATCGCCAATGCTGCTCCGAGGAGTTCCCAGTTGCCGCTGTGCGCGGTAGCAAGTACCGCTCCCCGTCCCAAACTAAGCGCTGCTTCGAGATTTTCACCACCGGACAACATTACCTGTTGTTTAATGTTACTTGCGTTCAACCGGGGCATATGGAGCACTTCCATAAACATAGGGCCAAACCTTATGCCACTCGCTTTAGCGATAGCGGCGGCCTGTCCTTCACTTAACCCCAAACTGCGTCTAATATTGTCTATCGCCATCCGCTTGCGTTTAGCCGGTACCACCGGCCAGCAGAGGTTACCAATTAGAAGGCCCAGTCCCCGCCGCAGCGACAACGGCATTATACATACTATACTGCTAATTAGCTTTACTAGGTAGTACATCATAAAATGTCACTTCCTTGGTCGGATTCTAGTATGTGAAGCTTGCTCCAAAGTACGTCTGATGGTCACGACGGCCAACATCGACTTTCAGTCCGGGAACTACTGCCATACGGGCGCCATAGTTCATATTGTTGCCATCCCATTCAGCAATTAGGGTTGTTGCCGGAAAAACATTATTGCCGGTAATGACCCCTACCGGATTAATTGTCTTCTCAAGAGCAGCAAACATACCATCATATCTGCCATTACCTATACCGGCATGAATTCTAAATCCAAACGGTAAAGCTTTGCTGGCAGCCGCATAGTAAGTGCGTTTATCTAAATTTGCTATATCTTCCACACCAATGGCTAGTCCCGGTGTCAGAACAGTTTCGGGCAGTACACCGTATTTTGCATTTACATAGGTGTGATTTTGCTGGTTAGCTTGGCTGTCATAGCGGAAACCGGCTACTCCCAGTTCCAATTTTCCCGTTATGTTCGTGTTGAAGGTACCTACACCACCGTCTTTTAGATGGTAATACCCCAAGGAAAACTGTCCTTCTTGCATTACATCGGCAGAGGGAGTATTAATAACACCGGTCGATCCTTGTACCGACGGGGCGGCGAACGCCGATACCGTTGTCATCATGAAAACTGATGCTGCTAATAAAATTTTGTTCATAGTCTGTTTTTCTCCTTACTAGATGCGCAGCTTTACGCTACGAATTAATATCTATTCCCCCACATCATTACAAAATCCTGCTTTTTTAGCGAAAGTAAATCCTGGAACCA
>CAZCEN010000400.1:0-2607 GCA_964497205.1 uncultured Sporomusaceae bacterium
GGTTTATTGTCCGCATGACAAAAACAGCAAGCAGGAATTTGTGGTAAAATATAGAAAATTAAAACTTACGAAGCTATTTCTTAGTGTTATTCAGGTTACTGCAATACTTCCAAAGCAGTTTACACCAGGTATTCGCAGTAATCGCGATGGGGGGTGAGTTTTCAGATCTGAAAATTGCAGCCAATTCAAGATGGCAAAAAATTTATTAGAGGGGGAGTGTACATATGAAACAGGTAGATTATATGAGTCATGACTTAAACGTGCCTGAACTTACGTTTAGGGGAATGTTGCTCGGAATGCTGATTACAGTCATTTTTACAGCATCAAACGTTTATTTAGGATTAAAAGTAGGTCTTACATTTTCATCGTCTATTCCTGCAGCAGTTATCTCTATGGCGGTTTTGAAAATGTTTAAGGATGCCAACATTTTGGAAAATAATATGGTACAGACGCAAGCTTCAGCAGCAGGTACTCTTTCAGCAGTTATATTTATCATTCCCGGCTTGCTAATGATCGGATATTGGCAGGGATTTGCTTTTTGGCAGACATTGATGATTTGTGCATGTGGCGGCAGTCTCGGCGTGTTGTTTACCATTCCACTGCGTCGTGCAATGATTGTTAATAGTGATTTGCCTTATCCTGAGGGGCTGGCAGCAGCAGAAATTTTGAAAGTAGGAAGTGGTAATGCTGCCGGATCCGAAGAAAATGGTGTAAAAGACATTTTAGCTGGCGGTTTTGTTTCGGCTATTATCAGTTTTTGCACCAGTGGATTCCAAATTATTTCCTCGGAAGTTCACTATTGGTTCTCCTTTGGTAAAATGACTTCACAGCTGCCCATTGGTTTTTCTACTGCTTTACTGGGAGCCGGCTATTTGATAGGTATCGCCAGTGGTATGGCAATCCTGGTGGGTGTCATTTTGGCGTGGGTTGTATTTGTTCCTTATCTTACCTCTGTGCTGACACCGGCAGCCGGTCAGAGCGTTAATGCATTTGCACAAAGTGTATGGGCGCAAAAAGTACGGCTTATTGGTGCTGGGACAATCGGTATTGCTGCAATCTGGACACTGATTACGTTAGTTAAGCCAATCCTCGAAGGTATGCGCATTTCCATTGAAGCTATGAGTAAGTCGGAGACAGGAAAAAATCTGCATCGTATGGATACAGATATGTCACCTAAAACAACTGGCATGGTTTTAGCCGTTATTATCGTTGGCCTGCTGGGAACCTTTTACTCCTTTATTGCCGATGCACACTTGGCAGCAGGTACTACTTGGATTTTTGTTGTCGTAGGTGTTGCTGTTGCTATCTGTATGGGATTCTTTGTAGCTGCGGCATGTGGCTATATGGCCGGTTTAATAGGTACATCGGCCAGCCCAATTTCCGGTATTGGCATTTTGGGTATTATTATTTCCTCCCTTGTCGTATTGGGAATCGGTTCAACAGTTAGCCTTTTCGATACTGCAATGGGTACTAAATTCGCCATCGCTTTAGCGATTTTTATGACCAGTGTTATTGTCAGCATTGCTGCTATTTCCAATGACAATCTGCAAGACTTGAAGACTGGTTATCTTGTTGGCGCTACCCCGTGGAAACAGCAGGTGGCTTTGTTACTGGGCTGTATTATCGGAGCTTTTGCGATTGCACCTGTGTTGAATTTACTCTATGAAGCCTATGGTTTTGTCGGAGCTATGCCGCGTGCCGGAATGGACGAAAGCCAAGTGTTGTCCGCACCTCAGGCAACGTTGATGGCCACGATAGCAAAAGGTATTTTCAGCCATAATCTGGACTGGAATTACATTCTTTTTGGTGTAGGTGTCGGGGTTGCTGTCATTATTGTAGATTTACTTTTGAAAAAGAGCACGGCAAAATACTGCCTGCCTCCGTTAGCGGTAGGCATGGGAATTTATTTGCCGCCTACGTTGGAAACGCCGCTAATCTTAGGCGCCGTTATGAGCTATTTTGTAACTAGGTATCTGCGTGACCGGGCGCGTGAGCGGAGTCCGCAAAATGTCGAAGAAGATGTGGAAAAGTGCAACCGCCATGGTGTGCTATTTGCGTCGGGACTTATTGTCGGCGAAAGCTTAATGGGGGTTATTATCGCCATTATCATCGTATTCTCAGTAACAAGTGGTGGCAGTGATTCACCGTTGGCCCTTGTAGGCAAAGATTTTGCCTCCACAGCTGATTTATTAGGCTTGCTTGTATTTATAGCCATGATTGTCATGTTTGTTCGTCGTGTTGTTAATGTAAAATTCGAAGCGAATAAATAGAAGGCAATAAAAAAATAATAACAAAAAATGATTTAGTGGGGGCTGCGGTAAGCGGCTCCCACTAAATCATTTTCATTCCTGACAGAAAATATAAATTTTGGCTTGATAAGTACAACGCGATTTCTCCTGTTCTCAAAAGAGTCGGGCTCTGTTATTAATCATCTTGCTTGATAGTATCTCTTTGGGCTAAATGATATATATTTACACAAACAATAAAGGTATTAATTATAGCTACAGGGATCGCATGAATACCAAGGGCATAGATGACAAAGATAAGAGCGCCAACCGTGTTTACCAAACGTAGTTTAGTAATAGATTTCATCAAAAAGGAAATAGC
>CAZCEN010000401.1:0-2573 GCA_964497205.1 uncultured Sporomusaceae bacterium
ATACCCCTTTGTCAAGCCATAGTGAGCATGCCAAATTATAAAGAAAGCACGGCTTGCGCCGAACCTTTGACGAAGGTGGACGCGATGCTGCCCTTATCCAGGCGAAAGTTATACTTTCTATCCGGATTAAATACTACTTGAAATACAGACAGGAATAGTGTTCAAAACACTATCCCTGTTCCGCTTTATTTTATTACCCCATCGCTTTCCTGCGGTGAAAATTTTGTTTCGATCAAGTCCCTGAGTAGCTTAACGCTTATCCCCGATCAAAGAAAGGACTCTTACCGGTTATACTCAGCGGTATTCCATATGCGACTTTGACTTCCTTGTCAAAAAGGCCAATGTTGATAGCCGCTTTACCCACGCTAAACATTATTCTATTGTCGGCATGATGCAAACTAGCGGTGTTAACGGCAGATCCCAGGGCTATCCCCAGATCGCCGGTACTGACGGCACAGATTCCTGTACCTTGGGCACACTCAGCGCAATTATTACAACCGCAATAACCACATGGCGTTACTCCGAGAGGTTTTACTTTCTGGCCTAACAGCACAACAACTGCTGCTTTATCAAGACAATTGGCATCACGTTCGAAAAATGGCATATTTGATTCTTGCGCAATACGCCGCATTTCTGCTGAAAGTTGTTCTTTTTCCTTGCCATTGACAATTAAGGTCACCAGATTATCAATGCCCCTGGCTTTGGGAGCTGTTCTCGCTGCCACACACATCAGATCAGCAATCTGCAATACTGCACATTCCTCTGCTTCTTTGCTATAAATTATCATCATACTTCCTCCATTCGCAACCCAATAAGTATGTATAAAATATTAGCCTTTTATCCGATGACTACCCGCTCTAACCCCCCCTCTTCTTCAAGAGGGAGTTTTAGAGCGGCTAAATCTACTTTATCTGTTTTAACAGCTGTGCCATATTTTTGCCCAGAGTTTGGAATGTCTGTATTCCTTCTGCATCCTTTTGCACATCGCCCGGCTCAAGAGACAACGTCATATTCCAATAACTCGAAGACGGTATAATCATCTCGGCAATGCCAAAAAAGAAATTAATGGCCGAATAGGTAAAAGTTGCGCCTGCCCTGCGCACAGAAACTACTGCCGCTCCCACTTTTCCCCGCAGCATATTGCCACCGTTAGCCTTAGCGACGAAGCCACAGCGATCAATAAGTGCCTTTACTTCTGTAGACACGTTACTAAAATAAGTGGGAGAACCGATAATAATTCCATCAGCCTCGATCATCTTCTGAATAAACGTATTCATTTCATCATCCTGGCGAATACACCGGTTGTCTTTTGTTTCCCAACACTTGCCACAGGCAAGACACCCGTATACTTTACGCCCTCCCAGTTGGATCAGTTCCGTCTCTATTCCTTCTTTTTCCAGTTCATCCAAAACAAACTTCAGACTCTGCGCTGTATTTCCATTAACTCTTGGACTTCCGTTAAATGCGATTACTTTCATACCAATCACTCTCTTCCTCTCAAAATTTCATGCCTCCCACGTAACGAGCAGCCGGCATATTTTAATAAAGTAGACTTAGCTTCAGATGGGGTTTTAACCCCACCTGAAGGTTAGTCGCCCTTATCCAGGGACTTAACCGCTCGCCTGTGCCCGTAGGGGTATACTCCCACTTACAGAAGAGGGAGTCTTAGAGCGGGTTAGTCGTCGGATAAATGTCTTACCAACTATCCAACTACAACGATAAATGATATAATATATTTTAGCAAGTACGCACTTTATTGTGCTATAGTATCCATTTATATACCTACAACGTCAATTTTATATCTAAAATTATTGGAGTGAACGCATGTGATTACATTCAAAAATATCCAATATAATTGCTCAATGGAATTAACGCTGGACCTTATTGGCGGCAAGTGGAAGTCATTGATTCTCTGGCATTTGGGAGACAATGCCCTGCGCTTCAGTGAATTAAAAAAATCATTGCCAAAGATAACCCAGAAGATGTTGACGCAACAACTGCGGGAACTGGAAGCCAGCGGATTGGTCAATCGACATATATATACACAAATTCCACCGAAAGTAGAATACTCTCTTACACCGGACGGAAAAAGCCTCTTACCTATTTTAGAAACTTTATGTCAATGGGGACTAAATTATGCCAATACCATGGAGCCAATGGCTGAAAAAAATGTTAAGTGACGGTTTTCATTGAACCTACACATAAAATTGCAAAAGGCTCAACAAGCAGTAACCTACTGCTGTTGAGCCTTTTTTTTGCTATGCAAAACTCTATTGCTCTCCGTTATACCAGAAGGGGCGCAATAAACGCAGACAACAGGCTTCGCCCACTTCGGGGCCGGAGGCACGGCGTCCTTTTTGGACGCGAATCTCCTGCCCGCCGATTTTTACCTGATAGTCAATAATTTCGCCCAGGAAGGCTTTGCGGCTGACAATACCGCGCAATCCGCTCTCGTCACCATCGCTCACAAAATCTATCTCGGAGGGGCGGCTCGCCAAGGACAGCACACCTTTACCACGCATGGTTTCCGGTGGAGTCAGACTCTCCGGCAATGCTGTATTCTCGCCGCGCAC
>CAZCEN010000402.1:0-2544 GCA_964497205.1 uncultured Sporomusaceae bacterium
TTTGAAAATGTCTGTTTTAGTTATACGGGAAATAAGAATCAACTCATACTAAAAGATATCAATCTGGCTTGTCTTTCAGGGCAAACAGTTGGTATTATTGGCTCAACTGGTGCCGGCAAAACCACTTTGGTAAATTTAATTCCCCGTTTTTATGAAATAACCTCAGGTACTATTAAAATAGACGGGTGCGAGATTACTGCAATTAATCCTGAACAGCTGCGCGATAAAATTGCTCTTGTGCCGCAGCAGGCCCTGCTTTTTACGGGAACCATTATGGATAATATTCGCTGGGGTAAGGAAAATGCTACTCCGGAAGAAGTTGAAAGCGCTGCCAAGCTGGCAGCGGCGCATGATTTCATTGTTTCTTTACCGGAAGGTTATAACACTTTATTGGGGCAGGGAGGCGTCAATCTTTCCGGTGGACAAAAGCAACGTCTGGCCATTGCCCGGGCGCTAATTAAAAAACCATCTATTTTAATCCTTGATGATAGTACCAGTGCTGTTGATGTAGTCACCGAAGGAAAGATAAAGGCAGCCTTAAAGCAGTATGCTAAGCAGCTTACGTGTTTAATTATTGCGCAGCGAATCAGCTCAGTCATCGATGCCGATAAAATTGCCGTTATGGATGATGGTCGTATTGCCGGCTGGGGGACTCATACTGAGCTAATGCAATCGAACAGTATTTACCGGGAAATCGTTCAGTCGCAGCTCGGAAGGGGTTGATTTTATGTCTGAAGGGCGTGAGCAAAAGCCGGATAATGCCAGACGTTTTGGCCTTGGTAATGGAGCCATGCGTGGTCCTGGTTTAAGACGGAGCTCTGGTGGTCGGCGTTCCGGAGAAGTTGTCAAACCTAGAAATTTTACTAAGACTTTGTATCGATTATGGCAGTATGTCTGGCAGGAGCAAAATACGCTCATGATTATTTTTGCTCTGATTCTAGTGGATTCGGTATTGCTGTTACTGGGGCCATATGTAATCGGGATGGCTATTGATACAATGGTTGGCAGAAGTACTCTGGTTAGAGCGGATATGCTAGAGATATTATTACTAATTCTGGTGTTGACCTATATTATTGACGGGTTGTTAAGCTGGGGACAGGGATGGCTGATGGCGGGGGTTTCGCAACGGGTAGTCACGCAATTAAGGGCGGCATTATACTCCAAGCTGCAAAAATTACCGCTTGCTTACTTTGACACCCATGCCCATGGTGAACTCATGAGCCGTCTGTCGAATGATATAGATAACGTAAGCAGTGCACTATCACAATCAACCTCACAATTCATGGCTGCTACAATTGCTATTCTCGGTTCGTTTGTTATGATGCTGGTATTGAGTCCGGCTCTTACCCTCGCGGCCTTGATCACCATACCTTTGGTAATTCTCTTAACCCGTACCATTTCGTATAAAACGAGTGTCCTGTTTAAAGAACAGCAGGTTGAGCTGGGAAAGCTTAACGCTCATGTCGAAGAAACAATTTCTGGCATTCAAATCATAAAAGCCTTTAATCATGAACAAAAGGCCATCGACGACTTCAAGGCGATAAATTTTAAGCTATGCGACGTAGGCTCGGCAGCCCAAATTTGGTCTGGCTTTTTGATGCCAATAATGAATGTAATTACTAATATTGGCTTTGCAGCCATTGCCATTGTCGGCGGCATATTGGCGGTAGATGACCTGGTAACGGTTGGTACTATCGCCAGCTTTATCAGTTATTCCAGGCAATTTGTCCGGCCAATCAACGATTTGGCCAATATTTTCAATACCTTACAATCAGGTGTTGCAGGTGCCGAACGGGTATTTGAGGTTTTGGATGAAAAAGAAGAACCGGAAGACCTACCGGATGCTGTGGAGTTAAAAGCGCCTAAAGGCTATGTAGAGTTTCAAAATGTCAGTTTCGGCTACAGGCCTGATGTGACAGTATTGGAAAATATTAGTTTTGAATCTGAGGCAGGCACAAGTACGGCATTGGTAGGTTCTACAGGTGCCGGTAAGACGACGATTGTGAATTTGCTGGCGAGATTTTATGACGTTACTGAGGGCCAGGTTTTGCTTGATGGCCGGGACATTCGGGATTACAAACGTGATAGTCTTCGTAAATGCTTCGGTATTGTGCTTCAGGATACTTATCTGTTTTCCGGTACGATTAATGATAATATCAAATATGGACGGCCGGAAGCTACCGACGATCAAGTCAAAAGAGCGGCCAAACTGGCGAATGCTGATATTTTTATCCAGAGAATGCCGGAACAATACAATACCGAACTCTCGGAGAATGGTGGAAATTTAAGTCAGGGACAGCGGCAGCTTATCGCCATAGCCCGGACCATTTTGGCCGAACCGTCAATACTTATTCTTGATGAAGCTACCAGTAGCATTGATACAAGAACAGAACTATTTATTCAAGAAGCGTTACGGAGAATTATGAATGGCCGTACTACGTTTATTATTGCGCATCGGCTCAATACTGTCCGGGAGGCGGAAACTATCTTAGTGCTAAAAAATGGCCGGATTGCCGAGCAAGGCAACCACACTGCTCTACTGGC
>CAZCEN010000403.1:0-2518 GCA_964497205.1 uncultured Sporomusaceae bacterium
GCTTCGGGCCTAGACCTTTTGTTTACTTTTTATTTTGTTGCTGCCAACGCTTGCTCCAAATCAGCAATTAAATCGGCCGCATCTTCAATTCCAATAGAAAGACGAACCATATCATCGGAAACTCCGGCTCCGGTTCTTTGCTCACTAGTTAATTGGGAGTGAGTTGTGCTCGCCGGATGGATCACTAAAGATTTTGCATCACCAACATTCGCCAGGAGTGAGAATAAGCGAAGAGCGTTAATGAACTTGCGGCCTGCCTCCAGGCCACCCTTGACGCCAAACGTCAGAATAGCACCTGCACCTTTCGGAAGATACTTCTTAGCCAAAGTATAATCACTGTGACTTTCTAAACCGGGATAACTGACCCAGGATACCAATTCGTGACTTTCCAGATACTTAGCAACAGCCAAAGCATTCTGGCTATGACGTTCCATTCTTAAATGCAGTGTTTCCAAACCTTGCAGAAACATAAAGCTGTTAAACGGACTTAAGCAAGCTCCCGTATCTCTTAATACCTGCACTCTAAGCCTGATGATATAAGCAAGCTTGCCAAGCGCTTCGGTATACCGAAGGTCATGGTAGCTTGGATCCGGTTCTGACAGCAGTGGGAACTTGCCGTTTCCCCAGTCAAACTTGCCGCCGTCAATTACTACCCCACCCATTGAAGTGCCATGACCGCCAATAAATTTAGTGGCCGAATGTACGACAATATCTGCGCCAAATTCCAGCGGACGGCAAAGATATGGCGACGCAAACGTGCTGTCAATAATCAGCGGTAATCCATGCTGATGGGCGACAGCGGCTACATTTTCTATGTCCAGCACGTCAATCTTGGGGTTGCCGATAATTTCTGCATACAGTGCTTTGGTATTGGGTGTGATAGCAGCTGCAAAGTTTTCCGGTTTAACAGGGTCTACAAACTTTACCTTAATCCCTAATCGCGGCAGGGTATGGGCAAATAAGTTATAAGTACCGCCATACAAGGTCGATGAGCTGACTATCTCATCACCGGCTTGAGCAATATTAATAATAGCGGATGTAATTGCAGCATGACCGGAAGCAAACGCCAAAGCGCCAACACCTCCTTCTAAGGCGGCGATACGCTGTTCGAATACATCGTTTGTCGGATTCATTATCCGGGAGTAAATATTACCGCTCTCTTTTAAGCCGAACAAATCGGCAGCATGGTCGGCATCCCGGAAATTGTAGGCGGTGGTCATATATAAAGGAACCGCACGTGAACCTGTTGCCGGGTCAGGCTGCTGCCCGGCATGCACAGCTAAAGTATCAAAACGTAAGTTTTCAGGTAATGTCATGTCAAATCCCCCTTAAATTTTAATAAGAAATTATTTTACTTTTACCGAACGCTGTAAAATTAGATATAATAGGCCTCCTTGCAGTAAACATCCGGTACTAACCGGGCACCCAGATACGCTAAACTGGACGCACGGAATTTGAACCATTGTCTAAACGGCTCCGCTGCGGGAGCAGGCAAAACCTTATTAATAAATCTTGTTAGTAACGGCCTCAATAGCTGAAAGTCAATCAGAAACCCGTCATGGCCGTGAGGACTGTCAATAATGGCAAAATCGGTACAAGCCCCTACGCTTTTCAGAATTTTAGCCAGTTCCTGCTGTTGATAGGCCGGGTATAAGATGTCTGAGCTTACTCCTACCACCAGTACCTTGGCATCGATTCTCGCCAAGGCCTCTTCATACGAAGAATATCCAGCGCTAATATCAAACAAATCCAGTGCCCGCAGTAAGTATAAATATGAGTTGGCATCAAACCGTTTAACAATACTTTCTCCCTGATAATCAAGATAGTTTTCTACTTCAAACTGACTCTCGCGGGTACGGCGACCGAACTTGTAGGCCATAGACATTTCGCTTTGATAAGTAATCATTCCTAATGCCCTGGCGGCCGCAAACCCTCTGGCCGGTCCAGGCCCACCGTAATAATCACCGTTTTTCCACTCAGGATCAAGGGTAACCGCCTGACGCCCCACCCGGTTATAAGCAATGGCTTGCGGTGCGGAATAACCCGGAGCGGCAATAACAACAGCAGCGTCGATAAAACCTGGGTAATCAACCGCCCATTGCAAAGTCTGCATACCGCCCATGGAACCGCCAATTACCATCGCCAAATGGTCAATACCCAAGCCCTCTAACAATCGTTTTTGTACACGAACGATATCCCTGATGGTAATCTCCGGGAAACGCATACCATATGGTTTACCGCTGACGGGGTCAATGGAAGCCGGTCCGGTAGTCCCCTGGCAGCCCCCCAGGACGTTAGCGCAAATAATGTAAAAGCGGTTAGTATCAAGCGGCCGGTCCGGCCCAATTAACGGTTCCCACCAACCTTTTTCATCATACGGATCGTGGGCTGCCGGATGGCTGTCACCTGTAAGTGCATGTGCCAGTAAAATTACATTGTCACGAGCTTCCGACATGTTGCCGTAAGTTTCATAGGCAACTGTTATTTCTGACAAACTGCCTCCCTGCACTAAATCCAT
>CAZCEN010000404.1:0-2512 GCA_964497205.1 uncultured Sporomusaceae bacterium
CAAAACGGCTGCTGATGATGGCGGAGGTTAGTCCTTCCACCGTACCGGTTAATTTGAGTGTGTTTGGTTTGACTATTTGTTTTGCTTCTGCGGTCGTGACGGCCAAGGGCTGGACGGTCAGTGTGGCCTGCTCACGGGCATTGTAGATTCGCCAGGCGGCAGTACCGGCAAGCAGAGCCAGAATCAGTACGATCATTACAATTCTAATGCGTGGTTTGTTCTTTATCATAGGGTTTCTCCTCCGTAATGGTTCCTATAGCCTGCGCTAATTGTACACTATATTTATTATAGTCATAGCGGGCGTTGGTATAGTTGAGCTTCGCTGAAGTAAGTGCGCCTTGGGAGTCTATAACATCGAGGTTGCTGCCGACACCGGCCTGATAACGGACCTGAGCGATCGTATAATCTTCTTCCGCTTTGGCGACAACCTGAGAAGCGATGTCTACTGCTGTACGGGCATTTTGCATATTGAAATAGGCTTCTTTGGTTTCTAACGTGACTTGTTCAATTTTTTGTTGAAGGAGTTCACGGGTTTTTGTGGTTTCCCACTCGGCCCGCCTGACTTGGGCTTTAGTTTTGTTGCCGTCAAATAGGTTGAAAGCGACGGACAACTGGGCGGACCACGGATTAGTGGAGTTTTCCTGGTCTTGCCATTCTTTCTTGAGCGACAGGCTCACAGTGGGTGAATTACCGCTTTTGGCTATCTGTATGCCGTATTGGGCCGCTTTTTCTTCCTGGTGGATTTGTTTGAGGTCCGTCCGGTTGGCTAATGCGGTTTGAATGGCCTGGGCCACGGAACCGTCATAGGTTGATGTTTCGCCGATGTCAGCTAAAGAAATAGTATGATCGGCGGGAAGACCTAACAGGGTAATGAACTGACTGATAGCCAGGTTGTAAGCGTTCCGGGATTTACTGTGGTCTTGTTTGGCTTGAGCCAGTTCGACTTCGGTCCGCAGCACATCGCTTTTTATCACAGTCCCTTCGTCGTACTGCGCCTGGACGATGGACAAGTGTTGTGTTAGGCGCTGAACAGCCTCATCAGCAAGGGCCACGTTTTTTTCGGCTTGCAGGACATTGTAATAGGCCAGATATGTATTGGTGATGATTTGCTGTTTGGTATACGCAAGATTATACTGTGCACCGGAGTTAAGCTCTTTAGCCTGGGCGACCAGGCCTTCATTGAGTCCGCCGCTGTATAAAGTTGTCTTTGACTCTAAAAATGATGAGCGGGAGTTGGCTGGTAAATCAGCGGATCCGGGGTGATTTTTGCTTTGCGTATGGTTGGCACTGAGAGTGGGCAAATAGGCGGACCGGTTTTCTTTGATCAGCCAGGATGCTTTTTCTGCTTCGGCTTCGGCAGCTTTTATCGCAGGACTATGAATGAGCGCCAGTCGGATACTGTCTGCTATCGTCAGCTGCGCCGGCTGGGCATACATTAGGCAGGGCATACTGAAAGAGATGAGGGTCATGCCCAATAAAATCAAAGTTTTGTTCAGGTTCATGGTTGATTCCTTTCCGTAGATATTTGGAGCATTACAACTGACTTGGGTCAGTTGATGTGTAAAAAAAGGATGCATAGCACCCAGGCAATCTTACAGTTGAGTTATGGTTAAATTAAGTACTCCTTCCTCAAGTCCCAGAATTTGCTCCAATATGGATTCGGCAATTTTTATTTTGTTGATAAAGACTTCAGAAGGTTCTTTTAAAAATACGGCTTCCCATAAGCAATTTAAAGTACTCCAGATAAAGGCAATGGTTTCTTTTGGATAAACTACATGCAGGGTTCCCTCCTGATTTCCCTGTTGAATTATGTCAGTTAGAAGTGGGTTAAAGACGGTTTCTACCTGATGTTGCCAAATTTTATAAAGTAAATCGAGTTGTTTCTCAGCCCATAGTTTGTCACAAAGAACATCAAGCTGACTGGGAAGAAGCTGCTGTACAAGGAAAGATTGTAGTTTGTCTAACGCAGTGAACTGACGGCTTTCTAATTGGAACGAAGTGGCCAGTTCGATTGCCCAGCGGGTGAAGATTGCTTCCACTATGGCTTCTTTTGCGGGAAAATAGTAATAGAAGGTTCCTTTGGCTACGCCAATTTTTTTTACAATATCAATGATCATTGTTTTTTCATAGCCGGCGGAAGTAAATAGCTCCAAGGCCGCATCCATTAACTCCGTCCGCCTAACATCGGGATCTTTTTTGACTCTAGTGATAAACAACACCTCCCGACTAAGTCATTAAGCAATAAAATTTGACTTTAGTGATTAGCTGTAAAATCAAACTGACTTGGGTCAGTTTGATTTTACTAGTTGCGGCGCGCATTGTCAATAAGATTTGTATAATATGGCAGATGGAGGCGGTGCAACTGGTAAATAGAACTAAAAATTGAATTACGTTCAAAAAAATGTCCGAAAAAACCGCTCATCCAAATAATTTGGATGGCGGAATTTGCCGTGTTCTTTAGCATGTTCGGCTAGAATGAAATAGTTTGAATTATGTTCAAATTATAACCATG
>CAZCEN010000405.1:0-2501 GCA_964497205.1 uncultured Sporomusaceae bacterium
CATCAAAACTTGTAGCCAATTTTCACGGGATTATGCCGAACTAGGCAGGCAGGCAGCTCTTGAAGGGATTGGCCGCATTGCCGAAGAAGGTGACAGATTAGCCAAAATAGAGTCAAAAGAAGACCCGATGGTGGCTATGGCTGCTGAATCCACCTTGCCGCCGGAACCTGAAATCACTTGGTCCTGGTTAGAGCCTCCCACTATTCATTACACGGCGCACCCGGTGGAATTTAAACCATCACCAGGGCATCTTACTATTAAATTTACTCCAGGTACCGTTGATATGAACTACAAACCCGCTAATGTTGACATTCGAATGGCTCAGTATCCTAGTGTAAAAATGTGGGTAACCGATAATTCGGTAGATATTAATATATAGAAATAAACCTTGTTTATTTGTCATAAAATGGTTATAATATAAGCGAAACATCAACCGCCCTTGTTGGCGTATAGTAATACTTCCTGTATTTAAGTATGGGCAGAGGGCGAATCTCTGCCCACTATTTATTATGTATATGGCTATGTTCTTTTACGAAAAAAAGGAGGCTACCCATGCTAATTCAATCTACGCGTTTTGGACAAATAGAAATTGTTGATAGCGAACTTATTCATTTTCCCCATGCTCTTCCAGGTTTCCAGGCGGAAAAAACATTTGCGTACCTTCCCTACCAGCCGGAAAGCCCCTTTGCTTTTCTTCAGTCAATTAACGAACCTGACCTGGCCTTTGTTATTGTTGAGCCGTTCGCTTTTTTTAAAGAGTATAGTTTTCATCTCGAGGATGCTATTGCTTCCGAATTAGGTTTATCCGACGACAATAAGCCGCGAATCTTTAATATTGTTCGTATTCCCGAAAAGACGGACGAAATGACAGCAAATCTATTAGCGCCCATCATCATAAACTGGAATACCCGGCAGGCCATGCAGATTGTGTTGGAAAAATCCCCCTATACCGTGCGTCATCGTCTTTTCCCGCAAGGGTTTCCGGAACAAAAAGAAAAAGGGGGTAAGTAGCATGCTGGCGCTTACCCGTAAAATCGGCGAACGTATCGTTATTGGCGACAACATTACTGTGACAATTGTAGATATTAAGGGTGACAGCATCCGAATTGGCGTAGACGCTCCTAAAGAAGTAAAAATTTACCGCGGGGAAATCTATGATGCGATTGTTGCTGAAAATAAACAGTCGGCAAATCCGATTGACCTGTCTACGATCGATATGCTAAAGGGAATAAAATTGCCTTGATATATCAAAAAAATCTAAAGGTTTTTCCTTTTTATCCGATAACATATATAGAATAGTAATGCTGAGGTGGTAGCATGGATATTAATACGGGTAATTCAATAAATGTTTCTTCTACCTACACTCCAGTCAAAGCAGCTAATATTGCAGTTAATAGTGAAATAAAACCGGAACTAGCTACAGAAGAAAATATGCAGCAAGGGGTAAAAGCCCAGGAAATGTCCCGTGGGGACATTGATAAGTCCATGGGAGATTTGAATAAGATCATGCAATTAGTAAATGCTGATCTCAGATTTACCTTACATGAAGAAACACAGCGTCTTATCGTGCAACTTGTTGATTCCAAGGATCAAAAAGTTCTGAAAGAGTTCCCGCCGCACGAGCTCTTAGATACCCTTGCGGCGATAAGAAATTATATTGGTGTGTTATTAGACAAAAAGGCTTAGATTCGAGGAGGGAATGGAATGGCACTAAGAACATATGGCCTTAGTGGGTCGGGCATGGATGTTGACCAAATGGTCAAAGATATGATGAAAGCGCAACGGGCTCGTTATGATACCCTGGTTCAGAAGAAAACCAAGGTAGAGTGGAAAAAGGAAGACTTTAATACTATGTATACTACTATTAAAGGCTTCCGCGATACAGTATCAACTTATAAATTGAGCAATATGGTGTCGCCGAAAAGTGTTTCTTCCAATGATGAGAAAGTAATTCAGGCAACTGCTAATGCGGATGCTGCCAATATTACCCATAGTCTTGAAGTTAAACAACTAGCAAAGGGCGTATCCTTGACAAGTGCAGGTGCAAATGCCAGTCCGGCTGCAGCTACCGATACGATTACTACCGGAGCTAGCAAAGACACGCTTGCCAATCAATTTACTGGCTTGACCGGCACATTTAAGATAAAAATAGCCAACGGAAACTCATCAAAAGAGATAACTATTGATACCAGCAAAAGTATATATCAGGCAGTTAGTGATATTAATAATGCCGGAATCAATGTTAAAGCAAATTATGATGCGTCTCTTGACCGCTTTTTCTTGTCAACAACCGACACCGGCGCTAAAACAACATTGGATTTCACGGGCAGTGACGCTAAAGGTAAAGACTTCCTGCAAAACAATCTTAAACTTTGTGTAGATCCTACGAAAAATAAGGGGCAGGATGCCACTATTATTTTGGACAATGTTGAGATAAATCAGCCCAACAATTCTTTTACCATTTCCGATGTTACTTATAATCTCAAAGGCGAAGGAAAAGC
>CAZCEN010000406.1:0-2482 GCA_964497205.1 uncultured Sporomusaceae bacterium
TAATTACATAGGACCCTTTGGTATATATATGCCTATTGTAAATGACAAAATTAAAACCCAGGAATACGGAAAATCCGTATACTTCCTGGGTTTTAGTATTTACGTACTGGTAATTTATCGGACTTAGCTTAAAGTTCTTGATAACTGCAATGGTTTTTGGTCCGACATAAGCCAGATAGAATACATTATTTACATTCTCCCTGCAAAGCCCAACACGCCATTTTCCTTACCTCTTCATTCGGATCGTCCAGTGCCTGCACAAAATATTCATGATATTTCTGAGCGTCCTCATTAGCCATTGCCCGGATGGCCTTGCATTTCCAGAACCATCTATCCTCCGCATTGATATACCAAAACCGCGGTTGAATTTTTGTCCGATAGGTTTCTTCATCCATAGAAAATAGATTCTCAAGAGTAATCAAATTTTGCAAGAATAAAGGCTCTTCAAAACAAACTTCATTGTCCTTCCAAGTTCCTGCATTAGCCGGACATACATTTTGGCAAATATCACACCCGTACAGCCAGGTTCCCATTTTTCCAAATAAGCTCTCGTCAATTTTCAATTCCGGCCGGAAGGTACTGCAGGCAATACATTTGGTAGCATCCATCGTTAATGGCGCCGACAAAGCTCCGGTAGGACAGGCTTTAATACATTTTTGGCAGCCCTTAGGACAAGAATATTGCGAAGAATCTCCTTCTTGTTCATATTCTAATTCTTTGTCAACAACCCAAGTATCCACCCAATTCCATGAGCCCGTCTCTCTATATAAAAAATTATTATTACGGAATTTTCCCAGCCCGGCCTTAACAGCCGCCCACCGGGCAGGCACTGCGTTGGTCATTGTCCGAAAACCAAGTTGTTGCAAAAACTCTTCAAATGCCAAGTTGTTCTTATATTCCTGCGAGTACTTTAAACGTCCGTCACATAAAAACACTTTACCAATAAATCTCTCCAGTTCGTCTGAAATCTTGTACTTGTCATATCGCCGTACACAAACAATAACTGACTTTGCCCAGTCAATCTGTTCCTTGGGTATAGCTAGCTTTCGTAAATTCTCGTAAAACGCTTTCGCATGAGGAAACAGCGCACTCCGCGTGTTAAGCTGCCTTACAAATTCTTCAAATCCATCTGCTGAAATAATACCACAGGCTTCATACCCCAACTGCTCAGCCTTAGCTTTGATGGTGGTCTCCAGAGTTGCCATGCCTATCCCCCTTTTTTCATAAACATACCGCATTTAACTATTCTAACCGAGTCCAAAAAACTCCTGTAAATTGCGTAGTCATTTTTCTTAGACGAGTTCTTTATGCTGCGCAAAATACTTACTAGCATACAAAAATTAGTCTGCCGCCTATACAGACCGCAGACTAACCTTTCAATACTAGTGAAAATATTACCGGGAAATAAAGAGCATCTGCTCCCTGTACTCTTCGACTAAACTCCGCACAGCGTCGGTTTCTTTTAGACTAAGGGCCTGGCTAAGCAACTCCTGGGCCGATTGATGACTCAGTTTACGAATAACTTCCTTCACCCGGGGTATGGAGGGCGCGCTCATGCTAAGTTCGTCAAAGCCCATAGCTGCCAGCAGCGGCGCAGCTAACGGATCGCCTGCCATTTCACCGCACATGCCGACCCAAATTCCACGTTCATGACCAGCTTTGACAACACCGTCAATCAGCTTAAGGACTGCCGGGTGAAAGTGACTGTACAGCGGACTAACCGCCGGATTGCCCCTGTCAACAGCCAATGTATACTGTACCAAATCATTAGTACCAATACTGAAGAAATCGCACTCGGCCGCAAGTTCCCGGGCAGTAATGGCTGCCGCCGGGGTCTCAATCATAATGCCAAGCGGTACGTTAGCAGCGAAGGCTTTCCCTTCTCTGACGAGTTCAGCGGCAGCTCTAGCCACACATTCCCGAGACCTGGCTATTTCAGACGAGCTGATAATCATAGGCAACATTATAGCCACTTTGCCATAGACACCTGCGCGGAGAATAGCCTTCAGCTGTGCATGAAATAACTCCGGCCGCTCCAAACTAATGCGGATGGCCCGCCAACCCAAAAACGGATTATCTTCCTTGTTCATATTCAGATAGCGCAGCGGTTTGTCACCACCAATATCCATGGTCCGGATAACGCATAAATGGTTGCCACACTGCTCAGCTACTTCTCTATAGGCAGCAAATTGTTCTTCCTCACTAGGTGGAACATCCCTTCCCAAAAATAAAAACTCGCTTCTAAACAAGCCGACCCCTTCGGCCCCCTGCAGGAGCCCGGCTGCCATATCGGCCGGAGAACCAATATTGGCTGCCAGTTGAATTTTCTTACCTTCCATAGTCACTGCCGCCAATGTAGACAATTCGCTATCCCGGCGCTTTTGAGCCGCCACAACTTCGGCTTTAGTTTTATATTCTGCCAATCGCGCCGGCGAGGGATTAAGAATAACCTGGCCATGATTACCATCGACAATGACGACAG
>CAZCEN010000407.1:0-2476 GCA_964497205.1 uncultured Sporomusaceae bacterium
CGGGTGAATCTGGGCCCGTAGTGAATTATATTCGGCTTGCGACAAGAGTACCGTTTGTACTTCCAGTTCTGAGTGGAGTAACTGTAAGCTGAGGAAATCAGCAATACCTTGCACCAGTTCTGCTTCGTACGGCAAAATGACACCGTTTCCTGTCTTGTAAACTTTAATGCTCCCCTGAAAGCGATTATTAACAATCATGGGTGCATCAATAACCGCACTTAACGGACAATCCTCATGCGGGCAGCCAATTTCTTTCTTGGTATTGGCAATAAGGCTTTGCCTGGTTTGATAGGCCCGTTTTGTCGCTTCCGTTATAAACGGTTGTCCAACAAGATGATGATCGTCCCCTTTACCGATAAAGGCGAGAACTTTATCGTTATCGGTCACGGCAACTGCATCGGCATCCACTTCGGTATATATCGTGGCTGCAATTCGCTGGGCTGATTCCTGAGTTAGTCCTTGCCGTAACATATTGTTGGTTTTTTGAATAACCCGCATGGCCTGTTGGGCGGATTTGGCCTGCGCTTTGTCCTGCTCTTGGTATACATCCCGAACAATATACACAAACAGCATCACTCCCAGGCTATTAGCCACTATGGTAGGAACGGCAATGACTCGTTCAAGCTCCCAAGCAGCCTCAGAAGATGCGGAAAGAGTAAGCACCATTAATTTCAGCAAAAACTCAGCTCCAAGACCGACAAGGAACGCTTTGCCAATTCCAATCTTACGGGCGCCATAGTGCGCGTATACCAATCCACTGAGATATCCTACCAATATATTTGCACTAGCGGCAGGAATCATAGTAAACCCACCCATAAAATACCGCGGTATAGCCCCAATAAGCCCGGCTCCCAACCCTACAGCCGGTCCTCCCAGCAAACCGCCGACAACAGCGCCGACAATTCTGGTATTGGCTAGCGAGCCTAATACAGATATCCCTAAATAATTGCCTACTGCCGAAAAAAAGCCAAAAATCAAAATTAAAATAGCTTTATCCTGCCAACGGTAATGCAGTTGATTCAAAGCCCTGCGGAACGGTGGTACTTGAGTGGTTAAATAAGCGGCTACCCCTAATACAGCAATATTTTTAATAACAATTTCCATTAAGCTTATATCCACAATATCACCTCCGTGTCCATGAAAACTTCCTACTTTAATTGTATCATAAAACACATTCGAACTCATAAAAATCGATATATACTGCATAAATATTCCTTTTAAGGAAATTAACAGTAACATATCCATATTATAGTTTAAATAAATGCACCGAATTTTGAAGCTCTTCCGCCAACAGAGCCAGACTATGGCTTGCAGCGGATATTTCCTGCATAGAACCCGACTGTTCTGTAGTCTTGACAGATACCCCGTGCACCAATTGGGTTACCGCTATGCCGGCTTGTTCGATGTCCCGCACCTTATTAACCACTTGTTCACTGCCTTCGGCCATCTCAGCAATTGAAGCAGATATTTCGGTAATCCGCTCCGATACCTGGCCGACAAGCTCGGTTATCTCGCTAAAGGAACTGCCTGCTTGATTAACCATTATAATGCCTTGTTTAACATCGCCGCTTCCTGTATGCATTAATGACACGGCATTTATTATGTTTGTCTGATTTTCCCCGATTAATCCGGTAATCTGCTTGGCTGCCTCCTGGGTTTGCTCAGCAAGTTTTCTTACCTCGTCAGCGACAACGGCAAACCCCCTTCCTTGTTCGCCGGCACGGGCCGCTTCAATGGCCGCGTTTAAGGCCAATAAATTGGTTTGCCCGGCGATATCAGCAATTACGTTTACAATTTCATTAATCTGCGTGGAACTGGCAGCCAACCGCTCTATCGCTTGCTGTACACTATTAGTAGCCTCAGCAATTTTATTCATCTGCTCTACGGATTGCCCAACCGCATCCCTGCCGGACACAATTTTGTCCGATGTTTGTTCGGCTAATAAGGAGGCTTCCGTGGCCCCGCTGCTAATTTCCTGAATCCGTAGAGAAAGCTTTTCGACAACACCGGTAGATTCCTGCAATCCCTCATGCTGCTTTTCCGTTGTCAGCGTTATTTTACTGGCGTCGTTGGCAACACGACCGGACGCAGCCGCTGACTGCTCCGCACTGGCTGTCAGTTCTTCCGAAGCAGCGGCTACCTGCTCTGCCGACTGGATTACCTTGCGGATTATGGTTCTGGTATTTGCATTCATGGCAGTAAAAGCAACAGCTAACAAGCCCAATTCGTCCTTGGAATTAATTCTGACTTCAGGTACAGACAAATCCCCTTGCGAAAACCGCTCTGCCATTAAGCTTAATTTTTGCAGCGGTTTTGCCAAAGTGCGGGCAAATAAAAAACTAATTATTCCGCCAATTCCTAATACAATAAACAAGGTTATAAAAAAAACAGTTTTAAAGGAACTAAGCTTGGCCAACACTTCGGCCTCTGGAACGTTTACCGCCAAACTCCAGGAAGTTCCACCAACTGGTGCGTA
>CAZCEN010000408.1:0-2459 GCA_964497205.1 uncultured Sporomusaceae bacterium
AGCGGCCAATGCGGAACTTATGGATGCGCCTGCCAAACTCAGGCTGATACTGGCCAGTGTGATCAGGGCAAACATCGTCAGAGCACTAAAAGCATACTTAGAACGCAGTTCACACAGTGCATCCTTACAGACGACAGCCCACACCACGCTACGCCAAGGCAATTTTTTGTCCTGCATAGCGAACCTCCTCAAGGTCGTTGGTGGCAATAACAACTGCCGCCTGCTGCGCCAATGCGTTATCCACCAGCCGTTTAACCAGCTTTTTGCCTTCCTCATCCAGGTTGGAGGAAGGTTCATCCAGCAGCCAAACGGGAGGTCTTAGTGCTTCCAATAGAGCAAACTTTAACCGTTGGCGCATTCCGGTTGAATAGGTACCGACGCGTTCCTGCTGACGCCCGGTTAATCCCACGGTTTCAAGACAATTTAGCAATTGTTCATCAGATAATGCCAACCCGCGGGCCCGTACCAGAAACTGCAGATTTTCATAGCCGGTCATAGCCTGATAAAATAGCAATTCCGGTGATATCAGACCAAAACAGACCATTCGTTTCTCTGTGTCCACTACCTTACCATCCAGCCGTACCTGTACTATACCGGCACTTGGTCTAAGCAAACCGGCGATTATCTTAATCAGAGTAGATTTGCCGGAACCATTGGGTCCTGTTATCCCTACGCACTCTCCTGGGCCAATGCGCTGATTAATCTCAGCGAATAATTGTCGACGGCTATATTTTTTGGAAACACGAATGAGTTCTACAACTACTTCCTGCATTGCCATTCCCCCAGTAAGCCACTCTTACGGTAGCTCCTATGTAAAGAAGCGACTTTCCCTAGGCGAAAGTCTCCTGTTATGTCCGTATAATGCCAGCGCTGTTTCCAACCAACTGCGCTGATAATTCATTTTCTTTTGAACCCATTATACCGAAAGGTAATTACATCGATATTAAGCAAATATTACAAATTTATTACATTTTTCATTTTTCTTGCCACCTCCGTCGGCGTCTTTGGTGTGAAAGTGCTTTTCTTGCCTTAAGGATTAAAAGGGATTCCATGACAAAGGTCACGGAATCCCTTTTAACTCATTTGTAATACATTCGTAAGATCTTACCCATTGCGTCTCCGAGAAGACCATTCTATACTTAACTGAAGAAATCCTGCAATCTAAGGAGGTATACCATTCCATGGCCATTTCCGGCATGATTATTCAACCCAAGCCAGATTCCGTCAATGCAGTAGCGCATGCATTATCCGGTATAAACGGGGTTACCGTTCACTCGGTTACGCCAAAACAAGAAATTATCGTTGTCGTGGAAGCGGCCTCGTTACAACAGGTTAATGAGGTCGCCCGCAGCCTGGAAGTTATCCCCGGTGTACTCGGGGTCTTCCCGACATACATAACGACCGCAGACGAGAAAGAAGACGAAATCAATTAAGCTTTTGCCAACTGCACGGCACATATTTTATATTCCGGCTGTTTGGAGGCATCATCAAAAGCGTCAATGGTTACAAAATTAATCATTCTGGATAGTTCCGTGTCATGAAATGGCACGTACACCATCCCCGGCCGTGGTTGACCACGGCCGTTTATTTTGGCCTTAAGCCGGCATTCCCCGCGGCGGGACGTTATTTTCACCAATTCACCATCGGTTACGCCAATGGTTTCGGCATCCGCCTGATTTAGTTCCACATACATTTCCGGCATAGCCCGCTTGAGTTCGGGCACATTCATCGTCATCGTAGTAGTATGCCAATGTTCCAGAACACGCCCGGTTGACAAATAGAAGGGATATTCCGCATCCGGCATTTCCTGCGGATTGGCATGAGGTCTGGCAAAAATAACGGCCCGGCCATCAGGCTTGCCGTAAAACTGAATCCCCTCTTTAACAAAAGGATCATGAGGAGCGGCATAACGGATCGAAGTTTCCGGACCGCTCGGATCCGGCACAGGCCAAGTCAAGCCATGTGCTTTTTTCAGTCTTTCATACGGTGGCAAGTCCATCTTAGTGCCTGTCGTGCATTTACGGTATTCTTCCCAGATTTCCTCGTTCGTTTTGTAGGGGAATATTTCAGCAAATCCCAGCCGCTTCGCTACTTCGATGAGAGCCCAAACGTCCGGTTTGGCTTCACCAGGCGCTTCCACGGCTTTGGCAATATGCTGGGTACGTCGTTCGCCATTGCCATAAATGCCTTCCTTCTCCATCCACAGCGCAGCCGGCAGAATCACATCAGCCAGTTCGCTGGTTCGCGTCGGATGGTAGGTTTCGGATACAATCATAAATGTCTTTTCCATCCCCTCACGGTAAGGCTTGAGGTTTGGAATAGACTGGCCCGGGTTAGTGCAAACGACCCATAATACTTTGAGTGCACCGCTGGCGGCCGCCCGAAACATTTCGATGGTATGATAACCTGGTTTGGCACTCATTTTCGCAGGATCTACGCCCCAGATTTTAGCCATTTCT
>CAZCEN010000409.1:0-2442 GCA_964497205.1 uncultured Sporomusaceae bacterium
TATATCACGTTTGAAGGCGATGAAATCATGACCGTGGCCGGTCTTGTCGAAGCCCAGCTTGGCGTCGCACTTATCCCTCATATCGGGGGCTTAAACAATCCGAATATCGTGTTCATTCCAATTTCGGCTCCGAAGTGTTATCGTACGATAGCCATTGGCTGGAATAAAAACCGCTATCTTCCGCCTGTAGCCAAACGTTTTAAAGAATTTGTCGTGGAATCGTTTGTAAAAACAGCAACCAAAACTACGTAACAACTCATCTTGCAGATTCGGCTTACACCAAGAGTAGTGCTGCCGCTCCCAAGAACTCGGGCTACCTGTTTCCGATTACAATTAAGTCAATTATTTGTATAACTCAAGCCTGACCCTCTTTTTAAAAGAAAACAGTGAAATGGCGACAATGCGTCATTTCACTGTTTTCATGCTTTAGTAAACTAACTATACTGGGATAAATTGCCCCTTAGGGAAATGCTGGATAATATCCATTTACACATATTATGTAATTTATACCAACACTTGGCTGGATATTAGTATGCGGCAAACCACCACTAACAGCCGGCTCAACTGCTTGCGGACTCATGTTTACATTAGGATCAGCAGCATAGATTTTTACAGTTGGCGGAACATTTGCCCAAGTATTACTTGTCGGGTCATTAGTAGCAACACCACCGGTTGCTTTCCCTTGAACGGTATGAGTATGTACCGGCATCTGGCTACTGTTCAGGGTAACACTATTAGTTCCGGCCATTGAGCCCAAATTTCGGGGAGTCAGGTTCTGACCATTTCCGGTTCCTATCGGTACTCTGCCCCGTAAATCAGGTAGCTTAAAATTAACATTGGCAGTACCCCCATAGGTATTTCCTATTAACGAATATAAAGCTGTATATTGGTTAACCGGCAGTAATTGCCCGTCGCAAAACAACCAATCCAGCGGAGCAAACGGCCCCGCAAACAAGCGAATTTCACCAGTAAATGCATCCATTGTTTTCAACCTCCTTTATTATGGTCTTGGGGGATATATTCCCATTACGGCAATACAGTATCTCAGAACCTGAAATGGCTGCATGTTGAGATGACTTTGCCTATCGCCCGCAGGCTGAACACTAGCAGTATTCATAGCAACAGGTGCCGCAGGAAAAGCACCGTAAAGACTCTGACCAGCTGCACCTGCTGCCCAAACGTTGCCTGCCAGCGTGTTTTTCGTACCCGCAGTATTGTTTCCCCGCGGAACATGGGTATGACTAGGAACTTCATCTGTAGTCAAAATGTGATTTTCTTCCCCGATTAAGTTCCCCGGGCGAAGTGTTACTCTTGTAGAATCCGCTATATTATTAGGGTGGAGTGCAACCCGTCCCCGTAAATCCGGTAAGGCAAACGTACCGGCTGCCTGACTTCCGCCATAAGTGTTACCAAGTAAAGAATACAAGGCTTGGTACTGATTAATTTTCAATAGCCGGCCATCACAGTCCAGCCAATAATTAGGCGCATAACCATATGGAAATACCCGAATTTCTCCTAGAAACCAATCACTCATATGTTCCTCCTCCATCCATCTTCATACTTTAAGACTGTGTAGGAAATATACCGATCAACGCAATAATAAAGTTGATTGCCAGTGATGGCATCAAATTATTATGCGGCTGGCCGCCGGTATTGTTACTCAACGCTGCAGCATTCATAGCGCCATAAGTACTATCTGTTACCGTGGTAGAGAATTGCTTTATAGCGGTACTACCGGTATTTGCCCAAACAGTATTGGTTGGATCATTAGTGGTCCCGTTAGCCGTACTAGCCTTAATTACGTGCGTATGTGCAGGAATCTGGCTGCCACTCAACGTTACTGTTTCACTACCGCCGGAACTCGCAATTGCACGCGGAGTCAAATTGGGACCTGCGCCCTGGCCGACGGCTACCCGCCCCCTAAGATCGGGTAGCGCAAAATTGGTTATGCCATCACCGCCATAAGTTGTTCCAAGCAATGCATAAAGCGCATCGTTCCCTGCAATCGGCAACGCAGTTCCGTCGCAGACATGCCATCCGTCGGGAATGCGTATTCCCGCCCACATACGAATCTCGCCTAAATACCATTCTGACATCTTCTTCCTCCTCCTGTTTGTTTTTTTAAATATTATCAGCCATGCAGACTCTTGCCGCTAGACTTATTGCCGGCAAAAGCCTGCATGACATATCAAGTAAAACTCAATAGGGATATATCTTATATACGGGGTGATTTCCCGGGGTAAGTCCGGCAGGACTGTTAATATCATCCGCGATTATATGATAACAACCATTACTGATAGGACCCAAATAAACGCAATAGAAGGTAGCCACTGGATCCAGCGTGAACGTATATGTGCCGTTGGATGTGGTGCCGCTCGCAACCACAGTAGTATTATCATCCCGTGTTATTGTAAGTGTCTTCGGAGCGAGATCCAACTGGGT
>CAZCEN010000410.1:0-2435 GCA_964497205.1 uncultured Sporomusaceae bacterium
GACTTCATTACCGGAAATGGCGGAAAAGAAAAAGCAAAGGTTGATGACGAGAAAGGTAAAGGCACTGCCTAAAAGTAATACGCTGACGGCATTTCCTCGAAAAGGTACGCCAAAGAATAAATTAATGATAACCAGGTATGTAACAAAGGCACCTATGGCGCATACCCAGCAAGGCAATAACTTGCCGGAAACGATAGCTGCCGACGAGGTCCCTTGCCAGCGGGAAAGGTGGCCATATTCTTTGGCAATAAGTGTGCCTGCCACTAATAGAATTGCGATTTGTAAACCGTTTGCCACTAATCCGGCCAACATAAAATTAGTGTACGAGGTCGTAGGATTATTGATAATTCTTATCCCTAATTTAACCGGAGCAGCCGACCGCAGGGCCGGGGCCGGCATTTGATTGAGCGCTTCCAACAGTTTTTGGCCGGTGGCCACCGAAAATGTCTGAACGATTTCCTGACTGGAGGAAATCACTGCATTGGCAAACATGTTGTTGGTCGAATTTGTTTCGATCAAAATTTCGGAGGCTATACCCAATTTGATATTTTGGGCAAACTTGGGCGGAATGGAGACGGCAACCAGCGCTTTACTCTCATGCAGCAATTGTTCCATTTCTTCCTGGGTTGTTACCTGGGCGACTACCTCATACCGCTCCGAATCAATATATGCTTGGGTTAATGCCCGGCTGGCCGCGGTCTGGTCTTGATCATAGACGACAGTGGGTACATATTTAACGACATTGCCGCTATAGGCACAGCCAAAGAGAAAACTATACAAAATGGGTATGCCAAAAAGCAGCAAGACAGTAGGCGACTTAGGACAAAACAGCGCCCGCAGTTCTAAGCGAATGATTTCTTTGAACCTCACTAGTTACCACCGTCCATCAGTTTGAACCGCATGCCGGGACGGATTTTATCGGAGTTGACTTGAATTTTGACATTAAAGGTAATAATATCATTGTCGCCGCGTTCATTCGTGGCCCGGTAGGTGGCAAATTCCGCTTTTTTGCTTATATCAACAATGGTTCCATCCAAGACCAGTTTACTGTCCCGGCCTTGCATTTTGACCTGCTGCTGAATGAAATAGCGGGAGAGTTCAGTTTCCTTAACTTTCAGATTGACCCAGTTGTCCAAGGGGTCCTGAATGGCTACCAGAGGCATACCTTGGGAAACCATCGCCCCTTCTTCCACATACTTGGCGGTGATAATGCCGTCAAAAGGAGCGCGTATCTCGGTTTCGTCAAGTGATACTTCCACCTGTTGCAGGGTAGCCTGGGCTTGCGCCACTTTGCTGCGCATGGCTTCTTCGTTGGCAATATTTACATTGGTTTGCAATAATCCGGCTTGTGCTGACGCCAGACCGGCCTGCGCCTGGCTGTATGCAGCCTGAGCCACTTGATATTTAGTGCGGTAGGTATCAAATAATTGTTTAGAGATGGCACCTGACGCTACCAGTTCACTAAAACGGTTGTAATCGCTTTCCGCCAAAGCTAAATCGGATTGTGCTTTTTCTAGTTGTGCCTGCGCGGTATTTAGGGAAGCTTTGGCCGTTTGGTCTTGCAGTGCGGTAACGGTAGTGGCCTGGGCTGTTTGGGCATCCAGGGCCTTAATGTTGGCCTTGCTCTGATTGACTTGGGCGACAATATCCCGGTTATCAATGTGGGCCAAAATTTGCCCTTTGGTAACCCGGTCGCCTTCTTTAACGAGCAGGCTGACGACACGGCCGGGTATTTTGGAGTTAATATCGACTTCCTTGGCTTCCACTCGGCCCCATACTTCCGGGGCGACCGTACTGCTTCCGCAGCCGGTAAGCAGTGTGGCAGATATAATAAGAAGCAGGGGGAAGGTTAAGCACCGCAAAAAAAAATTAGTAGGTCTTATTGTAATTATGTGAAACACTCTCCTTGATCTCCACTTAAAAGATATTCTGTCTCTGATAATTGCCTTCTCAATTATCAGGCGGAAGGCGACAATAAATTGGATAGAAGGTTTTTCTGAAGTTATTTGTTCTCAATAACTTCACCTCCCTTCAAATGCTTTTTATGTAAATCCAAGTATTCGATTGGCCTTATATAAAATGGTAGTATTTTGGGCAAGTAGTTGATAAGCCGACATAGCGAAAAGAAGGCAGAAAAAAAATGTACCATTAAGTACTATAATTGTATTTTGAGTACTGGTGTAAATGAATGAAGCGTGGATGAGGCGCTCCATTTATCTATTTTTTATTATTAATATCTTTTATTTATCTTTGTCTAATAAACCATGGATAATTATATCAAGCATAGCTGCCACGGCATCAGAGTAGGTCATGTTATTTTCCGCAAGAAAACGGTAGTTAATAAGATCATTCATGGTACTAACAATTATTTGTTGAACAACACTCATATTTATACGCCGAATAGTGCCGCTTTCCATTCCCTGATGCAGGAGGGC
>CAZCEN010000411.1:0-2404 GCA_964497205.1 uncultured Sporomusaceae bacterium
TCTGCCAACCGCGTCGGCGAGGGATTAAGAATGACCTGGCCATGACTACCATCGACAATGACGACAGTACCATCAGCAATACGGGTTATAGCTTCGCCCAAACCGGTGACAGCCGGTATCCCGCGCGCTTTGGCAATAATTACGGTATGCGAGGTCGTACTACCCTGCCCTAATATAATACCGCACACTCTGTCCTCAGGCAGGCTGGCAGCAGTAGAGGGTTCGAGCTCCTGGGCGCATACCACTACCGGTTCAAGAGCAAAGCTTATCTGCCCGCCCCCTACCAATTGTCTTGCCAGCCTCCGTCCCACATCCCGCACATCAGCTGCCCGTTCCCGCAAATACGGGTCAGGCATTGAGTCAAACATGGCTGCATACTCTTCGGCCGCCGCCAGTGCCGCCCGCGGCGCTGCTGCCCCTTGATCAATTTTACCGTACATGCTGGCAGCCAGCCCAGGATCATTTACCATCGCATGATGCGCGTCCATAATATCTGCCTGACCGGACTGCCCGCCAGCTTTAGCCGCCTCTTTTAACTGCAATAACTCTGCTGCCGCCTTCTTAACAGCATCAGCAAGCTTGCTTGATTCAAGTGCCGGCGTACCGGTGCTATATTCATTCAGGTGGATTGTCAAATCACTTGATAATACCTTGACTTGGGCAATGCCAATACCAGGTACTACCCCTTTTCCCAACAATATCTCTTCCATGATTTAAACCTCACCAAAGTTGTTTTCAATCATTGCCTTTAACGCAGCAATACATTCAACCTCATCTGCACCGTCAGCCATCAGCGTAAACCTGGTCCCTTGCCCCAACCCCAAACCCATCAGAGACAGAATGCTCTTAGCATCGGCGGTTTTTTCACCGGTCCGAATGGTTACTTTACTTGTATAGCTTGAAGCCTTCTGGATAAATTGCGCTGCCGGCCTGGCATGCAATCCTGCTTTATTTGTCAGTACTAAATCAATTTGGGTCATGTTGTATTCCTCCAATTAAGTCAGGGTATGGTTCTACATGAATCTCCTACCGCTTTCGTAGCTCCCTGGCCCCTTCGGCAGTCGCCAACACACTGGTCAGCGGTTGACCGACCGAAGCATCCACGGCAGCAGCAATAGCTCCCTCCAGAATCGGCGCATCAGCAATGGCGATCTGCCCTTTATACTTTTCATCAAGCATCTCTACCGCAAGTTCAGCGCTAATAACGGCGCTGCCTAAATCAACCATAACAAGCACTCCGTCACCACTTTCAGCTTTTTCAATGGCTGCTTGAATTAGGAAAGCGTCGGTGCCAATGCCGCCATCGGCCATACCACCGGCCGCAATGAGTTTTTGCCCGGGAGCCGTCATTTGCCCTGCCAAATCGCATATACCTTCTGCAATCTTAGCGCTATGTGATACCACAACAATTCCAACCATAGTTATGCCTCCCGGCTATACTTTTTAGCAAAGGCGGTAAGCGCCACTAGCATCAGGTAGGCCGAGGTCGCGCCCGCATCCTGATGCCCTAAACTCCGTTCGCCCAGATAGCTGGCCCGTCCCTTGGTCGCAATAATTGTTTTGGTGTATTCGACACCCTTGCCTGCTGCGTCTGTGGCTAATTCAAGGCACCGTAACAAGTCTTCCCCTTCCGCCATCCCCTGGGCAAACGCTTCATACGCAGGTTCAAGGGCATCCAGCATTGTTTTTTCACCCCGAACCGCTTTACCGCGTTCTTTAATGCCGCTAATCGCAGCTTTAAGCATAGCTTCCGCGGTATCGGTATCAATTTCGGTTTTGCCCTGGGCAGCCGTCGCCATCCGCAAAAAAGCAGTACCATATAACGGTCCGGCGGCCCCGCCCACAGTAGATATCAGCGTCATGCCGCTCATTTTAAGCACACCGCCAATATCGCCAGACCCGGCTGTAGCCAGCTTGGCGCGAACAGCTTCAAAACCACGCGCCATGTTGATGCCATGGTCAGCATCACCAATCGCTGCATCCAGTTCGGTCAGTTTTTCTTTGTTAGCCAGTATTATTTCTGTCAGCGCATTTATTGCTGCAATGACGTTTGCCATTATAAATTCCTTCTCTCCTCTTAGAATTGAACCAGAGCCGGTGTATCAGCCTGCGCTAACAGCAATTCCTTCAGTTCGCTGTCAAGCTTCAGTACAGTAACCGAGAAACCCGCCATTTCCAATGAGGTCATATAGTTGCCAATATATGTCTTTACGATTTTAATATTTCTTTCGGCAAGCATGGCTGCTACTTTACGGTTAACTACATACAGTTCCATTAGCGGTGTTCCGCCCAGGCCATTGATCATCACCGCGGCTTCATCGCCTGCGCCTAAAGATATGTCCGCCAAAATTTTATTCACCAAATGTTCGGCTGTTTCATCAGCCGGGCGGACAGTTTCACGGTG
>CAZCEN010000412.1:0-2395 GCA_964497205.1 uncultured Sporomusaceae bacterium
TTGCCTTACAAATTGGGGAGCCGGCTTCGGAAAGGGTCACTCAGTCCCGCCAGGCACTTAAACAGTGTCGTAATGTGAATAGATAGCTAAGGAGGTGCCGTATTGAACGCAAAAACCGAAACACTGATTGTTATCGCCGACGATCTAACCGGTGCTAACGATACCGGGGTGCAATTTGCCCGCCAGGGATTACCAACCAACGTCCTGCTGGAAGGCGCAGTTTTAGCCGACACTAGCGATGCAGCCGTCATTGTAATCGATACGAATAGCCGGGCCTCTACTACCAGTGACGCTTATCAAAAAGTACAAGCAGTCGCTAAACAAGCACAGCAAGCTGGGTTCCGCTATTTCTACAAAAAACTGGACTCCACGTTGCGCGGCAATATTGGCGCGGAGTTACAAGCCATCCTTGATCTCGGCCTGCACGACTTTGCGTTTGTCATGCCGGCATTACCCATGAACGGCAGAACAACGATTGGCGGTCATCACCTGCTGCACGGCATTCCTGTTTCCGCAACAGAATTAGCTAAAGATCCCAAGTGCCCTATTGCCGAAACGGTGCTGCCGGAGCTGTTAAGACAACAAACTTCCGTCTTAGTAGGCCATATCGGTTTTACCGAACTGCTCCAAGGGGAAGCTGCCATTGTTGGTACCCTCCGCAAACTGATTGCCGCCGGTTGTAAAATCATCAGTTGTGATGGTTGGTTAGACGAACATTTTATGCTTGCTGCCCGGGCTGTAAGTACCGTGTCGACAAATGTTCTTTGGTCCGGTTCTGCCGGTTTAGCCGGGTTTCTGCCGGAGCTATTCGGCTGGAATAACCAGGCAGCGAATCCTAAGCCTCCTGTCGTCGTCATCGCCGGCAGCGTAAGTAATGTCACAAGAGTACAAGTGACGCAATTACTGAACGAGGGGTTCGAATGGCTGGAAGTCGAAGTCGCCGACTGCCTTCCCTGGCACCCCCGGAAGCTAAGGTCCTGTCTTGATAAAGCCCTGGACCATCTGGCGCAAGGGAAAAATCTGGTCATCACATCAGGCTATCAGCCGGAATCCATCGACAAAGCCAAGGCTATAGGATTGAAACTTGGCATGTCAGGTATGGAAGTTAGTAATATGACGGCGGAAATACTCGGCTGGCTGGGATCGACAATACTTGCTCAGCAAGAGGTTGCCGGTGTTATTCTCACCGGCGGGGACACTGCTGTTGCGGTTTGCCGGGCGCTGGGAGTAACAGGTATCCGCGTACTGGAAGAAGTCGCCCCGGCAATTCCCCTGGGGGAAATGAAAACCGCGGCAGGCAAAACGCTGCGGGTTGTCACCAAAGCAGGAGCCTTTGGCGAGCCGGATGTTTTAGTCAAAGCAACACATAAATTGAATTGCAGCAATTAAATCGAGGTGATCATCAATGAATCAACAGCAACAAGAACGTCCTATTCTAGCCATAACTATGGGCGATCCCGCCGGCTGCGGCCCGGAAATTACCGTGAAAGCCCTCGCTGACAGAAGTATCTACGAGATATGCCGCCCGCTAGTCTTCGGCGATGCTAAGCGGCTGGCGCTTGCCGCCAATATTCTTAAAAGCCCGTTACATATCGCCGGACTCGCGAAAATTACTGAGGGCACTTTTAAGCACGGTACGGTTGACGTACTTGATTTTAACAATGTCCCGGCTGACCTCCCGTTTGGGCAGGTTAATCCTCAGGCTGGTCACGCGGCTTATCAATATATTGAAGCAGCGGTACAGGCCGCAATGGCAGGTGAAGTTTCAGCAATAGTAACCGCTCCCATCAATAAAGAGGCTCTTCATCTCGGCGGTCATGATTTCCCTGGACACACGGAAATCCTGGGTGAGCTCAGCAATAGCCATGACTATGCTATGCTCTTGGCCAGTGAGGCCCTCCGGGTGATCCATGTTACTACCCATGTATCCATGGTACAAGCAGCCAGCATGATTACCAAAGACCGTGTTCTTCGTATAATCCGCCTTGCCGACCGGACGCTGCGTTTACTGGGCATAGCCCAGCCGCGGATTGCCGTCGCCGGCTTCAATGCCCACGCCGGCGAGAATGGTTTGTTTGGCCGTGAGGATATTGATGAGATTGTACCCGCAGTGGAGGAAGCCTGCCAGGAAGGCATGACGGTTACAGGTCCAATTTCACCGGATACCGTCTTTTATCGTGCCGCCTGTCGCAAGGAATTTGATATCGTTGTTGTCATGTATCATGACCAGGGCCATATACCAATTAAATTACTTGGCTTCGACAGTGGTATCAACGTAACTGTCGGGCTGCCGTTTCTCCGTTCTTCCGTTGACCATGGAACCGCCTTTGACATTGCCGGTCAAGGCCTGGCTGAAGACGGCAGCATGAAAGCCGCTATCGAATTTGCAGCGCGC
>CAZCEN010000413.1:0-2370 GCA_964497205.1 uncultured Sporomusaceae bacterium
TCACCGTAGATCACCGTGAGGTACATATGCTTTCAACCATCATCCCGATCGAAAAGCACGGAGAAATTGTGGCTGTTTGCTCCATTAATAAGAACATCACTGAAATGACAAATTTACTTAACAAAATATATAAACTGCAAGAGCAATTGCATAATTACTGTCAGAACAGCGATAACTTACAAAATGGCACCACCTATACCTTTGACTGTTTAATCGGCCGGAGCCCCCTGATGTCCGCGGTCATAGACAAGGCTAAAAAAGCAGCCTTTAGTCCGGCCCCCATATTGTTAACAGGCGAAACAGGTACCGGCAAAGAAATCTTTGCCCAAAGCATCCATAATTATGGCCCGGCCAAATCCCAGCCTTTTGTCGCTTTAAATTGTGCTGCCATTCCTGAGACATTACTGGAAAGTATGATTTTCGGTACAACCAAAGGCGCTTTTACCGGTGCGGAAAACAAGCTCGGATTATTGGAGCAGGCCGGCAAAGGCACTTTATTTCTAGACGAAATAAACAGTATGAGCTTAGTGCTGCAGGCCAAACTGCTGCGTGTTCTCGAAGAAAAGAAGTTCCGTCGCCTTGGCAGTAACCAGGAGGAACCTATGAATTGCCGGATTATCAGTTCCACCAATGTGGACTGCCACAATTTGCTGTCCGAAAATAAGATGCGGGAAGATTTCTATTATCGAGTAGCTGTTGTTAACCTGAATATCCCTCCCCTTCGAAAGCGAGAGCAGGATATTTTGTTACTTACTAAATATTTCGCCAACAAATTTAATAAAGCGTACGGCAAAAAGATAGCCCAGCTTTCCCCTGATCTGGAAGAAACCTTTCTAAGCTATCCCTGGCCGGGAAATGTCCGTGAGTTATGTCATGTACTCGAAAACGCTATTAATTTTTCCGATGATGATGAAACCATTCTTACCATAGCCTACCTTCCCGATTATTTTCATAAACAGTCGATGATGCCTACACGCACTGTTGAACTCGCTGCTGTCCAAAATCAAACATTGCCCCAGGCACTGGAAGAGTTAGAGCGCCGGTTAATTATCAATACCCTTGCAGCAACCAAAGGGAACATTACCAAAGCTGCATTAGAGCTTGGTATTCACCGGCAAAATCTGCAGGTTCGCCTAAAAAAATTAGGCATTGCCAAAAATGTACATTTCGTCGCTAAATGATCAGATTAACAGGGATGGTTATTGTTTTCGGCAATAACCGTCCCTTTTAGTCTCATGCCCCGTCTTGACCGGGAAATTATATTCTGGGAGGATATATTTAGCTGAAAACGTTGTAAAATAAGTCAATAATTTATATAACTCAAGCCTGACCCCCTTCATTCACTTAATTTTCATTTTATTTTCTCGATATAAAAAGAGATAGCAGTTATACTGATGGTATAAATTATAACTGACGAGAAGGGAGGAACTCACGATGTTTCGAATTCCATCTGTCTCATATAATAAATATTTTAAGATATATCAGCCCAGGCAGATCGTTAATTCCATTACTACACCCGAACCTAACTTTCTAACGAGCGCTCTTGAAACAGTACCCGTTCTATCGAATCTGTCCATCCGCTCGCTGAAAGCCCAGCAAGAGCTTTACCGTAAACAAGTAGTAGACTTTAATGCTAAAGCCAAAGAATTAAATACGGCTGCAAATCAGCTGACTGACAATGAATTCTTTGGTCAAAAGAGTGTGACTTCCGCAAACTCGGCACTTACCGGCTATGCTAAACCTACTGCTAAAGCCACACAGTATTATGTTAATGTAACCCAAGTAGCGACGGCACAAAGCAACAACAGTTCCGCTGTAGCCAGTTCGGCATCGGGTGCTTTGTCATCAGGCATATGTGCACTAGGCTTCACCTTTGGTACCGGCACAAAAAAAACAGTGACAGTTGGCCTAAGCCAAACTGACAACAATTCAGGAATACTCGACAGATTTGCCAAGGCAATCAACGAGGCGCAAATGGGTGTTACGGCAGAGGTCAAAACTTCCGGCAAGCAATCTTATCTAAGTTTAGATTCGGAACAAACCGGACAGGCTAATTCGTTTTCTATACATGATATCGTTGGCAATGCGGCACAGGCATTAAACATTAATAATATGGTTGTGAGCGCACAGGATGCTCTTTATACTGTTAACGGCAAAAAATGACAAGTGATCAGAATAAAATTACATTAAATGACGGAAATGTAATACTTGACATCCATACCATGACTAACGGTTCTGCCAAGATAAGTGTGGGAATGGATACCGACAAAATACGTAAGGGTATCGATATGTTTGTCGACACCTACAATAAATTTAGCGACCAATTGTCTGAGGCAAGCAATATAACCCGCCGCAGCAAAAAAACATTAG
>CAZCEN010000414.1:0-2344 GCA_964497205.1 uncultured Sporomusaceae bacterium
TGTAAAATTAATGAAGGATTTGTCATTTATATACAGAATGTTTTGCATAAGAGCAATTCCTTTTTGGGAGAGAATGCTTTTATGAGTTTTAAAAATAGCCTTACAGTAAAATTTATGGTAGGAATTGCCGCTATAACCATCATTCTTATGACAATAAACCTCCTTTGGAATATTCGTCAATATAATTTCCAGGCTGAATTGGAAATGAAGGAAAAAGCGGGGGTTATCGCTCAGCAGCTTATTGCCACCAGGTCATTTATTGCCCTTAAACAGGATACGATTAACAGGAACTCTGCTGGTGGCTATGAATTCAAACATTTGAACCCTGCTGCTGTGGGCAAGGGGATCGGTGAAATATTTAACGGTTACTCGGGCTATACGTTTAAGCAGACCCGGCCGCATGTGCGCGATCTTTATAATGCCCCGGATAATTTTGAACTCGAAGCCATGAAACAGTTAGCTGCCGATAAAAACCTCAAAGAGCTCTGGGGCTATGATGAGATTGACGGCAAGCGGGTGTTCCGCTACTTAGTGCCCGTATACTATGATGAATCCTGTTTGCCCTGTCATGGCAGGCCGGCAGGAATCAGGGATATCTCCGGCTATGCGAAGGAAGGTTTTTCTGCAGGCGAGTTTGCCGGCAGCATTAGTGTTGTACTTCCCATGGCACGTTTTGAGGCCGCTCAACGCACCAATATTAGCAGCCAGGTTGTATTTATCTTGTTTATGGTTTTTGTTAGTATCGGACTGACGTATTTAATGATGGAGCATATCATTATCATGCCGATCCGGGAGCTGACAGGCAAAGTGGTGGAATTAGGGCGGGGAAATTTATCCGCGCAAATTACGGAGATTCAAACCTATGACGAAATGCGCAGTTTGGCTGATGAGTTCAATACGATGGCCGGTAAGCTTCATGGACTTTACAATGATCTTGAGGAAAAAGTAACCGAACGGACAGCGCTCTTATCAGAAGCGAATCAGCGTTTGCTGGAGCAAGGCAATAAGCTTAAAGCCATGAATGCAAAACTGACTGAGACTGACCGCCTCAAATCTGAATTTTTGGCCGTTATGAGTCATGAACTCCGGACTCCTCTGACCGCAATCATTGCGTTTGCCGAAATTCTGCTGGCCGAGGGCGAGACGCTTAGCAGCCTGCAGCGGGAATATTTGCAAGACATCTTTGAAAGCGGACACCAATTACTCAGTCAGATCAACGATATTCTAAATATGTCTAAAATTGAAGCCGGACTTGTAAAAATTAACTGCAATCCGGTCGATATTAAAGAAGTGCTGGCTCACCTCATCCGGAGTATTTCTCCGCTTTTAAGCAAGAAGGGGTTCACACTTACGGTTGACATTGCTGCGGATATACCCGGTATTATAGCGGATCGTGAAAAAGTCACTCACATTTTCCGCAACTTAATTAGTAATGCAATTAAATTTACGCCCGATGGTGGCAAAATAAATATTTCAGCGGTACTGGTAAACGATCAGGAAAAGCCGCCGGAGGTTGTTGTCAAAATACAAGATTCCGGTATTGGCATTAACCAGGAAGATCAGAAATTTATTTTTGACAAGTTTCGTCAGGCTGATAGCGCCGAATCCAGGGAATATCCGGGCAGCGGCTTAGGGTTAGCTCTGGCGCGCAATTTGGTAGAAATGCATGGTGGCCGGATTTGGGTAGAAAGCGAAGTCGGTCAGGGCAGTACGTTTACCTTCGTGTTACCGGTCATTGCGAAGGGGTGTTAGGATTGTCTGGCGAGAAAATTTTGGTTGTCGATGATGATGCGAAAATAGTAAAGATCGTGAAGCATTGCCTGGAACGGGAAAATTTTGCGGTGGTCTCGGCTGTTGACGGCGAGAGTGCCCTGGCTGTTGCCAAAAAAGAGCAGCCTGATCTAGTCGTCCTTGACTTAATGCTGCCCAAACTCAATGGCCTTGATGTTTGCAAAATATTAACCGCGGAATACGGTGTTCCTATTATCATTCTATCTGCCAAAGGCGATGAACTGGACCGGATTGTCGGTCTTAGACTAGGGGTAGATGATTATTTAACGAAACCATTTAGCCCCATTGAACTGGTGCTCAGGGTGCAGGCAGTTATCCGCCGGGTGCAAGGCTGGCGGAAGAATCAGGCAAGCCAGGCGCTGGCGTATGGTTCCCTTTCCGTTGATCCTGGGACCAGAGAGGTTACGATTAATGGTACAGCGGCTACTCTTACCAGCAAGGAGTTTGAACTGCTGTGGCTATTGGTAAGTAATCCCCAGCAGGTTTTTACCAGAATGCAGCTTCTAAATAAAATATGGCACAGTGATTACGAAGGCGATGAAAACACTGTGAC
>CAZCEN010000415.1:0-2336 GCA_964497205.1 uncultured Sporomusaceae bacterium
TGTACCGTCATACCAAAATATTCTTTAATTAACCAGAAACCGGAGTCGTTTACATGGGATAAAATCAGTGATCCTGCACCGGTTGCAAGAACCAGGAGTTCCGGGCTCGCGCTTCCAGGTGAAGCGGCAAGAATCGGAGCAACAATGCCTGCAGCCGTAAGCATGGAGACTGTAGCCGAGCCTGTAGCAACACGAATTAGGGCCGCAACCAGCCAACCAAGAATAATTGGATTAACGTGGGCTGAAGTAGCCAATTTAGCAATTTCATTGCCTACCCCACTATCTAAGAGTACTTTATTAAAAGCACCGCCGCCGCCTATAACCATAAGAATGGTGGCAACAGACGGGAGTGACTGATCACAAAATTTGCTGACCTTTTCCATAGTCATACCACGCCATAAACCAAAAGTAAACATAGCAAGAATCAGCGAAATCAAGAGTGACGTAATCGGGTTTCCAATAAAGTTTAAAGTCATTCGGACTGGAGTGTCCTTACCTAAGTTAATATCGGCAAATGTAGATAATAGCATTAAAAACACAGGGAATAGGATAGTAATAACAGTAATGCCAAAACCGGGAAGCTCAGTATCGCTGCGCCCAACTTTTATAGAGCTTATCATCTGCTCAGGCGGAGCCTTATGAATGCGTTTGCTAATAAAGCTTGCAAATATTGGACCTGCCAAAACAGCGGTAGGTAATCCTACAATAATACTATACAGAATGGTTTTGCCCACATCGGCCTTAAAAATACCTACAGCAGCCATAGCAGCCGGATGCGGAGGAACCAGGCCATGAACAACAGACAAACCGGCAATCAGCGGAATTCCGATTTTTAATAGATTAATACCGGTTTCTTTGGCTATAGTGAATACCAGGGGCAACAGCAGCACAAATCCTACCTGAAAAAATACAGGGATACCAACAATGAAAGCTACAAACATCATAGCCCAATGAACATTTTGTTTGCCAAAGGCATTAATGAGTGTCCGGGCAATTCGCTCTGCACCACCCGACTCTTCCATTAATTTACCCAGCATGGTGCCAAGCCCCAGTACGATCGCTATGAAGCCTAATGTATTACCTAGTCCAGCTTGAATGGACGCCACAATTTTGTCAAGTGGCATACCGGCTGAAATACCCACGAAGAATGAAACTATCATTAGCGAGACAAACGGGTTAACTTTGAACTTGGTAATGAGGAGTAACAATAGTAAGATGGCAACAACAACAACACCCAATAACATGTTTTTTCCCTCCCTAAATTAAGACATGAAGAACCTTGACTTTCTAAAATTTGCGGCGTACTGCTCCTTTGGCAGATGAGGTTGTGGATTGACCGTATTGCCTGAGGAAATTGCTTCCTTCCTCCGGTTTAACTACAGGCAAGTACTCAGCCCTGCGACGTGCCAGCTCAGCGTCAGAAATTTCCCAGTGAAGCCGGCGTTCGGCAATACTAATGTGAATTACGTCTCCGTTTTGAACTAACGCAATAGGCCCTCCCTCAGCTGCCTCGGGCGAAAGGTACCCAATAGCCAAGCCGCCTGATGCACCTGAATAGCGCCCATCTGTGATTATAGCTACCTTGCCAATTTTACCTATAACTTCGGTCGCCCGGTGCATTTCCCGCATTCCCGGACCACCAATGGGCCCCTCATACCGGATTATGACTACGTCGCCAGCAACAATCCCCCCCTTTTCCATCGCTGCCATGCAGTCTTCTTCAGAATCAAATACTTTGGCCGGGCCGGTAAAGTTCCACATATCGTCAGCAACTGCCGAGCTCTTTACAACAGCTCCGTCCGGTGCAAGATTACCGCGTAAAACGGCAATTCCGCCTTCAGGGGAAAAGGGATCAGTAAAGGGCCTAATTACCTCCCCATCGGCAGTTGGCACATCGACCAAATTTTCTTTAAGCGTCCGGCCATTAACAGCCAGTACCGAAGTATCTAAAACCGGTCTAAGCTCTTGCATGATAGCCGGTATGCCGCCAGCAGGCGCAAGGTCAGCAACAGAATATTCCTGACTATTGGGCACAATACGGGTAATAAGAGGTGTTTTTCTACTGATCCTATCAAAGTCATCATAAGTCACATCAATCCCGGCTTCATACGCAATGGCCGGCAAATGTAATACTGTATTGAGGGAACCGCCCATGGCCAAGATAACCGCGATGGTGTTATCAAAAGCAGCCTTGGTCATAATATCCCGCGGTCTAATGCCTTTTTTCACCAGGCCCATAATCGCTTGACCGGTTTCTTGGGCAAGGTCTTTGCGTTTTTGACTGAGGGCATGTACAGCAGCAGAGCCAGGCAGTGCCATGCCAAGGGTTTCAGTAA
>CAZCEN010000416.1:0-2314 GCA_964497205.1 uncultured Sporomusaceae bacterium
CTTACCGGGCTATTTTGCTGCCTGGAGCATCTAAGCCATGGAGTTTAATCGTTGTACAAAAGAAAAGTGCTGCTATGGCTTTTATGGGGCAAGTGACGTTAAGGACTACTGTTGTGGGACTGTTGGTTCTTATGTTTTCAGCACTACTGGCTATTTGGTTCTCAAGGAAAATTACTAATCCATTAGTCGATATTGTCAATGCTACTAACAAAATCAAAGAGGGTAATTTGGCAGTGCAGCTAACCACTAAATCATCCAATGAAATTGACAGGTTAGCCGCAAATTTTAATCAAATGGTATGCGAGTTGCGTCAACATCACGAGAAGTTAGAGGAATTGGTGGAAGTACGGACAGCTGAGCTGGGTGCCGCCAATCAAGAAATGTTAGCCATGAATGAAGAACTGGAGGTTACCAATCAACGCTTACATGCTGAAAACAAAGTCAGGCGCCGGACGGAAGAAAATCTTTTGCTGCGGGAACGGCAATATAGAGCCATTACCGGGCTCTTAGCACAGCCGACTGATGAAACGGAAGATATTCTTGAGACTATCCTGCATAATGCAGTCCAGTTACTCGGCGCGGTAGTCGGTTATATCGGTTTGTATGAGGATGACGGTAAGACATATCATATTAAGCATGCCATTGGGATTGACAAAGCCCGGTTCAAGGAAGACAAGCCGGCCCAATCCGGGATGCAAGGGCACGTCTATGCTACCGGAGAGCTATACTGTGTTGATGACTATCGTGTATACCCGGAGCGTATTAGCGAACCATGGGTAGGGCCTTCAGCTACTACTGTAATTATGATTCCACTAAAGCAAGCGGATAAGGTCAAAGGTATCCTTGTTGTAAGCTGGGTCGATGTCGTGCACTCTGTTAGCAGCGAGGACCTTGATGCCTTGCGCCAATTTGGTGTTTTGGCCTCAGTAGCTTTGGAACGGGATACTACCCAAAAGAAGATCCACCACATGGCATTTTATGATACATTAACAGGTTTGCCGAATCGTGCGAGTTTGAACCTTCATCTTGAAAAGGAAATGGAGAAGGCTCGTGGCGGTGAAGCAAAGGGTGTTATTCTGTTTATTGATATCGATGACTTCAAATCGGTAAATGATAATTTTGGGCATTCTTTTGGCGACAGCTTCATTGTTACAGCAAGTCAGCATATTGTTGCCGCCGTCGGCGAACAAGCTTTTGTATCCCGTCTCGGTGGTGATGAGTTTGTTGTTGTTGTGCCGGGAAAAAATGATCGGGAAACAGCGGCTCAAATTGCTGATAAAGTGATTAAAAGCCTCTGCAAGGAATATGAAGTAGCTGTTGAGAAACTATATATATCGGCCAGTATTGGTGTATTAGTATATCCTGATGATGGGAATGTGCCGGAGGATATTGTGAAAAAGGCCGACAGTGCCATGTATGCCGCTAAGAAGGCGGGAAAAAACTGTTGGCGTTTTTATCAACCAAGCTTGCTGGAAGAAGCGTATAAAAATATGATGCTAACAAATGGATTGCGCCGCGGTTTGGAACGGGGCGAATTTTCCTTGCATTATCAGCCTCAGTTTACTGCAGATGGGGACCGTATTGTTGGGTTTGAAGCGTTGCTGCGGTGGAATAGTTATGAATACGGGCCTGTATCGCCTGCACGCTTCATTCCATTGGCAGAGCAAAGTGGACTTATTTTGCCTATCGGTCAATGGGTATTTGAAGAAGCCTGCCGGTTTGCCCGGAGGCTGGGTGATATGGGCAAAGAAAATGTTGGTGTTGCGGTAAATATATCGCCACGACAGTTGACTTCAGAGGATTTTGTTGCCCATGTTCGTAGGAGTATTGAGGTGGCAGGTATAAAACCGCAGCAGATTAAAATTGAAATTACCGAGAGTGTTCTTATTGAATCCATGGAGGATAATGTTCTTAAACTTTGTCAACTGCGTGATATTGGAGTGCTTCTCGCGCTTGACGATTTTGGCACAGGCTACTCTTCTTTAACCTATTTAAGAAGCTTGCCGGTTGGGATATTAAAGATAGATAAATCATTTATTGATAAGATTGTTGAGGATGAAATACAGCGGCAGGTGGTAGGTTCGATTATTGATTTAGGTCATACGTTGGGTTTGACCATAGTGGCAGAAGGAGCAGAAACGAAGGAACAACTAAAAATATTGAAGAAGCTCGGATGTAACCATATACAAGGATATGTTTTTAGTAAACCGTTGGCGGAGGCCGCTGCCACTGCATTAGTGAGGGAACTCAATCCTTAGTGAAAATAATTAAAACCCGCGAATTTCTTCGCGGGTTAATTTGTTCGTATAGAAAG
>CAZCEN010000417.1:0-2305 GCA_964497205.1 uncultured Sporomusaceae bacterium
CTACCTTCTCACCAAGGACGTTAATCATTTGAATAACATCAGTAAACCCTTTTTCCGTCTCAGTCTCCAGGCCAGTTACCCTGGTTTCGAGTTTATCGACTGTGGTCTCAAGTTTATCAACTTTGGTTTCAAGCTTATCAACCTTAGTTTCGAGTTTGTCTACTTTGGTTTCAAGTTTGTCTACCTTGGTTTCAAGCCGATCCATGCGCTGTACTAGTTCTTCGGTTACAGCGTTATTGTGGCCTACCATTGTAACAAGCTGCTCCATCATTGTCTGCATTTGATTAAGCTGCTCTCTAAGCTTCACATTGCTTCACCCCATCCCGATCAATTTACGAAAAATTATTCCTTTATTAATTGTATACGAAGATAAAAAAAAAATAAACAGCAAAGAGGCTGAAAAAACACTAAATATTCCTGGAAGCCACTGGCTAAACAGGAATATTTTTATTTTCCGTAGTATATAGTATATGGTTGTGACGATACATAGTTTGTTATAGGGATAGAGGAGCGTGGAACTATGGAGATTAAACGTAATGCATTTAAAGCCTATGATATTCGTGGTAAAATTCCTGAAGAACTAAACGAAGAGATGGCCTATCGTATTGGGCGGGCCTATGTGGATATTTTTAAAGCAAAAAAAGTAGCTGTTGGCCATGATATTAGGCTTTCCGGTCCCGCGCTTCAGAGTGCGTTAGTCAAGGGATTGACCGAATCCGGCTGCAGTGTTGTTGATATTGGTACATGTGGTACCGAACAAATCTATTTCGCTACGTTCCATTTAAAATTGGACGGCGGCATCATGATTACAGCCAGCCACAATCCGCAAGATTATAATGGTATGAAGCTGGTACGGGAAGAATCGCGCCCTATAAGCGGTGACAGCGGCCTTAAGGAAATCGAGGAAAAGGTAGTGACAGGTGACTTTACGCCTGTCAGCCCGGATATAGCTCCCGGTACTATAACCCAGGTCGATATTCTGGCAGACTATGTTCGGCATTTGCTCACCTATGTGGATAAAGCGGCGCTGAAACCGCTTAAAGTGGTGGTTAATGCCGGTAATGGTGGAGCCGGAGCGGTTATTGATGCGTTAGAGAAACAGTTACCGTTTGAATTCGTTAAAGTCAATCATGAGCCGGACGGCAATTTCCCGAACGGTGTTCCTAATCCCTTATTGGTAGAAAACCGGGATGTTACGGCTAAAGTAGTACGTGATACTAAGGCCGACGTCGGTATCGCCTGGGACGGTGATTTTGACCGGTGCTTCTTATTTGACGAGCAGGGAAACTTTATTGAAGGATATTATCTTGTCGGTTTCTTAGCTCAAGCTTTTCTTCGGCGTTTCGCCGGTGGCAAGATTATCTATGATCCACGGTTAACCTGGAATACGATCGAATTAGTGGAACAAGCGGGCGGGATTCCGGTTCTCTGCAAAAGCGGCCATGCCTTTATCAAAGAACGGATGCGTAAAGAGGATGCCGTTTATGGCGGTGAAATGTCGGCCCATCACTATTTCAAAGAGTTTTCCTATTGCGACAGCGGGATGATTCCGTGGCTGTTGGTACTTGAAATTATGGGCCGGGAAGGCAAGCCTTTATCGGAATTACTGCGGGAAAGAACGGCCTGCTATCCGGTAAGTGGGGAAATCAACAGTACCGTAGCCGATGCCAAGGCTGTTATCAAAAAGATTGAAGAGAAGTATACCGCCGGCGCGCGGCATATCGAACGCATCGATGGTCTGAGCGTGGAATATGACAACTGGCGGTTTAATGTCCGTATGTCTAATACCGAGCCGGTGCTCAGGTTAAATGTTGAGTCCAAATGTGATAGTAAGCTAATGGAAGCAAAGACCGAGGAACTGTTGGCGATAATTCGTTCTTAAATATCAGGAAGATTGTGAGAGAGGATTGAACTACATGCCTAAGACTTCAAGGAAAATAAAAAAGGCCGTTATTCCCGCCGCTGGCCTTGGTACCCGGTTTTTACCGGCGACCAAAGCCCAGCCTAAGGAAATGCTGCCTATTGTAGATAAACCTGCGATTCAGTTTATTATTGAAGAAGCAATCCAATCCGGAATTGAGGAAATCCTCATTATTACCGGCCGCAATAAGCGGGCCATTGAGGATCATTTTGACCGGGCAATTGAACTGGAGATGACGCTCAAGGCCCAGGGAAAATATGATCTGCTGGGCTTAGTGGAGGAGTTGTCGGAAGTAACTATCCACTATGTCCGGCAGAAAGAAGCTAAGGGTCTGGGACACGCCGTACTGTGTGCCAAGCAGTTTGTCGGCAATGAGCCGTTTGC
>CAZCEN010000418.1:0-2294 GCA_964497205.1 uncultured Sporomusaceae bacterium
TAACTTCCTGTTTGCCGCCAAAGGAACCGCCGATGGGAGTTTTAATAACCCGAACTTTATGGTAAGGCACACCTAATACCTTGGCTACAATAAGGCGCACCGAATATACAATCTGACAGGGGCTGTATACCGTCATTCTCCCCCGATGGTCCGGCACGGCAATGCATACATGGTTTTCCATAGCGGCATGATGAATTTTAGGCGTCTCCACCCGATCCTCAACCACGAGATTCTTGCCACTATGTAAAACAGGTGTAACATCCCCACAGCCGACTTCCATTGTAAAAAACGGATTGCCACTGTCATGGAGCTTAACCGCTCCGCCAAGTGCCGCCTCCGGGTCTATAATAACAGGTAATTTATCAAACTCGGCTTTGACCAGACCGGCCGCGGTCCTAGCGGCCTCTTTCGTCTCGGCAACTACCGCCGCTACTGTATCTCCCACATAACGTACCACCTCGGGAAACAGTTCCTGGTCTTCGTTGGCGTTCTGTCCGGCGAACCATATTTGGGTATTATATTTTATCCGGGTCGAATTATCGCGTATATATATCTTCACAACTCCGGGCACAGCCATAGCCTCTGTAGTGTCAATGCTCCTGATCCGGCCATGTGGAACCAAACTATACACCAGCTCTGCATACAGCATTCCATCCACAACCATGTCCCCGGTATACCGGATATGCCCGCTTGCCTTTGCTGCACCGTCATCGATGGGTATTGACCTGCCGACATACTTGAAATTGCGCGCAGGTTTTTCGTCCATCCTATTACCTCCTAACCCATTTGATTTTGTTTACAAGCATCAAACAGCACTCCGGTCAAATCATAAGCCAGGCCCTTTACCGCCGCCCGTTTATAATGATGGGACGCCCGGCCTGTTATCATCTCATCCACCGTTTGGGTAAGCAATTTTGCTAAGTCATCGGCAAAATGGTCATCAACAACCCGCTGATTGAAAAATTGCTGCAGGGCAAATGGGCATACCGGCACTCTGCCGATGGCTCCCATGACAGCCTTGCCGGCAATAATCAACTTCTCATTGCTATTATAAATAATATTCGCAGCCAGACTCAGCTTAGCAATTGTCACTTGTGAGCGGCTGCCGATTTTCACAAAGGCGCTGCGGCTCTCAGGAGGAGTGGGAATCACAATTTCGGTAATGATTTCTTTTTCCTCAAGTCCCAGCATGGTTTCCGCCAGCGTCATTTGGCGTGGCCCGTTTATACCGTCTGTTTGAATGATGGCATCCAGGGCGGCAAGCACCGGCAAACTGTCTCCTGCCGGCGAACCGCTTGCAATATTGCCGCCAATGGTTGCCCGGTTCCTTATTTGTACGGAACCTACCCGCCCTGCCGCTTGTGCCAAAGCACCGGCTTTGGCTTGAATCACCTGACTCGCTGCAAGGCAGGCAAATGTGGTACCACTACCAATTCGTATTTCCGTGCCCAAATCTTTGACAAATTTTAAATCTGCGACTTGTGAAAGATCAATCACTAATTCCGCATTTCTTCCCTCATTATTATTGATAAAATCAGTGCCGCCGCTGATAAAAACAGTTTTTGCACAGGTATGGCTGATTTCCTGTAAAACGTCCTTGAGCCTCAAAAAACCTGTAATTTTATAGCCGGCCATCCGGTTTAGCCTCCATTCAATTCATTAGCGGCAGCCTTAACTGCCTTGACAATATTTATATAACCGGTACACCGGCAAAGGTTCCCCGCAAGGGCTTCTTTGATTTCCGCTGCCGTCGGGCTGGTGTTTTTCATCAGCAGCGCCTTGGTACTCATGATCATGCCAGGCGTGCAATACCCGCACTGTATGGCACCATTATCGATAAAGGACTGTTGTATGACATCCAATCCGCCGGCAGGAGCCAGGCCCTCAATTGTCAGAATTTCGGCATCTCTGGCCTGATACGCAAGTACCATACAGGAATTAACGGCTTCCCCGTTCATAATAACCGTGCAGGCACCGCATTCTCCTTCACCGCAGCCTTCTTTAGCACCTGTTAATTTCAGCTTCAGCCGCAGCATATCGAGCAGTCTTTCCTGCGGTTCAACCTCCAGAATATGCATTTTTCCGTTTACAGTAAGATTAATCAGCATTTTTTCACCTCTTTATTTGCCACTGGTGCTTTCCGGAGTGTCCCGGCAACCGGTAAAACAGCCTGGCAATCCAACATATATTTGATTGCCAGGCTACTCAGGCAACGTTACGGGTTACGCCTTAACGTTACTGCCAGTAGAATCTTTCCTATCCTCCTCTTCCAGGAGATGAGCCGGAACATTAAT
>CAZCEN010000419.1:0-2293 GCA_964497205.1 uncultured Sporomusaceae bacterium
CCAGCCTTCTAAAAAGTATAATTTCGTATGACGATAGACTGCTAGATAAAGCCAAATACCGTATGAAGTGCTATAGCCACAAAAGCCATAACCGTCTTAATCACCGTCATTGCAAAAATATCAGGATACGCCTCTCTGTGTGTCAGACCACAAACCGCGAGCAGTGTTATTACCGCACCGTTATGCGGTAATGTATCCAATCCGCCCGAGGCCATCGAGGCGATTCTATGTAGAACTTCCGGACTCATATTGATGGCATTTGCCCACTCCAGCCAGTTTTTGGCCATAAGGTCCAGTGCAATAGCCATACCGCCGGATGCCGAACCGGTAATACCGGCGATGGACGTTACCGTGACTGCTTCCGAAACAAGCGGACTGTTGCCAATATGAATACCAAGCATAGCGTTAGCAATCGTCTTGAAACCTGGTAAGGAAGCAATGACATTGCCGTAACCAACCTCGGAAGCCGTGTTCATAATGGCGAGCAAAGAACCGATAGTTCCAATATTTAAAGCCTTGGCCAGGCCTCCTTTAGGCATCCGTTTTACGCCAATGGCTACTGCCAGTACAATGCCGCATACAAGGCCGATAATGAGTGCCCAGATACTGACTACATTCTTTACTGTCGGCACAATCAAGGGTATCTTCATGGATGCAAAAGGTTGCAGCAGGTTAGGGTTCCAGGCAATCGTATTTCCAATATAATTAACGATTAATACTGTAAGCAATGGCAATACCGATAACTGCCATGACGGGTAGTTTATATCGTCCTTTATATCCGGCTCATTCAGTTTGTGATCGCCATAACCTTCACCGCGAGCCATTGCAGATTTAACCCGGTAATTTAGCCACATCATACCAATGACAAAAATGATGGCGCCGCTGACGGTTCCTAATATAGGAGCCGCATATACGCTAGTACCTAAAAAGTTGGTGGGAATAATATTCTGGATTTGCGGCGTTCCCGGAAGACAGTCCATGGTAAAGGTAAAGGCACCAAGAATAATGCATCCGGGGATAAAGCGCTTAGGCATACCGGCTTCTTTAAATAAAGCTGCCGCAAAAGGATACACGGCAAAAACTACCACAAATAAACTGACGCCGCCATAAGTCAATATAGCGCAGGAGATTACCGTTGAAAGAATCGCATGTCGTGGACCGAGCTTTTCGATAATAGCATGAGCAATTGATTTAGCCATCCCGGTGTCTTCCATGAGCTTTCCGAATACGGCGCCTAGCATGAATACCGGGAAAAAAGACTTAATATACGTTACAGCTTTAGCCATAAATAATTCAGTGTATGTTGGCATAATAGGCAACCCTTGAGCTACCGCCGCCATCAATGCCCACACCGGCGCGAATAGGATTACGGAATATCCTCGGTAAGCAAAAAATATCAGTAAAAATAAACTAAGAGCAATACCGAATACTTCCATGCAACACTACCTCCTCGAATTTTTAAGTTGTTACGGCAAAATACAAAATCAACCCCCTTAAACTACATTGCAAAAAATTTGAACCAGAATCCCCCTTTCTTGCAGAAATGAACCTCACCGGCTAACAGAATCCGTCCACTATATCGTCCGCTACCGTACTGCTTCTGCCGCATGACTTAAAGTATAAATTAGCCGATAAAAGACTATTGTTCTTACTCCGAATGCTATTATCGTTGGTATTAATTATTTTGCATTAAATAATTTTGTATGCAAAATAATATTTTTTAAAAAAATTCCTGGTATCACCAAGAAATCGTCATATCTTTTAAAATAATTATAGTTAAATTTACTTTGTATGCAAAATATCAGTATTAAACATATATCCTACATTTCAAATAATACTACTCAATACAGAAAATTTCAACCTCTTTTTTAAAATAAATTACGGAAAATTTAAAAACGTATGTAATGAGATATTTTGTATGCAATTTAACTTGATTGCAATATCTATGATTAAAATTATACCGCATTTAAATTCTTGCAAAAAAGATAGTTTTCTACTACTTTAAACTGGACTTCTTAGCATGAAAATACTCCCCTTTCCAGTAAACAGATTTTTTAATCTGTCTACTAAAGGGGAGCATCTCAGCCAAAAGGCGGAACTTGTGGTCTTTTTTTTGTTTTTGAAGCTAAGTTATGAAGATTGTAGATTTTTCACGACAGCACGTTTTAGAAACTTTACTTGCTTATAAATTCTTGAACTACATAAACCTGCCCATTGGAGGTGCGAACAACACCTACGCCGGCTTCCGTATAACCGGAGTTAAGTATGTTGGCCCGATGGCCTGAACTGTTCA
>CAZCEN010000420.1:0-2277 GCA_964497205.1 uncultured Sporomusaceae bacterium
AGCTTACCAGGGTTTCTCCTTCGATTTCGATTGTTCCCCGGTCAATGGTCTCCAACCTGTTCAGGCAGCGTAAAAACGTACTTTTGCCTGAACCCGAAGGACCAATAATAGCAATAACCTCGCCTTTATCCACGGTAAGCGAAATACCTTTTAACACTTCCAGATCGTTAAACTGTTTATGAATGTCGATAGCCTTAATCATATTCATGGCTTTGTACCCCTACTCATCATATACGGCATAGCGCTTTTCCAGCTTCTGAAACGCCCAGGTCAGCACCAGTGTCATAAGCAAATACACAATTGCAGCAACAATAAACGGCATGGTGTTAAAATCACGCTGTACAATCGCCCGGGTCGTCCGCAGCAAGTCGTTCATAGCCAAAACATAGATAAGCGAAGTATCTTTGACCAGCGTAATTGTCTCATTGCTTACCGGCGGCAGCACCCGTTTGATAACCTGCGGCAACACTATGCGTTTCATCGTCTGCACATAAGACATGCCCAAAACTTTCGCGCCTTCGTATTGACCACGGTCAATCGACTGGATGCCTGCCCGGAATATTTCTGCGAAATAGGCCGCATAGTTTAAAACAAAGGCCAGCACAGCAGCCGGAAAATCGGGAAGCCTCACACCGATATAAGGCAATAACGGCAGACCGAAATAAATGAACAACAGTTGCAGCATCAGGGGCGTACCCCGAAATAGCCAAATATATACCCCGACAGCGCCGCTCAGGGCCTTGAACCGTGAAATACGGGCCAAAGCCAGGAGCAAACCGAGCGGCAATGAGAGAATAATGGTTGTAAAAAACATTTGCAGTGTTACTACAGTGCCTTCTAAGAGCGGCGGTAGAATTCCCAATATATAGTCCATTTATTATATCCTTACTTTACGATATCTTCACCAAACCATTGTTTGGAAATCTTGGCGGAAGTACCGTCTTTTTTCATTTCATCAAGAGCTTTTTGCAATTTCGCTAACAGTTCTTTATCCTCTTTACGCAGACCAACGCCATATTCTTCGGAACCGAAGTTTTCCGTAAGAACGTTATATTCGCCAGGTTTTTTCGCTATATAGTACCGTCCAACAATCTCATCAACAACAACCGCATCAAGACGTCCTGTTTTTAAGTCCATAAGGGCTGCTACATTGTCGCCATACTTTTTCAGTTCTTTGAACGATTTCATCGTTGCTGCGTCTTTTTCAATTGCTTCCACACTGCTGCTGCCTTCCTGAGTACCTACTACTTTACCGGCCAGATCGGCTTTATTCTTAAGTGGCGAATTAGCAGCTACAACGATAATTTGGCGATTTTCCATATAGGGGTTGGTAAATGAGATGTTCTCTTTCCGCTTCTCCGTAATTGTCAGACCGTTCCACAATACGTCAACCCGTTTGCCGTTTAGCTCGGCTTCTTTACTGTTCCAGTCAATCGGTTTGAATTCCACTTCCATGCCCAGGCGTTTCGCGGCTTCTTTGGCCATATCAACATCAAAACCGACGATATTATTTTTATCATCACGGAAGCCCATCGGCGGGAAGTTGTCATCAAGACCCACCACAACTTTTTTCTTGTCTGTCCCGCCGCAGCCGGCAACCAGCATTCCGGCTAGCAGTACTACCATCATGATAGCTATTAGCTTTTTCATTCTCAATTCCTCCACTCACTAAAATCTATTTCTATTGTACTTTAACGTGTTAAAGTTGGGAAGTAATAAAAAGAGCCGTTTTTGCAAACGGCTTGGCATTTTGTATTAAAAATCTCCTGTTTACAGCGTTAATCGCACTGTTTTGCTCTTGCTACAGGGCGTTTACTTGCGTTGCTTCCAGGCTTGATAATACCGGTGTATCACGGTTCCAATAGCCAACGCGGCAAATATGTCTGATATCCATTGCCATTCGGAATCACCGCGCATATAAACATATCCTATAAAAACGACTATTATTAGTAAGCCTCTAATTTTGTCCATGAAATGTTCCATTATAAATAAAGGGCATGTAAAGCCCTCCCTCCCTATCTAACATTATAATAACAACCCGCTACTCTAAGCAATACTAAAGGCTCTGTTAAAATTCACGCTACACAAGCAGCTTGTACCGCGGGTTGACCTACGCCAATACCCCTTACCGGCTTATGCGGACCTGAGCCACCTCGAACCTGGTAACTTCAATCTCCTTGGTTCTATAAGCAGAGTTGCAAATATGACGCAGATAGGCAGAAATGTTTACTAAATGGCGGATGGATTTCATAGCCTTCCCCTTCTAGCATAAAGATA
>CAZCEN010000421.1:0-2271 GCA_964497205.1 uncultured Sporomusaceae bacterium
CGGTGATGGCACAAATGGGTATATTCAATTAACCAAGGCCGGGAACCCTGCCGGTACGGTGAACAATATTACCCTGGATGCTAATAATAGCACACTAACGAAACTGTTTGCAGCAACCAGCAATACTTCGCTTGGCACTGTTTCTGCTTCAGGATCCAGCAAAATTTCGTCGAGCTTAGGCACAGCGGCTAATGCCACTACCAATGCTACCGGGTTAACCGCGGCCGGCATGGCAACTGCTGCACAAGCGGGAGAAATCAAAATTAATGGAACTACGATTAATATAGCCGACGGTGACACAATCACGCAGCTTATTAACAAAATTAATGCCCAGACTGCAGCTACCGGTGTGACCGCCGCCTGGAATGCCGGTGATGGTACAAATGGTTTTATTCAACTAAATTCGACTACTGCCGGCAGTACGTCCAAAATTAATCTGTCAGGTAACAATGCGGCATTGACAGATATTTTTGCGGCAACTACAAGCACTACGGATACGTCGGCTTCCGCAAACACGACTACGAAGGCTGATTCATCCACTACATTATTGGTATATGACAAACTAGGAAACCTCTATAAGGCTGACACGTCTACTACTGATCCGGATAATCCTACGACAACCTGGTACTGGGAAGCTGATACTGCAGACAAAAATCTGTCTGTCAACGGCAGCGGCTATATTCAGTTTGACAAAAACGGCAAGATACTCACAACAAGTTATCCTGCTACCTCTTCCATAAAAATAACACCGGCAAATTCCAATGCCGGAACCGCACCTTTCGATATCAGCCTGGCTATGGGTGACTTGACTTCTTATGCCAGTACCGGCACCGATAGTCTGACAAATACTACTGACGGCTATAAGTCCGGCAGCCTGGACGATTTTAGTATTACTTCCGATGGCGTTATTGTTGGCAGTTATGATAATGGTCAGACCCAGTCGTTAGGTGTCATTGGCCTTGCTAAATTTACCAATTCGGGCGGTCTGGATAAAATTGGCGACAACTTATATACAACTACCGTTAACTCCGGTGAATTTACCGGTGGAGTGACGGCAGGCAGTGCCGGTACCGGCGGCCTGAGCGCCGGCACTCTGGAAATGTCCAATGTCGATTTATCAGAACAATTCAGTGAGATGATGATCACCCAGCGTGCTTATCAGGCGAATAGCAAGATTATTTCAGCTTCCGATGAGTGTCTGCAAGCTGTCATTAATATGGTGCGTTAGTGAAAAGGGGGAGACGCAGCTATGAGCTCAACCTTTGGGGTCTATAGTATAGCGCGTACGGGCATGCAGGCCAACCAATCCGCGCTAACAGTGACAAGTCATAATCTATCCAACCTCAATACTGCCGGCTATTCCCGGCAACAGGTAAGAAGTGTGGCAACAGTAACTGCCTATTCAGGCCATCAGACGGAGGGAACAGGCGTCGGCGTTAATGAGGTTGTCCGGGCCCGAAATGAGTTGCTTGATAACGCCTATCATAAGAAAAATGCAACAGCCTCCTATTGGAGTACCAAAAGCGGCATGCTTACTTACGCGCAGCAAATACTTGACGAGTTTTCCACCACGTCCACAACCAGAACTACAGACAATAATGGCTTGCAGCTAAAAATGACTGACTTTTTCAATTCCTGGGACGAATTGTCCCAGGAACCTGGCAGTGTTAACAATCGTAAAGAAGTCATCGAACAGGCAGCTGCACTGCTGGATTGTTTTCGCAAGGCGGATGAAGATCTGGCCAATTTGCAGCGGGATGCCAGCAATTCGACGAAGGACATCGTAAAAGAAATCAATAGTATTGCTGAACAAGTGGCGGCACTCAATGTGCAAATAGCCCAGGCAGAGGCGACGGACGCACAAGCCGGCGACTTGAGGGATCAACGGGATTACTTATTGGACAGCTTGTCTAACTATACCAACTTCAGCATGCAGGAACAGGCCAATGGTTCAGTCTCTGTGGAAATTGGCGGAGTGGCGCTGGTAAGTATGGACAAAACAAACAAATTAGCGGTTACCGGCGACGGCTCAGTGGGACATCCGCTGGAAGTGCAATGGGTCGGGCTGGATCAAACCGCGAAAATAACCAGCGGCACATTGAAGGCTTGTCTTGAAGATGCTGATCAAACCGGGGTTGCGGCTATTACCAATCCTGCAAATTATAACTACAGTGCGGATGCTATAAGCTCAATCAGCAATCTGCGGCAGGGACTAAATAATGTAATTACTACACTGGCAGTCAAGATTAACGACTTGCATAAAGCCGGCAA
>CAZCEN010000422.1:0-2258 GCA_964497205.1 uncultured Sporomusaceae bacterium
AGCTTTTGGAGGCTTCGGGCCTAGACCTTTTGGTTACTTTTGGGGCAATGCCAAAAGTAAGCCCCCCCCCCGCACCATTCCTCCTGCCTCAGCCTCTGAAAACTTATACTTTCTTATCTTATAAATAAAGAGATGAACCAATTGGTTCATCTCTTTATTCTAAATGCCATCACCGTTAAGTCCGGTCAGCTTACCTACCCGGTACTTTTCCGTTCTTTCTACCTGAGTAATTTTACCAGATTGAATCTGGATAACGACTTTACCATATTCCAGACCGCTTGCTGATTGTACAATCCGCGTTCTAATTCCATTGCCCGGCTCTGTTTTGTTCTCCGCTTTAGGCAGCTCAGTCAGCCTGACTTTCTCCAGTTTTTCCATTTGAATTAGCCGAAAATCCTGGACTATCAAAGTTATTGAGCCAAAGCTTATATCCCGTACAGCCTGTTCAATATAAGCAAGTATTTGCTCAGAGATATTTGCCCCCATTTATCCAACTCCTTCACCGCCGCTATGCGCGCTTAATCCGAAAACCATGCGTTTCAGCTACTTTACGGCCAATACCCCGAATTTTACCCGTTATACAGGAACGGCAGTGCGCCGGTGTATCATTGATACAGATTTTACCGGGATATATCATATACATCTGACGGTAGTCGCCTTCAGTAACGTTAGGCATTACTACATTAGCACCTCGCTGCAATGCCAGTACCCTACCTTGCGGGTTTAGGGTTTCCATAGCTGTGGTCGCCGGAATATTAATATCTGGCAGCAATAACCGCGTCATCGCCATAACTTTAGTACTTAAGTCAAAAGTGCCGCCAGCTTCCTCAGATAGTGGTGTGTCCGGATTGGGAATAAACGGGCCTACCCCGATCATATCGGCATCAATACTCTTGAAGAAAAGAATATCATCGGCCAAAGACTCCAGCGATTGCCCCGGTATCCCAACAAGACAGCCTGTTCCCAGTTCAAAACCCAACTCTTTCAAGTCTTTTAAGCATCTCACCCTATTATCCCAGCTCATGCCCGGATCGAGCTTCTCATATAACGCTTTATCAGTCGTCTCAATTCTTAATAAGTAGCGATCAGCGCCGGCATCGCGGTATGCCTGATATACTTCACGGGTTTTCTCGCCCACGCTGAGAGTTATTGCTAAACCAAGCTCTTTGATCTTTTTTATTATATCGACCATGGTATCTTCACTAAACCATTCATCTTCGCCCGACTGCAGTACTACCGTACGATAGCCATAAGACTTAGCCTTAACGGCAAAATCTAAGACAGTGTCGGGTTCCAACCGGTAACGGTTTACTTTTTTATTATCTCGCCTAAGACCACAGTACAGACAGTTTTGCTTACAAATGTTAGAGAACTCGATTAATCCCCGCAGATGGACTTCATCGCCCACATACTTCTGCCGTACCCTGTCAGCGGCTGCAAAAAACTCGTCTTGGTATTGGGTATCTGCCAGCAGCGTGACAATTTCATCTTTAGACAGTATATGTGTTGCTTCGGCTTTTTCAATTAACGCCCTAATATCCTTATTGTCAGTCATGATATCACTGCCTCTCCAATAATAAAACAGTTGTTCTTTGAAATCATCATAAATGGTTTTTTTACTATCGTCAACAAAAAAGAATATAGATACGTATTTCTTATTAGCCGATATTATCTTTACTTTGCAGAATGGTTTAAATAGGAAAAGCGCCACAATAGGCGCTCAAGTCTTAATGTCTATTTTGGACTTCTGGCATAACTCTTTGTCTAATTTATCTTTAAAAGACTTATCGGGCTTATTTCTTAAGGAATACGGATCAATATACTTTTCATGTAAAAAGCCTTTCGCAACAGGGTATACCGGGCTAACCTTAGTAACCTTCATAGCAATCACCCTTCGAAAAAAATTGCCTTGGCCTTTATATTATATGCATTTATTCCTAAGAAAAGTACAACACTGAACGTAGAAGCAGACCGCTTGCTTATCGCCTGTGTTTCTAGATAAATCTAAACATTTGCTTCAAATGATTTTTAACGATTCCGGTGGGAAAACTACGCTAAAGGGGGTGATTTAATGCGTAAAGAAGAAACTGAGATGAAAAAATTGCTCGATGAGTACGCAATGAGTGCCGGCGACAATGCATTATCCCGTGAGCATATCAATAACTCTATTGTTTCGGAAGCCATGACGAATGAGCATAAACACCGGGAAGCGTTTGAAGAGTTTTTTAAAGATATGGAAAGTAAATAAATTGCATTGG
>CAZCEN010000423.1:0-2256 GCA_964497205.1 uncultured Sporomusaceae bacterium
ATAATATTACGCCAGATATACGTTTTACCACCTGGGACGATTATTCAATTATGGCAATGGTGGAAAAGGGTCTTGGTATCAGCATACTACCCGAATTAATACTGCAACGTGTACCATATAAAATACTGGCAAAAGAATTGGAAGTACCCGCTTATCGAAAAATTGGTATTGTTATGAAAGATCGAAAGACGGTTTCCCTTGCAGTTAACCGATTCCTGGATTATATACAATATAGAAATAAGATATAATATAGATGATACAAAGGGCGCCCTTATCGCATGTTAATTGCTAATTGTTGACAATTTGATTTGGCGGTATTAAACTAAAATTATCAGATTGAGTGTAAGGCAAGCTTTGGGACAATACAGAAAATTCCTGTTATGTACACTTTGGGGTGGAACGGGAGTTTTCTGTCTTTTTTTCAGTGTACCGTGGCTTGCCTATGGTCAAGGATGCAGGCTGGAAGCTGCAATATCAAGAAGGGCTGTGATGTTTATGCGTTTGATAAGGCCGGTGGTTAAGTTGTTTTGCTCGATGATTTCTGTGTGTGTACTGGCGATGGCTTTACCCGGAACCGTTCAGGCTATTCAACTTGATTCCCGGGAGTACAAGCTATTGCTGAAAGTAGACAATTTTGCAGACAAAGAGCAGGGGTACAGAGCCTATTGGGAGAAAGTCAGGCAGACAGCCAGTGAAAGTGGTATCGGTGTAGTCGAAAACGCCAACCCTTTTGCGGAAGATGCCAAGCAGGTTATGTACCTGGACACGAAGAATATGGAACTAACGAAACAGAACTATATCCTCCGCCTTAGAACAAAATATGTTGACGGACGGCCTGCAGCAGATTCTGAGCTTACTCTAAAATACCGGGTGCCGGAATTACAAGGGATTACTGAATTGTCGGTGCAAACAGCCCGGGGGTATAAATCGGTCAGTAAGCTGCAGGAAGACTGTGTTGGCTATTACCACGGCCAAGCTGGCGTTAATGGCGGTGAATTCGGACTCAGCCGGGCGTTGAAAAAAATACCTGGAAGTCTGCGAACCACGTTGGGGGATTATGCTGTTTTCTTTCCCACACTTAATGAACTTGGTATTGCGGCTACAGAGCCAGTGTCCATAATAAATAATTTGACGGTACTAGAAGTTAAAGTTTCGCCCGGTGAGCTTGATTTTGGGGATGGGTTAAAAGGCGAAGTCACTATTTCCCTATGGTATGATGAAAATAGTTCTAAGCTGATAGCTGCGGAGTTTTCCTATGAGGTGGATTTACTAAATGCCTCCGCCAAAAGCCTGGAAAAATGCCGGGATTTCTTTAACCAACTGCAAAACAGTACCCAGTCAGCATTATATCCAGGGCAAACGAAAGTTCAATTTGTCTACGATTATAAATAGTGACAGGCTTTTCGATATGCCAGATAATATTTTGGTAAAGGAGGGAAGCAAATGCCTAAAACGATTGTATCGCGATGGGAATGGCGAATATTTGGCAAAGATTTTGCGTCAGCCGAGTCTGCGATAACAAAGTATCCTTTGGGCAACATCAAAAAGAGTGAAGAGTTCTATATTCTTTCCCGGCTGAAAAATGACAATATTAAAATCCGGGAAGATGTAGTAGAGGTTAAAGTATTACAGGCAATTAATGAACATGGCTTGGAGCAGTGGAGTCCTGCCGCCAGACAACGCTTGCCCATGTCGGCTGCCTCTCTGCCCGAATTATTTAAGCATATTGGTTCTATACCTATTAACTTACGGCGAAATCATTATACCCGCAACCAGTTGTTGCAGGAATTGACTCAGAACAGTAAACTGCTAAAAGTGGTAAAAGTGAAGAAACATCGCAATATTTATGTCATTAATCAATGCATTGTTGAGATTGCCGAAGTGGGCTTTGCCGGTATTCCGTTTAAATCCATATGTGTGGAGTTTACCGATCCGGAGATTGTTTTACGTACAGTGAGAGAATTGGGCCTGGAACAGCAGCGGAATGTCAATTATGTTAAAGCGTTAAAAACACTGTTTGAACCCGTACGGTCTACTCTGTATGCCGCCACCGTGTCCCAGTAAAAGATAAGGGACTAAAATGAAAAAAAGTTCATAAAGCTATTGCCATATTTTTGGCGAATAGTTATAATAATAGTAATATTACGATAATTTAATGGTTCTTTGACAAAGCAGAATAATTGGCTTCACAAATGTTTCCTAAGGGAGAATTGTGTGGTTATTCTGCTTTTGCTCAACATAAAAATAAATAGTCAT
>CAZCEN010000424.1:0-2253 GCA_964497205.1 uncultured Sporomusaceae bacterium
TTGCGGTGCCAGAATCTACTACAATGTCAACGTCGCCTGTACCTCCTCCTGGTGGCACGTTAGCTGATATACTTTGCATCGCATGATTATTTACGCTAACCGTAAATCGATAGTCTCCCGGCGGCAAATCCTTAAAAGTTACTCTGCCGTCAGCTCCAGTAGTACCTTCTAACGTAAAGCTTGAGTCTGCTGCATAAGCTGTTTTTACACCTAGAAGGCGGTCAAATAAGCTCCGCTCTGCTTTGACTATCAAACCACTGCCGGAATGAGCAGTAACTTTTGCTCCAGCTACCGGCTGCCCGTTAGAATCTAGAACATTAACTTTTATACTTCCACCAACGATCGATAATTTAATATCATCAGTACTTACGGTCTGGTCTTTTTGGAAAGTAACCGAATTACTGTCTTTCATATTATTAAAATAGGAAGCTCTTACTGTATAATATGTACCAACAGAAAGACCGCTGAGGATGCCTATGCCGGAGGCATCTGTCCGGACTGAGTTTCCTACCGGACTGCCATTTTGATAAGCTTGTAAAAATACTCCTTGAATAGGGTTATTACTTGAGTTGATAACTCTGGTTTTTATGCTGCCTGTATAGGCTTCTAGCTTAGTGAATGTTTCGGTTTTAATGGTATTATTCCGTTCAACCTTTTGTAACAACTTGTAGGAAAGGTCTATATCCTGCTTTTTATTTTCTTTATTCGTTCCATACAAAGAAGGGCCAAGTTTATCTGCCAGTTGGTAACTAAATTTACCGTAAAAATCTCCGCCGTTTTGATTTGATTTGGTATAACCCAATTCGACGGAAAACCGGGGTGTTATTTGCATGGTGTTCCGCAACCGGTATCCAGTCTCATCCTCATGATATTTATTATCATAGTAAAATCCGGCGGCATAGAATTTCAACCACTGGGCATTTTTCAAAGCTGTTCCTACTTCATAATCAAAGCCTTCTACTGCACGAATATAAGAGCGTAAGATACCAGCATCTGTATAGCTCACGCCTGTCTGCTTGTCACCAGACAGAGGAAGATAGTAATTAAATCGGTATTCCGCCAGATTTTTAAAATATTCGGCACCGATGCCAACCCGCGATAAATTATATTGAAATCCATAATCATAAAAAGTGTTCACACCAAATATCCGGGTTTTATCTGCCGAGATTTTGCGCCAGCCAATTCCGAGGTTAGCAGTGTTGTTATCAGACTGATGGGCATAACGTCCCTGCCAAAACCAGAGTTCACCGTTATCATTTACTTTGCCGAAGGGCTGAATCGTCTCCAGCGAATATATAGGTTTGTAGTCTTCGGTAAATGTCAAATTAAAATCCGTGGTTTTTAGCCATTCCGGCCCCTGCGATTTTCCGTTCTTAAAGAAATACGGAACAAGTTGGTTCACGAATTGATTGACCTTTTCGCTATCACTTAAATATGTAGAAGAGTTATGAATCTCTTCTGCATAGGCCGGCAAAATATAGAGTGAATTTGTTAGCAGCATTAAAACAGACAGTACTACTGATAACAACTTGGATATTCTCTTTGATAAAACCATCCGTCTCTCTCCTTAAAACTTTATTTTATCCACCTCATGATTGTATGAATTTCGTTTGTTTCAACGGTCTTAAAACCCATTCTTTCATAAAGCCGCTTAGCAGGATTATTGGTCAATACACTCAAGCGAAGCGGTATCCCCTCAGTGTGAGCCTCCTGCTGCAGGTCTTTTAATAAAGCTGTGCCGAACCCTTGATTGCAAAATTCCGGCAGCAAGCTAATATCTACCAATACCATCTCATTATTGTTTTTAGCTGTGATAATACGTCCAACTTTGGCATCACCGGTAAGAATAATTTTAGTTTCTAAGTTCGGATATTGCATTTGATAAGATCGCGACTGACACTGAAATTGCATGCGCAAAAATTTTAGTTGTTGTTCTTTTTCCCAGCCCCATTGTGCAAGTTCTTCTCGCCTGGTGCTTGCATACAAACCGAATAAGAATGCATCATCTTCTGCCGTTACAGCTCTTTGGAAATACAATGTGATCCCCCCACTGCAAATACCGTTAAATTTTATGAATTCCTTATATTTCCATTTAAGTAATCGTACCATAATTTGTAAAAAAACACACTATACTAAAGTATAGTCTTAAAATATTTTTTTGATTTTTTATGAAAAGAGCATGTTGAGATATCCTCGGCACAAAAAAAGAGGTTACAAGAACTGATGGTTCTCGTAACCTCTTTAAACTATTTA
>CAZCEN010000425.1:0-2246 GCA_964497205.1 uncultured Sporomusaceae bacterium
GGGAGGGGAAAACTCAAACTAAACACAGTTCAAATGCAGAAAAGTTTGGTTTAAGTGAAAAAATCAAATGAAAAGGGGTGTTTTAATTTGTCTTCAATTAGAAAAAAAAGAATTTTGGCAGCCATTTTATGCGCAAGTACGATGACAGCATTTTATCAACCAACGCCGGTAGCGGCAGCTGGGACTCCGACTGGGTTATACATACATGTTATTGATGGTATACTAGCGAATGAAACCGTGAGTATTAACGGTACTACTTTATCAAGTGGAGGGAGACTTACTGTCACAGGTGCTTATGTCAATGCAGACGACTCGATTAGTGCTATCTTTACAAATTTAAATGCAGATGGAAGGGGCGATATTTCAGTGGGGTCAGTCATGACCATTGGTTTACCTGGAACAACTGGCCCGACATTTTATATTGATGCCGAAACCGGTAATGTTAATACTGTGGGCTCTATTACGGCGGCTAGCGGCAACATCGGCGGCATTACATTAAGTAATTATGATTTAACAGGTGTAAGTGATATTTCGGCATCGGGCACCATCAGTGCAGGAACAATTAGTTCTGGCAGTACTATTAGTAACAGAACAGTAATTTCTGGTGGCAATTTAAATAGTTCCGCATATAGCGGCAATTATCATAGGGACATTAGCTCCAATGCAAGTGAATTATCCCTGACTACTTATGTTGATAATGGAGATAGCAATACTATCAGGATAACGGCCGGTGGCACAAATTTCTCGGATGGATATACTTCTACGACAATAGATGGTGGCGTGATTTCCACCAACTCTGTTTATGCAGGCTCCGTTTCTGCCAGCTCTGTTTCAGCTGGGACTCTTGGCGTAAATTACGATGCGGAAGTAGGCCGCAATCTTTTCGTTGATAACAATGCTACAGTTTATGGGGCTACAACTTTAAATGGTGCTACAGACATTAATAGTACACTGGATGTATCTGGCAACACAACAGTCGGCGGTACGCTAACTGTTACTGGGTCTCCTCAATTAGGCGGTGTTGTAGTTAACGCTAATCAAATTCAAAATACGATAGGCGATGCAGGGCTAGTAGTAGAAGGTGTAAGCATTGCTAATGGTGATATTACAGCAGGTACCGTCCAAGGGACTACACTTACTGACGGGCAGATTACTATTAGCAACGGAAAAATTTCTAACATTGATTCCGTTGAGGTTGATCATGATATCACAACTACTAGCGGCAAAGTTATTGTTGGCAGTGGTTCTGCTATGACAACAATTGCTGGTGGAAACATTACAACTGACGCCATTAAGTTCAGCAATGGTATTACTATTTCTGGCGACAAAATTACTGGCGCGTCACCTATTGACATCAATGGCGTAATAATTGGCGATGATCACAGCATTACGACGACCGGTAATATTACTACTAATGGAAAAGTAACAGCAGCAACTGCTGCGCTGGGCGACGTTGCTATAGCTGGCAATGCTATTACAGGTAATGCTTCAGGACTGAATGTCGAAGGAGTTAATATCAACAATGGCTCTGTTACAGGCATAACTTCTTTGACAGCTGGCAATACGATTATTGACAACACCGGTGTTACAACCAACAAAGTGACGGTTAGTACAGGAACAGCGTCAACGTCACTTGGTGCTGGTACGGCCACATTTACAACTGATGGCATTACAGGCACAACCATCTCGGGCGGAGATTTGACTGCAACGGGGACTGTAAAAGCACATAAGATAGTGACTGATAGTATTACGATTAATTCCCTTGACGACGCAGCTGAAATTAGTCTCAATGCGGATGGTAGCTTGAGTGTAGCCAGCGGAAAATTTGCAGTAGATACAAATGGTGGCGTAAGCGCAGCGGATGGCAAGTTCGTTGTGAATGGCAATGGTAGTTTTGCGGCAGCGGATGGCGCTTTCAAAGTTGGCAGTGAAGGCAAGGTAACCTTTGGCGACAATGTAAATAATCAGACAGTGATTAAAAATGGTACTTTTAGTAGTAAAGCGACTGACGCCGATAATAATACCAATGTTACGGCATCTGACGCAACACATACAACAACTACACTAACGAATCCAAGCTTAGGTGATGGTTATACATATAGCACTAGTGCTACAGCTACAGGAGAAACAACTACAGCCTTTGATGGTACATCAGGTGCCTTGACTTCAATTACTTCAACTCAGATTCAAAGCGCAGTAGGTACTGATCCGGGAACAGCGTTTGCTTCTTCTACCATTACTAATGG
>CAZCEN010000426.1:0-1544 GCA_964497205.1 uncultured Sporomusaceae bacterium
TTCCCGCTTACTTATATTGAGAACGAATCCTGGGGTCAACGTAGGCATACAAGAGATCGACCAACAAATTAATCACACTGAAGGACAGGGCGATAAACAATACCCCGCCCTGGACAACTGGGAAGTCACGCATCTTTATCGAATCCACCATCAACCGCCCGACTCCCGGTATGGAAAAAATCGATTCTGTCAGCACCGCACCACCTAATAGCTGTCCGAACTGCAACCCGATAACGGCAATAATGGGAATAAGCGCATTGCCTAAAGCATGCTTTAGGACAACTACGGATTGTTTTTGTCCTTTGGCCTGGGCCGTGCGGATATAATCCTGACGGATGACCTCAAGCATACTGGAGCGGGTCATCCGGGTGACAATGGCTGCGGTCATGGCCCCCAGCGCTAACGCCGGCATAATCATATGCTTGATACTGTTAAATCCCGAAGCCGGCAACCACCCCAAATAGACGGTAAATAGCAAAATAAGAAGTAACCCCAACCAAAAGACCGGCATGGATACCCCCAGCAGGGCAATGATCATAGATACCGTATCAAATAGGGAATATTGTTTTATCGCCGAAATAATACCGATGGGAATTCCGATAAGAATAGCTACCAGCATGGCCGAAGTTGCCAATTTGAAGGTAGCGGGAAAAACTCCGAGTATTTCCTGCATAACAGGCCGGTTGGTCACATAAGACCGCCCAATATCCTGCTGCAATACAGCTTTTTTTACATAATTGTAATACTGGATAAGGTAAGGCTGATCCAGTCCCATTTCCTCCCGCATGGCTTGGACGGCTTCCGGCGGCGCCTGTTCACCGAGGATGAGTTTAGCCGGATCGCCGGGTGTAATATACAATAAGGTAAATACAATAAAGGTAACGCCGAACAATACCGGAATCAGGAAAAAAATCCTGCGTATCACATATCTAATCAAGGCAACGCCCCCTTCGCGGCTAAAAACTTGTGCAGGGGGCCATACCTGCCCCCTGCATGCGAACAGTCAAAGAAGCCTTCTACCGGTTATTGACCTTCAAACTTAATGTTATACAGTGTGTGATACCCTACCGGACTAGGCTGGAATCCGGTTATATTTTTGCGGACAGCCACCACCTGCTCACTATTGTTGAGAAATACCCAGGGTGCGTCGGCAATAATCATATCTTGCACATCATAATAGAGCTTCTGGCGGGCGTCCGAGTCTTCCATCTGACGGCCCTGCTCCAATAAGGCATCGACCTTCGGATTACTATAGAACGCCCGGTTGCCGCCTGCCCCATGCTTACTGGAATGGAACATGGCAAACAGCGAGACATCCGGATCGTTTCCTGACGCCGTCCAGCCGATAATATACATATCCTGGTCACCTCTGGCAGTGCCTTCCAGATAGGCTCCCCACTCCACAACCTTGATTTCGGCGGAAATACCAACCTGACTTAATTGGTTTTGCATAATGGTAGCCATATCGATCCGTTCTTTCCGGTCGTTGGTCCAAATGGACGTTTTGCAGCCGTTCGGATAACCGGCTTCGGCCAGAGGCTGCT
>CAZCEN010000426.1:1574-2239 GCA_964497205.1 uncultured Sporomusaceae bacterium
GTTTTCAGCGCCGGATTGTGATACTTTATGTTAGGAGGAACCGGGCTGACCGCCGGCTTGCCAATACCTCTCCATACCGTATTGACCACAGTCGGAGTATCAATGGCATAGCTGATAGCCTGCCGCACTCGGACATCGTCAAATGGCTTCTTCATAGTGTTCATCCCCATGAAGGCAGTTCCATTATCAAGCACGCGTACTACTTTTACTTCCTTATTGTCCTGAAGGCGCTTCAAATCATTGGCCGAGACCTCATAACAAACGTCAATTCCACCGCTCTCCAATTCAATTACCCGGTTCGTTACTTCGGGAATGGGACGGATAATCAGGGTCTTAAAGGCGGGCTTATTACCATAATATCCGTCAAAGCGGGACAACTCGATCCGGTCCCCTTTGACCCACTTTTCAAATTTGAATGGCCCGGTTCCCACCGGATTCTGCCCGTAATCTTTACCGGCGGCTTTTACGGCTTTTTCATTTAAGATGCTGCCGCCGGTATGAGTTAACGAAGTGCTGATAAACGGAGGAAACACATATTTCAGCTTAATTTGAATCGTATAGTCGTCCACCACTTTGAGCGCACTCACATCGAGTGGTTCGAATAAATGAGCCACAGCTGCACCGAGCGGAGAAGCCGCCCGTTCCAAAGTGAATTTTACATCACT
>CAZCEN010000427.1:0-2236 GCA_964497205.1 uncultured Sporomusaceae bacterium
TTGCCTTTTTGCAAAAAGACGTCCGGGGTTTGTTCGCGCTGTTGACGGGCTTGTTGTTCTTGCCGGGCTTTGCGGTTTTGGTCTTCGATTTCGGTCCTGTTCGGCGGTGGAGCCGCCCAGGTTAGATTGGTACTGGTAAGCAGGACGGTTAGGGTGAGTGCGCAGGTTTTTCTGAGCTGTGCGAGTACGCGTGGGTTCATGTGGTCTGGTCTCCTTAGGTTGTGTTTTGGGATAGTGAGCTAATAGATTTTGTTGGTTTTTGGATTTAATATAACAAAATTGTTAAAATTTCTCTCTTCTATATATTTCCTTACTACCCGTATATTCCCTCTAGATTTTATGGCTTTTTTTGAAGTGTTGTTTGTCCTTTTACGGTAAGCGATGCTTTCCCCCTAAAAACAAAAACCACGAAAGGCGGGACAATGTCCCGTTACCCTTCGTGGTTACTTATTTTAATGTTTATTTGAGTCACGAGACAGCAGACCTCGACTCATTTCGGACAGCCATTCCCATGATAGGCGCCTTACTTATCATCATAACTGCCAACTTCCTGTTCTTCTATCGTTAACAATTATCGGCAAGTGATTAGGTTAACTAAATGTATCTTATATATGCACAATAATATTAATACAAGCTTAATAGGATTATTTTTTTTATTTTTATAATGTTATACTGTAATTACTGAATATTTTGAGTTATAATGTATTCATATACAATAATAAACAATATAGGTATTATTAGGTATTTCCGAATATTCAAAAAGGGAGGCTGATGCTGCGTACACTGGAGAGAAACTTAGCTTGCTATAAACCGTAAACTGAGGGGGGGATGCGCAACAAGTGGTGCTTTCGTAATACCTAGTCTTTATATAACAGAAAGGGTAGGGGATGAATATGAAGCAATATCAAAAACTACTGTTAGGTTTCGTTTTGGGTGTTATTGCCGGAATATTTGCGTATTACAATTTACCGCAAAAAGCTTTTCCTTTTATGGATACATTCACTGACCTTTGTACCTTAACCGGTGCTGTCTTTTTGAAAATGATTTTTATGGTCGTTGTTCCTTTGCTGGTTTCAGCTCTCATGCTCGGCGTTTACGAGCTTGGCAAAGGCCGCAGCCTGGGAAAGGTTGCTGCTAAATCGTTAACGTATACTGTGGTATTAAGCCTTATTGCAGTTTTTATTGCCATTATACTCACCAATACTTTGCAGCCAGGTGTCGGCTTGCAGTTTGATAAGGAACAGCTTGCCAAGAATCAGGCTGTCATATCAATTAACAAAAACATGCAGATTGCCAAAGATAAGCCCTGGACTCAATATCTTACCGATTTAATTCCTCAAAACCCAATTGATTCTGCTGCCAGAGCCTTCGGCGGCGAAATTATTGCAGTTATGGTTTTTGCGTTAATGTTCGGCTATGCTCTGAGCATCTGTGTTAAAGATGAAAACCATCCTTTTGTTAAGATGCTGGAAGCAGTTTTTGACTGTTCGCTCAAAATAATCGACTGGGCAATGCAGCTTGCTCCTTATGGTATCTTTGCCATTGTGTTTAACACTACCTATCGTATGGGCGCCAGCTTCCTGGGTAACGTCGCTTTATTTGCCGGCGTAGTTGTGCTAAGCCTGTTAGTTCAACAATTTGTTACCTATGCTGTTTTCCTTAAGGTTTTTGCCAAAACAAACCCCTGGAAATTCTTTAAGGGTTGTAAAGAGGCCTATGTATATGCATTTTCAACTGCTTCTTCCAATGCCACCTTGCCAATTGCCCTGGAGGTTGCGGAAAAATCGCTTAAGCTCCCTTCCAAGATTTCCCGTTTTGTACTGACTTGCGGCGCTTCGGCCAACCAAAACGGCTCGGGACTGTATGAAGGTGCAGTATTGCTTTTCCTAGCTCAGGTTTACGGAATTGATTTAACAATCAGCCAACAGGTTGTAGTAGTTTTAACGGCAGTTTTGGGCGGCATCGGCACAGCAGGCGTTCCTGGCGGCACTTTGCCGATAATCGCTATTCTGTGTGTAAACGTTGGCGTGCCTGTTGAAGGTTTGGGCTTAATACTCGGCGTTGACCGCTTCCTGGATATGTGCAGAACTACCCTGAACGTATCTGGTGACTTGGTTATTTCCAAGCTTGTTTCGGCTAATGTAAGTGAAGAAGAGGCGTACGGCGAAAATACTAATATTGGCGCTTAAAGTTTTGCTCGTAAAAGGGTTGCCTCAAAAAATGAGGCAACCCTTTT
>CAZCEN010000428.1:0-2233 GCA_964497205.1 uncultured Sporomusaceae bacterium
ATTTACAAAATGGCGTCTCGGCTTACAAAGTGGCATCTCGCTTTTCAATTAAGCCGTTAAAATTACCGATGATTTAGAAAAAAAGAAAAAAATTGTCGTATTTTGCAAATTTAGCTAGATAAATGCAGGATTTTATCTTATTGAAGGTAAATATAACAGTTAGTAAATAAAAATGATTATTAGGAGGATGCACGATGTCGATCAAAGCAAAGCTTTTAACCGTTGTCCTTGTGCTTTTCGTGTTTATCATTGGTCTGCTCGGGATCAATTTCTATACCTTCGGAATTTTACAGGGAGATGCTCCAGCGATTAACCTGTCAGGAAATCTGCGATTCCGGGCTTATAAACTGGCTTTGCTGGCCAACCAGTACGCGGCAGCGCCTGCCGCTAGCAAGGTGGCTATTGGTAAGGAAATCGACCAGGAAATAACGATGTATGACAAAATCGTAACCGGGTTTGAAAAGGGAGACGAGTCACTCAAACTGGTTCCGATCAGCGATGGCCAAAGCAAACTACAATATGACGCTGTGAAAGTCCACTGGGAAAAGTACAAGGCAGTGATCTTGTCTGTCCAAAACGGGGCTGATATGTCGGCGAAGGTCGATCAAATCAACTCGATGGCACCCAATTACGTCGGGGAAGTCAATAAATTGGTCAATTTGCTGGATCAAAGCTCGCAAAATAAAATAACCCTATCAAAACAAGCACAGGCGGCGGTATCTCTGCTAGGACTGGGAGTGGCGCTTTTCGCGCTGTTTGTCATCGTCAGAAAGGTCATTCAGCCGATACATCAGCTGTCCGCGTCTTTTGCGCAGGTGGCTACTGGGGAAGGAGACCTCACCGTACGCTTGGACGACACGCGTCAGGATGAAATCGGTGAGGTCACGAAATACTTCAACCTGTTTATTGGCAATGTGCAAAAAATTATCCGGGTTTCTCAGGAAACTGCGGACCAGGTCGCCCATTTGGCGGAGATGCTGGCGAAGGCCAGCGATGAAAGCAGCAGAGCCGTCGAACATGTGGCGAATACAGTACAGGAAGTGGCCGCAGGGGCGAACAAGCAGAATGAAGATATGAATAGACTGGCGACCAACACGGAAAATGTGGCCGCCGGCATGAAAAAAATGGTCGAGCACGCCAAGGAGGCGTCTAGTCTGTCGGAAGAGTCGCAAAGGCAGGCTAACAATGGCGGAACGAGCGCTGGAATTGTAACCGATTGCACCGAGCAACTAAAACGAACAGTCACGGAGGTCACGGAAAATGTCAGCTTATTGTCTGAGCATTCTAGTGATATCAGCCAAATCATCGATTTGATCAAAGCGATCTCGGGGCAGACTAACCTGCTGGCCCTTAACGCGGCAATCGAGGCGGCCAGGGCCGGAGAGGCGGGGCGTGGATTTGCAGTGGTGGCCGAGGAAGTACGTAAACTGGCGGAACAGACCAATGAGGCTGCCGACAGTGTAACAGCCAAAATACTGCAGATGCAGCAGCAAGTGGAGTCAGTTCATGACGCAAATACCCTGTTGGGAGGAGAACTGACACATATCGAGACCGCAGTAACCGATCTTGCTATAGCGCTGCGCGAGATCATGTCCGGGGCAGAGAATAGTAAGAAGGCGGTCGAAGAGATCGCGCTTCTCAATGAACAGGCCTCGACGAACTTTGCCGGTATCGCTTCTTCCTCACAGGGGATAGCTGGTGTGTCAAAGCAGATTGCCGCACAGTCCGAAGATTCGGCGGCTGCGATTGAAGAGCAGACTGCGTCTATCGAGGAATTTACAGCGACGGCGCAACAGTTGTCGCATTTGGCTGAGACTATGGGTAAGTTAGTTGGCGAATTTAAAGTATAAGTATCTGTCTCAGGATGTTGCCACCATATTAGGGTCTACCATGGAATTTAGGGTCAGGCTTGAGTTATGGGAATTTTGACTTATAAAAGCCTTAATTTTTGAAATAGGAAGTAAATAAGTCAATTTTATATATAACTCAAGCCTGACCCTGTGCGCCTCCCTGGTTTGCTTTGTGTATGATCCTGAAGCGAGGATTGGAAATCCTATAGGAATAGAAAATGATTTAAATCAGCTAAGTACGAATGAATTAAATGTACGTGTTATGATTAGACCGCAATAATTAGTTTGAATGTAGCAGTAAAGTTGGGCGACAAGTGGGGGTATATCTGGCCTAACGGGTCTGTTATAATCTAGAGTCTCGAACAGTAACACAATATGTAAAA
>CAZCEN010000429.1:0-2196 GCA_964497205.1 uncultured Sporomusaceae bacterium
TATAGTTTTAGGATTGTTTTACTCTATTAATCATGATATGACTTCTTGTCATATCGGCAAATTTTCATAATCTGCCTGTCATAGTAAATTTTAGCAATACATTGTCCTTTTGTAAAGATATTTTTGTTATTTTTTTAACATAGTGCACCTTTCTCCAATAATACTCAGTAGTAATGACTGCCAGGCTTGCAGACAATCCTCCAGACTGGTGCCTGTAATTTCCGGTGTTTTAACCTCATATTTAGCGGCGGCAGCGGCAAGCAGCTCATTGCCGGCCAGTTGCACTTCAACTCCAGATAACAGTTCCCATTGCCTTTCATCCAGAAGATGTACAAATAACGCCGCATAGGTTACTAAAAAGTTATCTCTGTCACTCTGATACAACGCATCCATAAACTTTGGCTTTATTACTGGTTTGTCTGTATTGCCGCTATAGGTCTGCCATAGAGTTTCCTCCTGAATTCCATACCGTTTAAAGCGCCGGAGCATGCTGTGCTGCTGGCCTGGCGACAGTCCTGTCTGTTTAAGTAAAGCCTCCTTGACAGCCGGTAGTACCGCCCGGCCAATCAATTCTCCCAGTTTGGAATGTTTGCCGGCGCTCTCAAAATAGAGTGGTGAAGCCGGATTGGCAATCACAATTGTCTGATCGGTGCCCGAACCGGTAGCCAAGCCTGTTGAATAATTGCTGCCGGCCATAAGCTCCTGCAAAGCAGCCGTTTTGGCTTCAGTACAAGTGACCATAGCCCGATTCAGAATACCTGGTGGCAAATCAGCATCAATAACTAGAATAATATTGATCGTGCCTGGCTTCTCTATGGAACTTTTATCAATAGGCTGAAAATAATCGGCCGGATCACCGACCCGGCCGCCGTTGACTTCAACCCCGCCGGTAACAATAGCCGTAACTGTAAGATTTTCATAAGTTTGCGTATGGATCGCCACATTCTCCATCGAAGCCGCCGTTCCCATCCCGGCGGTTGTCGCCGGATCAAGCCCGATTTCCTCCGCAATAAGCTTCATATGCTCCTGGTAGGTTGGAGCACGCATGGTAACGGCCATCCCTGCTCCTGGGTTGCAATCATTGTTAAATACAGCCGTCAAGTCCTCCCGGTAACCGCCATTGACAACAGCGGTGCTGCTGACCTTGCGCGGCTGCTCAAACGGAATAACAATACTTTTATAATACCGGTAAACAGAATCCCCTGTTGATAAGGTACATAATTTCAAAGCTTGCTCCCTCCCTTGTATCCAAAGATTCAAAACTACCACCTTCTTTATAATGCCAAGATAGTAAATTGACTTGATCCTGTATCCTGCTCTCTAAAATCCCAATTAAACAAAAGTGCCGCAGGTTCCCCGACATATTCCAGCCGCAATTCCCCGCCGACAACTACCGCGCTCAGAGCGTCAGTAAAGTCCAGGCGTTCCTGCTTGCCGGTCTGGTTACACACCCACAGCGCCCGGCCGCTGGCCGCCGAGGCCTTTTTCCAGGCATTCTCCGGCGGACCGCCGCAGCCGTTTGGCGGCCAGGCTGCCGGAACAACAATACCCTCTGCGCCTTTGCCGGCCAAAACCACAGCATTGTTTTCATACCAGGAATCAGCACAAATTAATATGCCTGCTGTTTTGTCACCGCATTGTACCGGCTCCAGGTGCTCGCCTTTCGCTGCCCAACCTTCAGACACACCCGAATGCGCATGTTTCTTCCGGTGACGGCCAAGAATATTCCCGTCAGAACCGAGCACCAGGCAGCTGTTATAATATTTGCCTGTTACCGCGTCCTGCTCGGCGCAGCACAAAAATACTGTTACCCGGCAATTGGCTGCCAGCCGTTGAATCGATTCCACCGCCGCTGATGGCTGCAGAGGTATTTCTACCGGCTTGTATTCCCGTTCACAGGCAAAAAAATATCCTTGCACTGCCGTCTCCGGCGTAACAATCCACTTGGCGCCCGCTTCTGCCGCCAGCCTGATGCCATCAGCTAAAATCTTCAGATTACGGCTTTCCGGTCCACCGCTAACATCTACATGCAGTAACGCAACTCTCATACGCTTTTTTTCTCTCCTGTCCCTGATGCTGTTGATACCATTCTATAGATACCTGTTTTAACGCACATTCGGCGGCATAGCTCTGACCGGGTCGACCTGCCCCATACCACCGGGCAAAGCACGCACCGCCGCACAAGGAAAAAGAAGG
>CAZCEN010000430.1:0-1831 GCA_964497205.1 uncultured Sporomusaceae bacterium
CACAGTCTCCCCCGGCAAATATATTGTTCTCGGAAGTCTGAAAGCTTCTTCCGTTAATTTCAATATCTCCCCATTTGTTAAGATTTACAGGAAGATCATTGTATAGGAATTGTGTATCTGTACTTTGACCGATTGCACCAATAATGGTATCTGCTTCAATACTCTCCTCGCTGCCTTCAATAGGAACAGGACGGCGGCGCCCGGAGCGGTCAGCTTCACCCAGTTGCATTTTAATGCAGCGTAGTATTTTTCTGCTTCCTGCTCTTTCGATTTTAGTGGGAGCCATTAAAAAGAGCATTTCCACTCCTTCATGCAAAGCTTCTTCTACTTCATAAGGCTCTGCCGGCATTTCTTCCCTGGTACGGCGGTAGATCAGTTTTACCGATTTAGCCCCTTTTCGTAAAGCAGTACGTGCACAGTCAATGGCCGTATTGCCGCCCCCAACAATAACCGTATCTCCTAGTTGTATATCGAAGCCCTTCGTGACTTGCTCAAGATATTGTATTCCCAGCCAAACGCCAGTAAAGTTTTCACCCTCAAGCTGCATTGGCGTTGCTCGCCAAGAACCGATTGCCAGATAAACGGCATCAAAATCTCTGCGGAGCTCTTCCAGTCGGATATGCATTCCAAGCGCTTTTCCTGTCATAATTTTTACGCCAAGACTTCTAATAATATCTATTTCCTTATCCAGAGTCGCTTTCGGCAACCGATACTCCGGAATACCGTAGCGCATCATTCCCCCGGCATGCGGCTGGCGTTCAAATACGGTTACATCATGACCGTTGATCGCGCTGTAATAAGCGGCAGAAAGTCCGGATGGACCTGCTCCGACAATCGCTATTTTTTTGCCGGTTGCCGGTTTCTTAGAGGGAATCCAGGAATACTCTCGCTCCATATCCCAGTCTGCAACAAAACGTTTTACATGGTTAATGGCCACAGGAGAATCCACTAAATTGCGGCGGCACTGTGCTTCACAGGGATGTGGACAAACACGTCCGCAAACAACGGGAAAAGGGTTGCTGTCTTTGATGACCTCAAGTGCAGATGCAAAATTTCCGTTAGCCGCGTTACGAAGATATAACTGAATATCAATATTAGCCGGACAAGTCATCACACAAGGAGCGACACAATCAGCATTGTGGTCGGAGAGGATTTGTTCAAGGCGTACTTTTCGATAGCTTTCCAGTTTGGCACTATTAGTAGTTATATCCATGCCCTCTTTGATGGGGGTCTGGCATGCTTTTACATCCCGGGTAATGTTATTATCATTTATCTCGACCACACATAAGCCGCAGCTGCCATTTGAGCGTTCAAATCTGCTATCATGGCAAAGGTGCGGTATGTGTATATCTTCCTGAAGCAACGCCTGAAGAATCGTAATGTTGTTATATACTTCAATTTCTCGACCATTTACAATTACTTTAATACGGTTATCACTTGATAAACTGTTCATTTTTCCTCCTGGAGTATAATCTGTAATTTTTGAAAATTTCGTTTAGAAAAACTGCAGAAAATTAGACCGGATACATATAGCGAAAGATTTGGCGGCCAGTTATACTGACCGCCAGTTGCTCAGTTCATTAAGAACAGATTATCGTACCATTATCTTCGGTGACCGCTTTGTACGCATTTTCCAAGGATGTTATAATGGCTTCCCGACCGGGTCTGGATTCAACGAACTTGATCGCTGCCTCGACTTTTGGCAGCATAGACCCCGGGGCAAAGTGCCCTTCTTCAATATATCTTTTGGCTTCATCAACAGTAATACGCTCCAGCCATTTTTGCTCCGGTTTGCCAAAATTGATGGCAACACGGGGAACCGCCGTCAGGA
>CAZCEN010000430.1:1841-2182 GCA_964497205.1 uncultured Sporomusaceae bacterium
GGCAGCTGCTTTATCTTTATCAATTACAGCATCAACACTGTGAAGCATGCCATTTTCGCGATATACAGGGATTCCACCACCGCCACAAGCAATAACAACGTCTCCGTTTTCCATGAGGCAGCGTATCGTCCCTTTTTCCTTGATATCAACCGGTTCAGGTGATGGAACAACCCGTCGAAAGCCTCTCCCAGAATCCTCGACAAAAGTGTAGCCCTTCGCCTGCTCAATCTCTTTGGCTGCTTCTTCCGAGTAGAATAAGCCAACCGGTTTGGTCGGGTGCTGGAATGCCGGATCATTTTGGTCAACAATGACCTGTGTGATAGCTGTTGAAACATGTGTGG
>CAZCEN010000431.1:0-2162 GCA_964497205.1 uncultured Sporomusaceae bacterium
GAACCTGGCGACAGCTACCTGGAGATCCTGAGCCAATTGCGCTAGCGCCTGGCTTGCAGATGCAATTTCCTCCATGGATGCCAATTGCTCCTCAGTGGCTGCCGAAACGCTTTGCGCCTCGCCGGCGGATGATTTGCTCAAGTCATCAATCTTTTTGACTGAGCCTACGATCTGTTGGCTGCCGCTTGCCATTTGCTGAATGGCTGCCGAGATCTCTTTAATTTGACTGGAAACCTGCGATACCATGTCGATAATTTCTCTAAATGCCACGCCGGCGGCATTTACCACATCAGCCCCGACATTTACTTCCCGCGTGCCGTCATTCATAGACGCAACCGCTTTATCGGTGTCTCCCTGAATTTCTCCGATCAGGCCGGCAATCTTCTTAGCCGCTTCCTGCGACTGTTCGGCCAATTTACGCACCTCTTCGGCCACTACCGCAAAGCCGCGCCCTTGTTCCCCAGCCCTGGCCGCCTCAATGGCCGCATTAAGAGCCAGCAGGTTGGTTTGACCGGCGATACCGGAGATGGCATCTACAATTTGACCGATTTCCTGGGAGCGCTCGCCCAGCTTAGCAACAACCTGGGCTGAGTTTCTTACCGTTTCCTCGATCTGAACCATTTGGCTCACCGCTTTGTCAACAGCCCTGCCGCCTTCTTGCGCCTTATCGGCGGTTCGGGCCGATTGTTCCGCAACATGATTGGTGTTGGCAGCCACCTGTTGAATTCCGGCCGACATCTGCTCTACGACTACCGATGTTTGATTGGCGGCAGCCAATTGCTCGCTGGCTCCGTTCGCCACGCCCGTAATCGCTGTCGCGACCTGATTAGCCGCCTGCGCCGATTGCTCCGAGCTGGCAGTCAATTCCTCCGATGAGGCGGCCACCTGTTCGGCCGACTCCGTAATCTGCTTCATCAGGGAGCGGACATTGCCCTGCATTTTTACCAAAGCGTCCGCAAGCTGGCCAATTTCATCCTTTCTCAGCACCTGCCGCTGCCGCTCACGAAAATCTCCGGCGGCAAATTCTTCACAGACCGCTACCATATATCCAAGAGGCCTGGTTATAGCGTTAGTAATCAACCAGCCACTGCCTCCCAGTGTCAAAAATGCAGCTATAATTATACCAATTGAAATCCAGGTAGCACGCACGAATTGCGCGTCGTTATCAAGATTCGACTGTTTTGAAACATCTGAAAAATAATTGGCTAAATTCCTTAAGTTATCCGTAAACTCTTTGGTTAAAGGATCCACCTGTGTAGTATACAGGGCGTAAGCCTCCGCATTTTTGTTCTGTAATGCCAGCTCAATCACTTGTCCCCGCACGTCTCGATACTTTTGCCGGGATACGGTGACTTTATCGAGCAACTCTTTCGCTTTGGCATCTAAATGAACCATGGCAACCGCCTCAAGATTATCGCCGACTTGTTTGGTCCTCTCCTCAATGAAATCTCTAAGTTCCTTATTTTTCTTAACATCTGTTGTCAGCATCAATTCCAGCACTGCACTGTTCATCGAGTTGACGTTTGAACGGCTTTCGTTTAGTAATTTTACCGGTATCAATCTGTCGTCATACAGAACATCCAGGGAGTGATTTGCTTCTTTGAGATAATAGTACCCTGAAGCGCCAACAAACCCCAGGGCTATAAGCGAAATAACCATTAAGACTCCCAATTTATAGGCCATTTTTAAGTTTGCCAGCCACTGCATTATTTAACCCCTCCAGCATTTTTAAATCATCCTTTTCTAAGTCCATAGTCTTGTCAATTGGCAAGTCCCGTTCTAAGAATCCCCCCTAGTATTGCAATAATTCATAAAAATTTCCAAAGACACATCATACTATTCTTGTGTTTTTCTTCAAAATCCTCTTAAATTCGACATATTTTTTACTAAAATCGGAAAACACAGGGACAAGGACCTTATTTTGCTTAATTGAAAAGCGAGATGCCACTTTGTAAGCCGAGATGCAATTAAGTCTATTTATTAAGATAACTTCCGCGCTATGGAGCAGTGTTTACTGCCCAATTAATGACGAAACCGTCCGGCAAGCCCGCCGGACGGTTTTGTTTTAACTTTGATTTAGGGACGCAAAAGGATGGCAGGCGGAAGTATGTATTTCGTCACCGCTTCATAGAGATTTGCCGCTCTGGGGACATCTGGTGCGA
>CAZCEN010000432.1:0-1344 GCA_964497205.1 uncultured Sporomusaceae bacterium
AAAATTGCCAAGTAACATCACGACAAACTGGTATTTTTACTGCAAAGTTACCAGTTGGTATTTTCGGCGAAGCTTTGAAAATAAATAACCTTACAGTTTGCGGCTACCACGTTTGGTTATAGGCTCTCCCTTCTGACACAAGGGGCACTCCTCAGGCTTATGAGTCGGAACAGCGAGATGTAATAGAGCTTGTGCCGGTATTCCAAAATCAGCTTTACCGCCGCTGCGATCAACTAACATACCAACCGCTACCGGAATGCCACCGTGTTCGCGGACTACATCAACAACTTCTTTAACAGATCCGCCAGTTGTAACAATATCTTCTACAATCAGCACTCTTTGACCCGGTTCTATTATAAAACCGCGTCTTAAAGTCATTTTACCGTTTTCCCGTTCAGTAAAGATGGCACGAGTACCTAAATGTTTACCTACCTCATGAGCTAAAATGATACCACCTGTTACCGGCCCAACGACAAGCTCAATGTTGTCGTTCTTAAATCGCTCAGCGAGAGCAACACATAACTTCTCAGTGTGCTTAGGATACTGAAGTACCTGAAACTTTTCCACATACATTGGACTATGAAGACCTGAGGTTAAAAGAAAATGACCTTCTAAAATTGCGCCGGTCTCAATAAATAATTGTTTTACTTCCGCTTCGTTCATTATGCTTTCCTCATTTCATCTAAAATTGCCAGTGCTGCGGCACGAGGATCCTGCGCCTTTGTAATAGGTCGGCCTACTACCAAATAATGCGCACCTGCTTTTAAAGCGTCTGCCGGAGTCGCTACCCGGCTTTGATCATTTAGCGCCGCGCCAAGCGGACGTACTCCAGGAGTAACGATGGCAAAATCGTCACCACAGGCTTTCCTGATAAGTTCTGCTTCCTGGGGCGACGCCACCACTCCATCAAGCCCGGCTTCTTTAGCTAATTTGGCCAAATGAACAACTTGGTCGGGAATACTAGCCACATTTCTTAGCAAAGCCCATTCAGCATTATCCATGCTGGTAAGCACTGTTACTGCGATAAGTTTTGGACGTGGAATATTTAAAGTCGATGCCGTTTCAGTTACTTTTTCGGCCGCCGCCCGCATCATGGCTAACCCACCGGAGGCTTGGACATTAATCAAAGCTACACCCAGTCGGGTAAGCGATGCAGCTCCCTGCGCCACCGTATTAGGAATATCATGCATTTTCAAATCAAGAAAAATATCTTTTCTCTGCTCACGCAGATAAGTTAGACATTCCATGCCAACACTGTAAAACAATTGCATTCCTACTTTATAGTAACTCACGCTATCGCCCAAAGTTTCAACAAGCTGTCGAACCTCCGCCATAGTATCAACA
>CAZCEN010000432.1:1354-2152 GCA_964497205.1 uncultured Sporomusaceae bacterium
AACCATCTCCTCTCAAAACCCCGTATTATCCGCAGTTTACCTTACCGACAAGTTCACTTACCTGCTTTAAACCATGTTCCTCAAGATAGTCTTTAATTCCTTCAGCAATTTCAACAGATACGTACGGGTTAACAAAATTTGCTGTACCAACAGCCACAGCATTAGCGCCTGCCAGCATAAACTCAATAGCGTCATTTGCTGTCATGATCCCGCCCATACCAATAACCGGTACTTTAACAGTCTTGGCAACCTGCCAAACCATTCGCACAGCGACGGGTTTGACAGCAGGACCAGAAAAGCCGCCAACAATGTTTCCGAGTACCGGTTTCCAGCTCTTAATATCAATTGCCATGCCCAGCAAAGTATTAATCAACGAAATGGCATCAGCGCCCGCACTTTCAACTGCCTTGGCCATCAGCACAACATCAGTAACATTTGGTGATAATTTTACGATGACCGGCAAATTTGTTTTATCTTTTACTTCCTTGACCACTTGCGCAGCGCTGTCCGGGCAAGTACCAAAAGCAATTCCACCCTGTTTTACGTTGGGACATGAGATATTTACTTCTAAACCGGCAACCCCAGTCTTATCAAGTCTTGCTGCCAATTCCCCGTACTCCTCAACTGTATTTCCGGAGATATTTACGATTACAGGCACTTGATAATGCGCTAACAAGGGTAGTGTCTTAGAAATCAGTTCTTCTACACCCGGATTCTCTAAACCTATAGAATTCAGCATACCCGCAGGTGTTTCCGCCATGCGGCGGCCACTATTACCAACCTTGGGAGCGAGTGTTG
>CAZCEN010000433.1:0-2147 GCA_964497205.1 uncultured Sporomusaceae bacterium
GCAGTTCCTCATTGAAGCCGTAGTTATCGGCGTCATTGGCGGTGCTATCGGCATTGCCTTGGGTATCGGCACTTCTTTTGCCATTTCCTCATTCGCAGGCTGGCAAACAGTAATTACACCGACGCCAATCATTGTGTCCTTTGCTTTCTCTGTAGGTATTGGCCTGTTCTTTGGTCTATATCCAGCCAGAAAAGCTGCCTTGCTTAACCCGATTGATGCTTTACGTTACGAATAATAGATTACCTGATTAAATAACGGAGCCTGATTTGCCATAAGTGGCAAGTCAGGCTCTATTTGCTTGTTCGAATACGGAATAACAGCGGCGTTTCATTTGTTCTTGACAAATTACTAACTTAGTTTTGAATTATAACCTCGTTCTGCCTTTTTGGAGCCGTTGGTGTAGTTGCGCAAAAAAGATAAAATCCCAACAGTCGAAGACTGTTGGGATTTTATCTTTTTTGACGCTATTTGACCGACTAAACATTTCTCTAATAATTATTTAAATAAACTCTAAATATCTGAGCGCGAGAAAATAAATGGATTAGTGTAAAAATCACTTATCCAAAATTTCCTAAATATTTACATCAGGAGGAGAAAATTTATGAGTGTTAGCGGAGTATCAGATTCTACAGATTATTGGAAAAAACCCACATCAACAGAAACCGACAGAACAAAAAGCAACAGCTCAATTGACTTTCAGTCATTCTTGAAACTATTGGCAACCGAACTGCAATATCAGGATCCGCAGGACCCTGTTAAAGCCACGGAATACGTGTCCCAAATGGCTTCGTTTTCATCCTTAAATCAAGTACAGACCATTACGAACAGTGTTGATGCCAACCAGGCCTATAGCTTAATCGGCAAATCAGTGATTTACAAAACAAAAGATGATGCTGGGAATCAGGGCTACGCAACAGGGGCGGTAGGCTCGGTAAGTCTCAAAAATAATGTTCCCTATCTTAATATAGGCGATCAACAAGTCAAACTTAGTGATGTTGTGACTGTTGGCGGTAGCGCCACAAATACATCAGATCAATTACAGGACCTTGCGTACGGTATGGCGGCAAACCAGGCCTATGGCTTAATTGGCAAATCAGTAAGTTACAAAACAAAAGATAGTGCCGGAAAAGAGAGCGAGGGGTCCGGGACGGTAAGCTCGGTAAGTATCAAAGACGGTGTTCCCTATCTTAATATTGGCAATTCGCAAGTCAAGCTTAGCGAGATTACGTCTGTTGGCGGAACCACCACAAAATAAGGTAGATGCTAGCTTTAGCTTGTTGAGATCGTAAACAAATCAGTTGTCGGCTGGACTCTACGGAGGGGCTGACGCCTATTTCTGAATGACAGATGAAATAGCAATTTTGGGAGGGCGAATCATTATGATGTCTTCGATATATTCCGGGGTATCCGGAATTAAGGCCCAGCAAAGTAAACTAAGTGTCATTGGCAATAACATTGCCAATGTGAATACACTTGGTTATAAGGGGCAAACAGCGGGTTTTGCCGATTTGTTAAGTCAGACTATAAGGGGTGCTTCTGCAGGGAATGCTGCCAGCGGTAGAGGGGGGACCAATCCTATGCAGATTGGTTTAGGTGTAGGCATGTCATCTATCTCAATGCTGATGACTCCCGGCAGTACGCAATCGACTGGCAACTCCCGTGACGTATCGATTAGCGGTGATGGATTTTTTATTGTTGAGGGAGGCGGGAAAAGTAAGTACCAATATACCCGGGCAGGCAACTTTGGTGTTGACGTTTCCGGCAATTTGACAGTAAATGGCTATAAAGTTTGTGGTTGGGATAAGTATACGGTAAATGCTGATGGCACCTATAACTATGACACAGAATCAGCAGTAGAGCCTTTGAATTTATTTGCAAACGGCAAGAAAACCCTAGCGCCCAAAGCTTCTACCAAGTCTACGTTGTCGGGCAGCATTAACAGTTCGGCAACTTCGCAGGGAACCGCCGCAACCATTGGCAGTAAGACAGTAGCTGGCGCCAATAACACAGGATTGAATGATGTAACCAAAGCCTACGGAACTGCAGATGCTACTGTTACTATCAATGGCACTAGTGTTCCCATAACTGCTACGGACACAATATCAGCGATTATCAGTAACATTAATGCCAAGACTGCAACCACCGGA
>CAZCEN010000434.1:0-266 GCA_964497205.1 uncultured Sporomusaceae bacterium
CCACCTGAATCTTAGTCGAATTATCCAGGGACTTAGCCGTTCTTTACTCCCGCCTGCAGAGGACGGGAGTATTAGAACGGGTTAGTCATCGGATAAAGTGATGCTTACATCAGGTGGGTTTACTTCCACCTGATGTTTGTTATTGGATTAAAAGTAACGGGACAAAGTACAGTTCGCTTTTGCGCGAAGTACTTTGTCCTTTTCTATTATTAAAACAAAAAAATTAGTCATACTTCTATTTTTTTCTTATGACTGCTATGCCTGAG
>CAZCEN010000434.1:276-2141 GCA_964497205.1 uncultured Sporomusaceae bacterium
ACCTGCAGAGGACGGGAGTATTAGAACGGGTTAGTCATCGGATAAACATCATCCTCGTCTGTAGATAAACCGGCGGAGGTTTGATTATGCTGTTTTTTATTGGGCAAGTTTTCCCGTATCTTGCAGCGGCCATTTTTATCGTAGGTATGATTTGGCGAGTTAGGACATGGCTTAAAGCGCCGGTTCCCTTTCCCCTAACGCTGTTTCCTGCACCGGCAACTACAAGTGGTCGTGTTCGGCGGATAGCTGGAGAACTGTTACTGTTTCCGAGTCTTTGGCGTGGTGACCGGGGATTATGGCTGTGGGCTTGGTTTATGCACGTAACTCTGGCGATGGTGATTGGCGGCCATATTGTGGGGATTTCTTCTGTTGGTCTACAGTTTGTAGACTTAGGCTTTACCGCCGAACAAAGTCTGGCACTTTCCGCTTTGATGGGTACTAGTTCCGGTTTGCTGCTGTTTGCAGCACTTATTGTATTGCTGTACAGACGTACAGTCATTCCTGAAGTCAAGAGGCTGAGCGATCCGGCAGATTATTTTGATCTGTTGCTGATTCTCGCCATTGTAGTCAGCGGGCTGCATATGCGAATGACTTCTTTGGATGTGGATCTGTTGGCAATTCGGGCATATTTGGGTGGAATTCTCTCCTTTCATCCCATTCCTATACCTCACCAGTGGATCTTTGTTAGCCATTTCTTTTTGGTAAATGTGCTATTGATGTACTTCCCGTTTTCTAAGTTAGTGCATTTCGTTGGGTCAATGGTTAATCAAAGTATACTTGCCGCGTCACCGCCTGTGTATCCTACACCCAATAAGGCTAATTATCCTAATTTGTTGCCAAGCGCACGCTTATGGAAAGGGGGTAACGCCCAGTGAAACCTCCTATGCATATTGCAAAAGAAAAAGATATAACAGATATCGGCTTTACGCAAGTGGCAGAAGAGGAGCAGCAAGCCGCTGTTTTAAGTAAAATGGCGGAGCTGCAAGCTTCCCTGCGTTCGCTGTCGACGATGCTGGAAAACTGTACGAAGTGTGGAAATTGTGCAAAGCAATGTCATAGCTATTTAGGAACGAACGATTATTACAATGTTCCCGCAGCACGGGCCGAACTCATGCGGCGGATTTATAAACGTTACTTTACTTGGGCCGGCCGCCTCTTCGGCAGATTTGCCGGAGCCGAAGAGTTTGATGCAGAGACATTGAGTAAATGGCTGACCTATTTTTATCAGTGCAATGAATGTCGACGGTGCGCGCGATTTTGTCCGGTTGGTATTGATACTGCTGAGGTTACTATCGCCGCACGCCATATTTTATCTGAGATCGGTATTATGCCTAAATTTATGCAGGGTATTGCCGGAAATATGGCCAAGACCGGTAATAACATGGGGATTCCTAACCCGGCCATCGTAGATTGCGCTGAGTTCATGGAAGAGGAAATGCAGCAAGAAACCGGGCTGGACATTAAGATACCTATCGACAAGCCAAATTCAGATATATTATATATCCCATCATCTGCAGATTTCTTTACCAATATTGACACCATGATCGGTGCAGCGAAACTGTTTTATCAGTTGGGTGTCAATTGGACTATTTCCACAGAGATATTAGAAGCAGCAAACTTTGGTTTATTATTTAATCTAAATGTAATGCGCGAACATAATGAGCGGTTGAAAGCAGCAGCTGCCGCGGTGGGCGCGAAGTTAGTTATTCAAGGCGAATGTGGTCATGGCTGGCGAGCTGCAAAAATGTATACAGAAGGCAGCAGTGGTCCGGTTTCTTTTGAGATACGGCATATTTTAGATTACTGCGCCGAGCATTTAGATAAATTACCACTGCAAAAGCTGCCCATGCGGGTTACCCTCCATG
>CAZCEN010000435.1:0-258 GCA_964497205.1 uncultured Sporomusaceae bacterium
GCGATGGATGCGCTAAGCAGACCTCAATTAGTAAAATCATTTTATGGGCAGCAAATGGTCTTATCGACGAATTTGCCTGTAGACAAGCAGGGCGCACGCAAAAAGGAAAATGGTGTATATACATTAACTGATTTAGGGTATCAGCAAGATATCACCGCAGCAGGTGCTTTCCATCAAGAAGCAATTATTAATGTCCCCAGACCGCCTAACTACAAAGTAGGGGAAGGCTCTTATGTTGAATTGCATTTTCGGCATGCC
>CAZCEN010000435.1:268-2134 GCA_964497205.1 uncultured Sporomusaceae bacterium
ATACTCCTATTCGATCTGCTGCTTTACTGCCGGAGAACGCCGAAAACGGAGTGTTGAAAGTGCCTATTCCGCTCTCGGAACTGAACAAACCATCTTGGCGGGTACGGTTTAGCTTCTACCATGACCTAGGCATTATTGATTGCTCAAAACGTTATGATGATGTCGCCTGGTCTGTCGTGGAAAAAGACACGAAGATTGTACTGGAGCAGGGAAGTATTGAACGTATTCCGAATTTAGAGGATTTTCCCAATAACTTTTATACCAGCGCAAATGGAATCATCGATCTTACCATGTTGCTGCCGGATAATCCTTCCCCGGAAGAACTTAGTGCAGCATTCAAGCTAGCGTATTTTATCGGGCAACAAAACAAAAGCAAAATTGTCTGGCATGTCCAAACCGCTTCTGTGTTTGATGAAAGCAAAGCACCCGGTACAATTATCGCATTAGGCAGAAATGATGATGCCAAGCAATGGAGTGCTTTGAAAAAGTATTTACCGGTTTCGCCGGATCAAAATGGTGGATATCAGGTTGCCGACTGGTTAGAAGTAATGCCTGCTTCATTAAACAGTTATGACGTATATCAAATCGGCAAGATAGATAATGACAAATTGCTGTATGCCTTTATGTATAACAGTCCGGAGCGCTTGACGAGCTTTTTGAACTTTAGCCTGTTAAATGGTAATGTTTTAAGCGGCCAGTTAACGTTGGTGGATGCGCAGGGGAATCATACGGCATTTGTGCAAAAAACGCTTCCGACCGGAAGCAGCATTTTGGCTTGGCTGAAGAACTTGTGGACCGGTACCAGTGGTGTCAGCCAGACTTATTTTGTAGTTTTTGTAGCAGTGCTTGCTGCTACCGGTGCCTTATTGTTGTTTATGCGTAAACGTTCGTAAGATGTTGGACTTAATATTGGGAGTGGTAGTATGCGTCGGCGGTTATCGTATTTAGGTGTAGTATGTTACTTGGCGGTCCTGTCGCAGCCTTCGACGGCTTTGGCTGGTTCGGCAGTCAGTGTTCCGCCGGAGGCCCGGGAGACAGCAGCCGGGGCTGTTGCCGCCGCTCAGGATATCCTTGATAAAGAACAAGCAGCACGAGAACGGGCGGAAGCAATTATGTACGCCCAGAAAGCAGCGCAGGAAGAAGTAGAAGCCAAGCAACAAGCTGCCGAAGCTAAGAAAGTTCTAGCTCAGTCCGCCGCAGAGGCTGAGGAAGCCGTCAAGCTTGCGCTGACTGCTGACGAGGGAGCAAAAGTGGCAGTCGCCAAGGCGGAAGAACTAAACAAAGAAGCCCAAAAAGCTATTGCTGCAGCAAGAGAAGCCGCAGCGACTGCCGAAGCGATTGAGGCATCGCTTATGGCGGAAGAGGCGGCTATAGCGGTAAGACAGACCACACCATCACAGCAGGAACTTGTAACAACAAGTATACCTGTGGAAAGTCCACAAACGAATTCTTTGGAAGAGTCGGATGAATTACTAAGAATGGAAAGAGAAATAAAACGTCTCGAAAAAATACAAAAAGAAGGATCCTTGGCGCAACAGCGGAAAACACCGGTGGTTGAGGTTTTAGAAGAGCCGCCTGTTGACTGGTCGAAAGCCGCAGCAGCCTATGCAAAGGCCGAACAATTAGACCAGATTGCGACTACCGCCGATAAGGCGGCCGAGCAAGCGGGACATATAGCCGACCAGAAAATGGCTGTGGCTGAAGCTGCTAAAACCAGGGAGGAAGAAGCCAAGCAAGCGTTAGTCGAAGCGGAACAAGCGCTAAAAGACGCGAACGAAGCTGCGGAACTCGCAAAGAAGGAAGCTATACTGACGAAAACACAACTCGAGCAACTCATTTATTTGCAGGATCATCCGAAAGGTGTAC
>CAZCEN010000436.1:0-2131 GCA_964497205.1 uncultured Sporomusaceae bacterium
CAAGTTTAATAAAAATTGACTTTTTAACTGCTTACGAATTATTAGTATTACCCTTGATGATCTAAAAGCAACTTCCCCTCCATTGCATTTAAAGAGTATATAAGCGAATACGGCTAATTTGAATAATAATCGGCTAAACTTACGCAGTTGAGAACACCTCGAAAATTTAGCCGACCTTTAATATCAAATTTTCGATAGATAAGCAGGCATAGAATATTTCGAGGGGAAACAACGGCAAGCATATAATTTTTTAACCCACCTAAAGGGTTAATCACCGGAAAACTTCTTGGAACTATTTATGACTTCTAGTAACCAAATTATTATATATTGCTCCGTCGATAACAGCCTCGATTATGATCGGACCGGCCGCTGAAAATGCTGTTTGAAGGACGGTTTTCATTTCTTTTTCATCACATACCTTCAGTACAGGAACACCGAGGAACATATCGGCCCCGAAGTAATTCCCTTCATAAAGGTCAACACCATACGAAGGAACCTCCTTCCAGTTCTGCTTCACTTCAATTAGACTTAGACTCCTGTCGCACAAAACAATTATTACTATGTTGAGACCCAGTCTACGTGCAGTTACTAGCTCGCCGCAATTCATTAGGAAACCGCCATCTCCGGTTATGCATACAACTGTCTGGGAAGGTCTGCACAATTTAGCACCAATAGCGGACGGGATACCGAACCCCATAGTCGACCACCCGTTAGTCATTATGATTCGCTGCGGTTCATCTACTTTCCACAATTGGCCAATGAGATGAAGGTGAGCACCTACGTCTGCGGTTATAATCCCATCTTTAGGTATTACCTCTTGCAGAACATGAATAGCATCGGCAGAAGTAAAAGAGTCGCAACGTGGCTTTAGAGCCTGAAACAATTTATGCTTATTTGTTTCTATTTGGACCATATCCCAATGGAATGAAGGAAATTTTAGAGAAGTAAGATAAGTTATGGATTGTGCTAAATCCCCGATAACTTCACAAAGTACGTTGTAGTCGGAAGTGATGTCGACAGGCCGGGTATCGATATGAATCAAGGGCACATTAGGCATCCAAGATTCATAATTAAATTCAACAGAGTCATAACCCACACCAATAACTAGATCCGCCTCACGAAACACCGTTGCCACCAAATCGCTCTGCGCATGGAAAAGGACCCCAGCATAGCAGGGGTGGATATCAGAGATGATTCCTTTAGCCATGGGAGTTAATACAACCGGAATATTATTTTGAGTCACGAACTGACGCAGCAAGTGATGCAAACCTAACCTGGCTACCGAAAGGCCTACCGCTAAAATTGGTTTCCTGGCTTTTTGGATCAGTACCGCCGCTTCTTGGAGCAGCCGCGGTTTAGGAAGCGGAACCACCGCTTTTTCAAAGCTGTCTATTATGCTACCGGAATCCAGCAACGCATTATCTATGTTGGCAGGCAAACCAATATGAACAGGCCCCGGCACTTCGGAAGCAGCAATAGAAAATGCCTTTGCGATCGTTTCTTTAAAATTATCCGCTGACAGCCTTGCAGTCCATTTCGTTATTGGCTTATAGAATGCCTGATGGTCAATATTCATCTGAATGTTACGTCCTCTGTCGGCATCCTTAACTTCTGTTGTAAATGCAATTAACGGAGACCTATCTAACAATGCTCCGCCCACACCATTCGATAAGTTAGCAGCACCCGGCCCGAACGTACTATGACAAACACCAGGCACACCGGTAAGACGGCCACAAACATCAGCCATAATACCTGCACTCTGTTCGTTTGCTACTAAAACAAATTTTAAACCGGTATTTCGCATAGCCTCCAAATAGGGAATAGATGGCCCACCAGGTATACCGAAAACATATTTAACTCCTAAGGCCTGAAGGGATTTTACTAATTGTTCGGCTAACGTCGGCATTTATATATCCTCTTCCTTTCGTTACTTGTGCCACTTTCTTCATTTTACACCTAATTGACCTGATACATAAGGCGTTTAAAACCATAAATCAAGTAAAAATAACGGGGTATTCGAGCCGGATCAGGCTTCGAATACCCCGTTGATTACCGATTAACTTACTTCTTTATACTAAACCTTGCGCTTTCATTGCTTCAGCGACCTTAATAAAACCAGCGATGTTGGCAC
>CAZCEN010000437.1:0-2122 GCA_964497205.1 uncultured Sporomusaceae bacterium
CCCCTTGCACCAAACAGTGAGAATATATTCCCTTTTGCCATCAATATGCTCCAATTTCATGCGCAGGCGGTTGATATGCACGGCCACCGACCGGGTATCGACGGTTATTTCGCCCCAGACTAGCGAAAACAGCTGCTCACTGGTAAACGGCCAGCCGGGATTGCGGGCCAGGCGCACCAGCACCTGAAACTCCAGTTGGGTAAGGTCCAGCGCCCTGCCGTCGAGAAAGGCCAGCGACTCTGCCAGGTTAATTTTTAACCCCGGGAACTCCAGCACTTGCTTGCGGGTTACGGACGTGTCCGGCAGGCCGCTGCGCCGTAAGGCTGCGTTCACGCGGGCTAATAGTTCGGCTAGGCTGAACGGTTTGGTTATGTAGTCGTCACCACCAGCGTCCAGACCGCGAATTTTGTCCTGTTCTTCGCCCAGGCAGCTGAGAAACAAAATCGGGATATCGGTTTCCTGGCGCAGCACCTGGCAGATATCGACGCCGTCCCGCCCCGGCAGCTGTACATCGAGAATCAAGAGAGACGGCTCCACCTCCCGCGCCATATGGAGCGCCTCGTTACCGTCAAACGCCTGCCGGCAGTCAAAGCCGTTTTTACTTAAATACACCGCTATGATTTCACTGATATCTTTATCATCTTCAATAATGAGAATTTTTTGCTCTGTCATTACAAGCCACCTCGCTTCTATACGTTCGCGCCTGTGATTCTTACTCCTGCCGCCCGGCAGTGCGGCTGCAGCCGGGTCAGCTATGGGCAAAAAAAACGCATGCTGACTGGCCCGACGCCTATTTGGACAAACCCGTCGGCCAAAAAAGTTTAAACTTTGTTTAACTTTTCTCCGGCAGGGCGCTAGTTCCTGCCTTCTGTGAGGCTGCCGCCGCACGCCCGGCGCGCCGGCCAAACAGGAAAATAGAGCGGTAATAGAGAAAATAATAGCAGTAATAAAAACGGTTTCAAATTGGTTGGGAAAATGGTGTGTGAGAAGGTGGGCTCTGATAGTGAGTGAAGATTACAAACGGCCGCTGGCAGTCGTTTTGCTGGCGCTGCTTTTTTTCCTGGGAACTATCGCTTGGTCGGCCACTGGGTATAGCCAACCGGCAACGGAGTTGGGCGGCTACCCGATTGTTACCCTGGACAGCTCCTGGAAGATCAGACAGGCTGACAGCCCGGAATTTAGCAGTCCGCTATATAACGATGCCGACTGGCAGACCATCCAGGTGCCAGCCAATACGCAGGAACTATTTCCCGGCCAGTCTGGGTATCTTTGGTACCGGCAATGGGTGCAACTGCCGCCCGGCAAGCCGTTGTATGACTTGGGAATTCGGCTGGGAAGAATTGCCTCCGCCGATGAAGTCTATGTGAATGGTTACCAGATTGGTAGCAGTGGTTCAGGGCGAGCAGATGAGCTGGATAATGAAAAAATCCGCATTTATCCGATCCCGGCGGCCGTTTTAGCGGCGGACGGCTATAATTTAGTGGCTATTCGGGTCAACCGCTATTATTCCGATATTGGCGGACTTTACAGTGAACCGGTTGTCATCGAAGAATACAGCCAACTTATCAATCAACTGATCCGCGACCAAAGCGTTAAATTCGTGTTTAGCAGTGTATTCCTGCTGTTGGGCACGGCTTTATTATTTTTTTTCGCGATACGTCGACAGCAAAAAGAACTCCTTTTTTTTAGTCTTGGTGTTATTAGCCTGGGTGTCTACATCTTTTATGGATCCCAGTGGCGATATCATCTTGGCATGGAAACGATATACGACACGCGTCTGTATTATATATCCTTAATTACCATTGCGCCGGTTTTCGCCCGGTTTGCTTATGTGTATTTAGATGGCCAGCAAAAAGAAGACAAAGCTGTTATAGATACCGTATTTGACTATTACACCAGAGGTATGCTGCTGTATGCTGTTGTAACGGACGGTTTACTGCTGCTCTATGATAATGCAACCTTTTGGTATTATTTTATAACGTTTGTTAGTCAATACCTGGGCATGCCCCTTTGCGCTATCGCCGGCCTATATTCGCTTTATCAGTTTACAATCGTTTCCTGGGACAAAAAACTATTAGTGTTTATGTTTGGTGTTGCTTTTGCCAGCGGGACGGCGGAAACG
>CAZCEN010000438.1:0-2119 GCA_964497205.1 uncultured Sporomusaceae bacterium
AAGTTCTACGCCCAGCATCAGTCCTTTTCCTCTAACATCCCCTACAAACCAATACGACAGCAGTTTTTCCTGAAGCTTACCCAGGAGATACTCGCCCACCAAGCGGGAGTTTTCCACCAGGTTCTCTTCGATCAAGGTTTTAACCACAGCTACGGAAACGGCGGCAGACAGGGGATTGCCACCATACGTATGCCCATGAACAAAAACACCGGAACCCTGTTTAAAGGCTGCATGAATTTCATCTTTAACAACAACCCCGCCGATCGGCGAATAACCGGCACTCATGCCTTTAGCCACACAAATCATGTCGGGAACAACGCCCCAGTCAGCAATACTGAACATAGTGCCGGTACGGCCAAACCCGGCCATTACTTCATCATCGATGTACAATACGTCATAATGATCGCAGATCTGCCGGATAATCTTAAAGTACTCTTTATGCGGAACAATGGCACCGCAAGCAGCACCGCCGACACTTTCGGCAATAAAGGCGGCAACATTGTCGGCTCCTTCCATTTTTAACGCCCGCTCTAAATCTAAGGCGCATTCTACGCTGCAGCTGTCCTGATTTTTGCCAAACGGACAGCGATAGCAGTAAGCCGGCGCTATATGGGGAAAATCCAATAATAGCGGACCATACTTTTTTCGACGTTTGTCGCCGGTCATAGATAACGCCCCTATGGTATTGCCATGGAAGCTCTTCCACCGCGAAATTATCTTATATTTACTTGATTTGCCATCACGCTCCAAGTAGTACTGGCGTGCCATTTTCAAAGCAGCTTCGGTCGCTTCCGATCCCCCGGAAACTAAATAGAGTTTATTTAAGGTTCCCGGCGCCAGTTTACTAACAAGCGCAGCCAATTCCTTAATAGAACCTGAAGTCCACCTGGATAAGTGACTGAACGCAACCTTGCCGGCTTGTTCCGCCATAGCAGCCAGGATGCGGGGATGAGCATGCCCCAGGTTTGATACGGCAGCACCGGAACAGGCATCCATATAGCGGTTGCCATCGGTATCATACAGGTATACCCCTTCACCATATTGTACTTCCATGTAGTTTTTATTTACATTACGATAAAATACATGATCCATGTTACCCCACCTCTCTCCAAATGTTTATACTCTTTGTATAGACTTTGGTTTGAGGGTAGTATATCATGGGGATAGTTATAAATAGAAATTATTGTTATTTATATCATCAATCACTATAAATAATAGTTAAAAAGGAGTGCGTTATGGAGCTAAGACAATTACAGATATTTGTTACGGCAGCCCAAACTCTCAATTTTACTAAAGCGGCCTTGAAACTGGGGTATACGCAATCCAATATCACCAGCCAAATCCGGCAGCTAGAAGACGAATTGAAAGTCAGGCTATTTGAACGTTTCGGCAAAAGTCTGCGCTTAACCAATGAAGGAAAGCAGTTCTGTAAACATGCAACAAGCATCCTCGACCAGTGCACAAGAGCCAAAGAAGAATTGTCGCCGCAAATGGGAGTTTTACATATTGGCGCTGCCGAAACACTCTGCGTAAACCGCCTGCCAAAACTACTAACCGAATACCGGAGTAAATACCCGCTGGTTGAAATCAGGGTACAGACAGAAAGCTGCCAGCAGCTGTTTACCTTACTGCGGGATAATGCCATCGATGTCGCCCTGGCGCTTACCGACCAAATTCACCAGCCGGACATGCAGGTAACCACTCTCTATGATGAGGCTATGGCTGTCGTGGTAAGCCCCCATCATCCCCTTGCCGCAAAGCAAGCCCTTAGACCGGAGGATTTAGCCAATCAAAGTCTCATCCTTACAACCGAAGGCTGTGGCTACCGCCCTGTTGTTCTTAATGCCTTGGCAATACACCAAGTCCAACCTGCCACCATCATGGAGCTTTCCAGTGTTGGTGCAATTATACAATGTACTGCCTGTGGGTTAGGAATTGCCGTATTGCCTAAAATTGCCGTCATCGATGAACTCAAACGAAAAAAACTCATTGAATTACCCTGGCAAGGCCCTGCGTTTGCTATTAAAACCCAGCTTATTTATCACAAAGAAAAGTGGCTATCGCCAGCAATCAGAGTTTTCCTGGAGTTATGTCAGTCGTTAAAAGTATAATAAGAAAA
>CAZCEN010000439.1:0-2099 GCA_964497205.1 uncultured Sporomusaceae bacterium
GATGGCAATGAAAACAGAAAAAGCCATGGACAGAAACAAGATATAGAGTGTATTAAACAACTGCGGTCCAACACCGCCGCCAGCTTCTGTATCACTTGGCATACCAAAAATAAATTTTGGTGACAATACAGGTAGACCTTTATAGAGCATGTAACCCAGAAAAGCGGTCAAGATCGCGATCAAGAGAAATCCTATGAACCACAAAAAGACTTTTGCAATTTTGTCCTGTAGTTTCGCGTTCATGCTTCCACCTCCTTTTTAGCGCTTATCTTGCGCACCAGGAGAATCATAATAAGTGAAATTAAAAGTAATACCAAGGCCATCAGGAATAATGCGTTGCCCCAGGTAGAACCGAAAGGTGTGTTGCCCATTTCTACGACGATTTCACTCGGCAAAGTACTTGTCGGTGAAAACAAGGAGTCAGCCAAACGCGGCGTGTTGCCAATAACCATTTGCACAGCCATTGTTTCGCCGATAGCACGTGCCATCCCAAGGATTATGGCAGTTACGATTCCAGGTTTTGCCGCAGGCAGTACAATATGCCAGATGGTCTGCCAGTAAGTGGCGCCTAAAGCTACTGAGCCCTCTTCCAACATTTTAGGAACAGACAGCAAAGCGTCTGTTGAAATGCTGATTACTGTCGGCAGAATCATGATAGACAGGATCAAAGAAGCAGTAAAAATACCAAAACCTACCGGCACACCGAAGTATTCGCGAACTGCCGGCACAACAACAGTCAAGCCGATAAAACCATAAACAACCGATGGAATAGCCATATAAAGGTTTACAGCCGGCTTCATAATGTTGCATACCCACCTGGGTGCCAATTTGGCCATGAAAACTGCTCCCATTACGCCAATCGGCCCTCCCACCAAAATAGCCAGGAAAGTCACAAGCAAGCTGCCGAAAATGAAGCTGAAAGCTCCGTATTGTCCGTTATCGGGATTCCACTTGCTGGAAAAGAAGAATTCGAACGGGCTGACATCCAAAAATGTCTGCAGGCCCTGCTGCCCCATGAAAACAATAAGGGCAATAATTACTACGGTCAGGAAAGCCGCACTGCAGAGCAAGACGTTTTTTGCCAGCTTTTCATTGCGAAGTCTATCAATGTCATACTTTTTCATGATTATCTCCCATTAGTAAAAAACCAGGTCCATTAACAGTACCTGGTTTTTTAATTAAACTCACCTACAAGTGTTACTATATCTACTTTAGTTAAGAAGCTAACGTTATTTCTTCATTTTAGTAATAGGTACAAAGCCTTGTTTCTCTGCATTTGCATTTTGGAATTCGGAGCTTGTTACATAATCTATAAAGGCTTTTACCGCACCTTTAGGTTCGCCTTTGGTAAACATACGGCCGAAGGTATATACCGGATATTTGCCATCGACAACTGCTGCGATAGAATATTTCACGCCATCATAAGACAAGGCTTTAATGCTGTCATCAACATAAGCTGCATCAACATAGCCGATAGCGCCTGGGGTTGTTGCAATAGCAGAACGAACGGCACCATTGGAATCCTGAATAACCGCGGCATCGGTAAATTCAGCGCCTTTTAAAACTACATCTGCAATTGTTGCACGGGAGCCGGAAGATTTTGCCCTGTGTATCAAGGTAATTTGCTGATCCTTGCCGCCAATTTCTTTCCAGTTTTTGATCTGACCTGTAAGAATATCCACGTATTGTTGTGCGGACAAATTATCAACCGGCACATCTTTATTAGCGATAAACACGAATGGTATACCTACAAGTTTGGTTTCTACCATGCCTTTGTCTTTCAAATCAGCAGCCAAGGCAACATCCGAATTACCGATATTGACAGAACCAGCCGCTGCTTGTTTTTGGCCGGTAAAAGAACCGCCACCCGACAAATTGATTGTAACCTTATCGTACTTTTTATAGAATTCTTCCTGGCCAACCTTCAAAAGTGGCAACAAAGCAGTGGACCCTGAGGCCGATATCTTACCCTCAACCTTTGTTGATTCTGCCTTATCATTTTTCTTGTCACTGCCACAGCCTGCAACCAGGCTCATGCCAACAGCCAGAGTTAAAACCATTACCGTCGCTTTTTTAAACAAATTTCGCACTTTTATTTC
>CAZCEN010000440.1:0-2074 GCA_964497205.1 uncultured Sporomusaceae bacterium
CTGGGCATTTATATTGAAGGTAGGACCGTGCCACTTTAATGATACCAGGCTGCCCGCAGCTAGTTCACGTGCTACTGCCCGCTGGGATAAAAAGGTAATACCCAGTCCCTGGATTGCAAACTGCCGAAGGACTTCGACACTGCTAATCTCCAATAGGGAATGTGGCTTTATTTGATATTGGCGCAGCATGCCTTCAAATAATAATCGGTAGCTGCAGCCTGGCTCGGTTAAGAGTAGTGCTTGCCCGGTTAAGTCTTGGGGAATTACGCTTTCGGCCTGGGACAGGGGATGTTCGGGAGCGGCTAAGAGCGACATAGGCTCTGGAAATAGGGTATGAACGACTAAGTCTTGATCTTTTAGCGGTTCATCAAGAAATAAAGCTATATCTAGGATGCCTTTGCGTAAGGCGTTACGGAAATTTTGACAGGTATCGAAACGGAGTTGCAAATCTACTTGCGGATAGCTGAGACAATACTCCTTAACTAAGGCGGGGAGGATTTCCGCAGACAAAGATTCGGGAGCGCCGATAAACAGTTGGCCACTGGGGCTGGTTGGATTTTTTACTTCTGCTTCCGCTTGTTTGACCATGTTTAGGATTGCCTGTGCATGACGGTATAATATTTTTCCGGAAGTTGTTAAATTTATTTGGCGGCCGATTCTTTCAAATAGACGTGTTGCTAAGCTTTCCTCCAAAGCTTGGATTTGGCCGGTAACCGTAGATTGTGCATAATCTAATTGCTCGGCAGCCGCCGTAAAACTGCCGGTATGGACTATGGTCACAAAGGTTTTAAGGTGATGTAAATTCAAGCTAAATCCTTCTTTCCATCGGATTTAATGAAGCAATAAATCGAAATAATCAATTTTACCGATTGATATATATGTGTTATTATAACAAACAATACATGGATTTCCAAGGTGTCATTGGAGGGGAAGGCATGGAACAAGAGTTAAAGAAAAGTATTGGCTGGCTGCAGGGCAGTGCTATGACAATTGGTGCTGTTTTAGGCTCAGGAGTACTGATTTTACCGAGTTTGGCGGCGGATTTGGCCGGACCGGCATCATTAGTGAGTTGGGGATTAATGGGGATATTGACCATTCCCTTAGTAATCGTATTAGCGAATCTATCAATATTGTATCCCAGTGCCGGTGGCATCGCAGCCTATGCCCGGCAAGCGTTTGGAGAAAGGGCGGGGCGCATTACCGGCTGTTTGTTTTTGGGTACGGTACCCTTTGGTGCGCCTATTTGCGCTTTGATTGGCGCCTATTACTTAGGACACTTTTTCTCGCTGAATGTTGCCGGTGTTACGATGATTGCGATTAGTATGCTGACTATTGCCTTACTGGCCAATTATCAGGGCATCCGTTTTTCCGGTAATATCCAGGCGTTGGTGGTAGGCAGTATTGCGGCGGCTTTGTTAGCTAGTATTGTAGCGGCTTGGCCTAATGTAACAATGCATGCATTTCATCCTTTTGCGCCCAAGGGTTGGCAGCCGGTAGGCAGTGTTATGGCTGTACTATTTTGGGCTTATGTTGGCTGGGAAATGATTTGCCATTTGGCAGAAGAATTTCAAAATCCTAAACAAGATATACGCCGTAGTTTAGGTGTGTCGCTGGTGGTTGTTAATTTGCTATATTTAGGTCTGGCTTATGTAACTGTTGGTACTGGAGTTTATTTAGGACAAGATAAACTAACTGCACTGACGGGCTTGCTGGAAGGTGGCTGGGGCCGGATTGCGGGAAGTGTAGTAGCTATATTAGGTGTGGCTGCCTGTTATGCTACTATTCATACGTATGTAGCTGGATTTTCGCGGCTTGTTTATGCAGAAGCAAGAGAGGGACATTTCCCGGCTTGGTTCGATAGACTGCATGCTGTCTATGGGACCCCCTACCGGGTCTTTATGGCATTGGGGCCATTTTCGATGCTGGTCTTGCTCATTGGATTATGGTTGAATTTGGATATGAGTATGTTGATCCAGTTTCCCAGCTCTATATTTGTTATGTTATATATAATCACTACAGCAGCAGGTATTAAGCTCTTACCTGCTAAGAGCTTAGGCTATTACTGCGCATGGGC
>CAZCEN010000441.1:0-2074 GCA_964497205.1 uncultured Sporomusaceae bacterium
CCCCCCCTAACTCTTCAAAACTTACATCTTCCCCAATCATTTCCCGTACCACATTGGGTCGCCCCATACATAAACCGGCTTGGGCAGTCATTACTGCCGCATCACTAAAAGTAACCGGAAAAGCTTGGGCAGAAGCTACCTTCCCTAACAGCAGAGAAACGGTTGGAACTACACCGGAAATTCTGGCTTGTAAACAATATATTCTCCCCATACCTCGCCGATCGGTTAATAAGCGCAAGTAATCGCTGCTAAGCGGTGTCCCTCCCGTTCCGGCAGTTGCTGCCGGGTTATCATGAATAAAAATCAATGGATATTTATCTACAAGTACCTGCTCTAAAATAGCTACTATTTTTTGAACTGTCGACAAAACCTCGTCCGGTTGAAAAGGTGCTGATTGAAAAGCCACAACAAAGACTGGTCTTCCCTCTATCCGGCCAGTGCCGACGATCGCCATACCTCCAATCTCCGGGCTTTGTTCTACAAAACTATTATTATCCAACAGTTGCGCAATACGTTGGCTCGTTACCTTCATTTCCGCCATCTCCTCTTCAATAATATTTGTAACTGTATTATCCTTCGCGGTATAGGCTAGCGCTGTTCCTGCCTTTTTACATAGTCTGTTAAAGCTTGTCCCAACGCAGAAGCCACCTCTAGTTTGGTGTAATCGCATGTATCCCGCGGCTTCTGTAAAACCAGCCAATTACCATCGCCTGCCCCAGGCAAAATCCCCGCAAAAAAATACCCGTAGCGTTCATATATACCGCATAATAGCGGCGTTCCTGGCTCTGCCAGATTTAAGTACAAATACGTTGCCTCTGTTTGGTCATTTGGCTTAACCTCTGCCAAACCAGGCTCAGAGCCATCCGGGGTTTGCTTAATAAAGATATGAACCGCTCCATAGGGGTCGGCATTCACACGTATAACCGCCTTAGGCATGGTTAAGCCGTCTGGTGCCGGTTGCCAAGAGACAGTTAACCCCAAATGCTGATAGATTTGCTCAACCATATTCCTATGGCACGGCGGAACATAAAGCGATAGATTTTTATCTACCGCAAATATGCGGAATGAGTGCAAAATGTTTTCTCTGCGGTTCACTATCGAATGCAAACGGCGAAATTGCATGTGCGGCAACCGATTTATCAATAAGGCAGTATCACTAAACCCCATCTTATGCGCTGCTTTTTGTGAATAATAATGCGAACATACCGATCCTACGAATGCGCCCGCCAAGCCCCTGTTCTTAGCTGCATTAACTAATACATCGGCAAATTCATTAAGCAAACCGCTGCCACGATGTTCAGGCAGTACAAAAGCGTTGCCCATCTCGCCAACTGTAGGATTCGCACTATCAAGCTCCAAAGCCGCATGACCGATTACTTCGCCACAATAATCAACCGCCACATAGGAAACGATTTTTTGCTCTTGGTTCAGCGCTAGCACCCGGGCAGGATCATACATATCTCTGTTAGGATACGAATACCCGTAGCATCGGTATACACAATGGCATACAGCTGCTGCTTCTTCCGGACGCATTGCCCGGATCAACGCGGGTAAAGCCGTTGACATTGTTCTGACAACATTGCTCTCCTCTCGCAAATTTAGCTGTTCTTGAATAACACTCATTTTTTCTCCTCCTGTAGTTTATGGCTTTATATGCCATAATTGTTATTTATTACTAAGAAAGATTGTTCATTGTGTTATTCCGGCTTTCCTTTTCAAGAAAAGAAAAAAGCCTTGAACTCTCGCCAAATGCTGGCTTGAGTTCAAGGCTTTTACCTTCAAACAGCTATATTTAATTATCCTAGTCCTATTACACACGCACCTCAAAGCTGCTTTTCGCTTTGGGTCCTTTTGAATCAGGAGAGGCTACTATATTTAATCCCTCTTTGGGCGTAACTTTGTCTGCGTTCTTATGATAAGCTATACTGGTTCGCGGCGTCGCCGTTCTGTTTTTAAACAGCCGCATTCCCACTAAAATTAGGGCGGCAATTACCAGAATCCCCAGGAAGGGAAGATAGCTAAAACTTGACGATTGGTTATCAAGTGCTGATACTTTAGCTGGCGCCGTCGTCTG
>CAZCEN010000442.1:0-2055 GCA_964497205.1 uncultured Sporomusaceae bacterium
ATGATCATGCTAAAGGCCAGCAGAATAACGCTAAAGGAGAGCCGGTTACTGATCCTGTCCAGTTTACTAAGGATACGGTCCATTTCTGAAACGGAAACTTCCAAATGCAACCGGCCCCGTCCGGCGACGGAACCCAGCTCCTGAACATAGTGGGGCAACTGGATAAATAGTTCACTGACAGCGTTGATAGTACGCCGAACTTCCCGGGCTAGATTCTTAGGATGGAGACGTTCCCGGAATAACTTTTTTCCGAACGGTTCAGCGACTGTAAGGATGCTAAGCTGCGGGTCCAGTCTTTCCACAATACCCTCCATAGTCAGCAACGTCTTGCCTACTAATGCCAGATCAGCCGGCATTTTTATTTTATGTTTCTGTGCGGTGGCAAACATCTGCTTGATAGCTTCCCCCAGGCTGATTTGGCTTAAAGGAACCCCGTAGTATTTTTCCCTTAACAGGTCGATATCGTCGCGGAGCTGCACCCGGTTTACCTCGGCAGGAACAATTCCCATGCGGAAAATTGTCTTGGCTAATTCTTCCGAGTCTTGGTGCATTAGGCCAATGACGAGGGAGGCCAGGTGGTGTTTTTTTTCAGGGCCGAGACGGCCAACCATGCCAAAATCCAGGAAAGCGATCGTCTCTCCCGACAGCACCAGCACATTGCCGGGATGCGGATCACCATGGAAAAATCCCGCTATAAAAATCTGCTGAAAAATTTCTCGGGCAAAGCGCTCCGCTATGCGGGAGCGGTTATAGCCTTGCTGCGCTAACTGCTCCAGTTCATTTATTTTTATGCCCTCAACAAAGGCGGCTGTCAGCACTTTCTGCGAACAATATTCCCAGTACACAGGCGGAATATAGATAGAAGAATTCCCCTGAACCTGTTTTAAAAATTTCTCGGCATTATACGCTTCCCGGGTATAATCCAGCTCAGTGCGCAGCGACTTGGTGAGTTCATCAATCAACTCCCCCAGTTGATACGTTTGCGCCCAGGAAAAACGGCGTTCCGCCAGAACAGCCAGTTCACGCAGAATTTCCAGATCGGTTTCGATCGTGGCAACAATGCCGGGCCGCTGAATTTTTACCGCTACTTGCTGACCGGTCTTAAGCAGCGCCCGGTGAACCTGGCCGATGGAAGCGGCCGCTAGCGGCTCCGGGTCAAACTGCCGGAACAAGTCTTCCAGGTCTGACCCTAATTCCGCCTTTAGCAAAGTACGTACCTCGCTAAAGGCAAAACCGGGCACTTCATCCTGCAGTTTTTCCAACTCCGCAATGATTTCGGCAGGCAGAAGGTCCGGCCGGGTGCTGGCGATCTGTCCCAGCTTGACATAGGTCGGCCCCAATTGTTCGAGCAGCAGCCTGATGCGCTCACCTATGCCGCCGGTGTTTTCTTCGGCAGCTGCCGGACGGGGGCGGCGTGGATAGGGGATGTTCTGGGGCAGGCCCATTTCCTCTACAATATAGTCAAAGCCCTGATTGAGCAGAGCCATTGCAATTTCACGATACCGGTTGATATGGCGCATCTTTTTGCCAAACATACATATCCTCCCCCAAACGGCACTTACTGTCGCGTAGCATTTCATTTTTTCTGCGTAAATATACAAATATCTTATAGAAGCCTGGTGTATGATTATTTGCGAAAGTCTTTGAAATTGTCAACCATCGAGGAGAGGGATATATATGTTAACAATTAAGAAGGTAATCGATAGTCTGAGAGAGCGAGAAGCGAAGACATATCTACAGTTTGCTTTACTGCAAATCAAGAAGCTGAAGCTACAGGAAGAACCAATGGAAATAGCGGCTACTGAGCTAATAGAACTGTACGACGAACTGATGCGGCCCCAGGAAAAAAAGACGAGTTGGAACCCGGTTCCCGCCTGCACCCACGTTCATATCGTTGTTGGTGATTCCTTTGCTGGTAGTATGAAGCAGGCACTGAAAGAACTTGGATGGACGGAAACGCACAAGCTGGTTACGTTACGGGAGAATTACGCGATTGGCCCGCTCGCCGGTCTGGACTCGCCGGAAGGACGGAAGGCGCGGAGCAACTGGTTTCGC
>CAZCEN010000443.1:0-2049 GCA_964497205.1 uncultured Sporomusaceae bacterium
TTACCCGCCTAAGGCCGGTAATGATTACGGCTCTGGTTGCCAGCTTAGGATTGTTCCCGCTGATTTTTGCCACAGGTACCGGTGCTGAAGTACAACGCCCGATGGCAACAGTAGTAGTCGGCGGTTTAGTAACCTCAACCATCCTCACACTTATCGTGCTGCCGTGTATTTATCTTGTATGGAATCAGTGGTTGGAGCGTAAACGCGGCTCTGATGTTTCAGGTAAAGAATCAGTGATTAAATAAACATTCAGGAGGAGTTTTAACAATGAAAAAAAATAAACTTGTACTTGGTATTATGTCTTTGGTGGTAGTAACCGCTTTATTCACGGGCTGCGGTTCAAACAGTAATCAAGCGGCACAGCAGCCGGCTGCTCAGCAGCAAGCGTCAGGCCATGAGGGACATAGTGCATCTATGCCGAAAGAGGATCCAATGCCGATGATGAAAGAAATGGATAAAGACTTGCAAGATATGCTGAAGCAGGTAAAAGCCGGCCAAACAATGGATGCCCAGAAGAGTGCCGGTCACATGGTGGGAATGGTTGATAAAGTTGCACCCCACATGATGGACAACCAACTAAAAGACAGTCTGCGAAAAGCGGCAACCGAAATTAAAGATACCGTGAATTCCGGCAAAGCAGATCCAGCTGCCTTGGAAGGTAAAATGAAAGCTATGCAGGACATCATGAAGCGAACTACGACTCACTTGCAAAGCATGAGCCATAATTAATATAAAAAGGAGGGAGCGGTGCTGAAAAAGTATCTGACTATATTGTTCGCCGGATTATTACTCAGCGGCCAGACATCTGTTCAGGCCGCTCCGGCTTCTGGCGATCGTGAGTTTTTAAAGTCTCTTGATGCTATCTCGGCCGGAGCAGTCATGCCTGTCGCTGATGAACAGATGATTGCGGCTCGCTTACCTGCTCAGCCCAGTGGGCAAGCAGCACAGGTTCTGGCGTCAGCAAGGAACATGCTCGGCAAGCCGGTGGTTTGGGGCGGGGCTTCACCGGCACAAGGATTTGATTGCTCCGGCTTGGTTCAATACGTATACCGCCAAGCGGGCATTGATTTGCCGCGAACCGCCGACCTGCAGTTTTTGGTTGGCCGGACGGTGTCACCGGCATCCCTTCAGCCGGGAGATCTGGTGTATTTCACAACCTATGAGCCGGGGGCATCTCATGTAGGTATTTATATTGGCGGCGGTAAGTTTATTCACACCTCATTTTCACAAGGGATCGTATCCATTGCCGATATGAACGACAGTTATTTTGTTCAGCGGTATTATGGGGCCAAGAGAGTGTTGTTTTAGAAGAAATAAGAAAAGTAAAAATGACAGTAGTCGAATCCTCCGTCCCTGCTGATGCAGATACAATAGTTCGCTAACAAAAATGGTGACACCGTTACTTAGCAGGATGCTTAGGTGACGGTGTCATATTGATGTTGTTAAGCTAATTTTAGTTAGTTTAGTTAAAACTAACATTGACAAAATAATAATAGTAGTCGTAACATATACTATACAGGGGTATTGTATTCGAACGGGACAACTATGAAAAACATCAAACTGAATTTATTTTGGGCACTTGTCTATAATTCACTGGGAATCGCAGCTATGGTACATAGAGAGTCACCGGGAGTAAACTACAGCTTTGGGAGGGGAGGTGATAAAAATGAGTCAATTGGTTTTAAAAATCGAGGGTATGTCCTGCGGTCATTGCAAAATGGCTGTTGAAAAAGCACTTCAGGCTGTTCCGGGAGTGGTAAGTGCTAGTGTCAATTTAGAAAAGAAAGAAGCGCTTGTAGAAGGCAACGCGGATCGGGATGCCCTGGCAAAGGCCGTAGAAAATGCTGGCTTTGAGGTGGTCTAACTATAATCTTAAATACGCAGAAGTCCGAAACAGGCTTTTGCGTATTTTGGTTTTTAAAATAGAAGAAGGCCTAGTTGTTATAAAATACTTTGATTCTATGGCGCGAAATGATGAAGGAATGCGGCCAGTCGTTGTGATACTATCGAAATGATGGATTGCTACTTGACTAGATACTCGCGCAGTGA
>CAZCEN010000444.1:0-2047 GCA_964497205.1 uncultured Sporomusaceae bacterium
ACAAATGCAATCCAAAAATCATATCAACATCATCGAGTATGCCTTCCTTCATCATGAGCAAGGCACCACCTTCAGGTGATGATTCTTCCGCAGGTTGAAAAATAACCTTTACTGTTCCGTTGAAACTGTCTCTGGCATCAGCGAGCATTTTTGCGACACCCAGCGCTATCGCAATATGTCCATCATGACCGCACGCATGCATTACGCCATCATTAACCGATTTATACGGCACCTCATTTATTTCCTTAATAGGCAGCGCATCCATATCTGCCCGCACTGCAATTACGGGTCCGTCCGCAGCTCCGCGAATCTCCGCACAAACACCAAAATGATCGTTAAACGTCTGCGCCTTTATCCCCATGCGCTTTAATTCTTCGACAATAACTTTAGCAGTATTCTCTTCTTTTCTGCTGACCTCGGGGAACATGTGAAAAGTTCGCCGCCATTTAACTAACTGCTGGTCAAATGCCGTATCCATTTTTACCATTTCCTTCCTCAATTACGCATTTTTTTGCGTTGATTGTTTAAGTTAATTTGATTATAGCATGACATTAGGACAATTAAAAGACATTTCCTTATAAAGTTTTATAAAATTTTGAAAACCCCGCATGTAACTGCGGGGTTCATAACAATTTAAATAAGTAAACTCATTTCATTCTTGGACAGGCTGCAATAGTTCCTTAATATTGATTTTATATAACCGTCGCGGCCTTCCTTTTCCGACAAGTTCCTCACCAACTACTCTGGCAAAACCTTTTTCAACAAGATTGGAAAGCATTCGCCTGGCACTGCGCACGGTAATTTTCAGATACATTGCCAAGTCATCAGCAACAATATCATCACGATCCAGTTTATCAATAGTCGCCAACAGTTTGTTTATCGTGGTAACGCTGATGTTAAGCTGATCGGCAAGGTTCCTTAATGCATGATCATTGGTACGCACTGAATACTTCAGATGAACCTTTGAACTCAACGGACCGATAACCGTATGATCATCATTAACTACCATCCAAACACCTTTGCCCTGCTGTTTGCCTAACCCTAGCGCCGAGAAAGAGTTTTCCTCCGCATCATAAACAGTAAGCCCCAAACCGATCCCGCCACTAATATTGACATCAACCTGCCGGGTCATTTCCTCGATTATCGGCATGACCGTAAAGTTTTCCGTAATTTCGGTAAGAGTACCCCGTGTCGAATACAAAGTAAACTTGCCGCCCCCATTCATACTTATCGAGCCTTTAAGTTTTTCGATATATGCCAGCAATATTTCGTACAGTTTTAATTCCAGCCGCTTAGCCTCATAACTAGAGCTTGAACGAATAATATCGTCATAGTCATCAATTACGATTCGTTGTACTGCCAGTTGACTTCTTTTAACACGCTGCGTTTCATAGGATTTTATTGCTAATTGCAAAGTTGTCCTGATATTGCAGCGAGTTGGCCATATTCTTACTACCGGCACTCCAAGTTCTGTCAGCTTATTATAGGTCGCCAGAAAACAGGTCACAGCAATATTGGTTTTGCCACTTTTCCATAAATCGTAATGCCATTCGGTAACCTCGCTTGCTGTTACTATGCCTTTATATTGATTTGCATAAATCTTCGGCAACGGCAATGTGGTATCCTTAAACGTCTCGACAATTTCCTTCTCACTAAAGGTGTCAAAACTGACACTGTCACAAGCCAATTTTTTTATATACAGAATTTCCAGCAACGCCCGGTATAGACTTGATCCGGCATGAGGAACATAAAATAAAGGCTTATTACTATCTGCGATTAGCGCCCGCTGATATGGTATTATTCCGGAAAATAGCCACATATCAAAATCATTACTATTCTTCTTTAGAATATCAGGTACTTCTGAAGCATCCTCATATGGTAAGACCATAGGGATCAGGCAATCACGTTTTTCCAAGGCAATCTCATAGGCAATAGCCGCTGAATCAGGCGGCCCAACAATCGCCAAACGTATCAAGTCTTGCATTTTTACTTCTCCTAAAAATTTCTTCGATTTATTATACCACTTGTACTATTATTTTCAACTGAC
>CAZCEN010000445.1:0-300 GCA_964497205.1 uncultured Sporomusaceae bacterium
CATTGCAAAATGGCTGTTGAAAAAGCACTTCAGGCTGTTCCGGGAGTCGTAAGTGCCAGTGTCGATTTAGAAAAGAAAGAAGCGCTTATAGAAGGCAACGCTGATCGGGATGCACTAGCAAAGGCCGTAGAAGATGCTGGCTTTGAGGTAGTTTAACTATAATTTATAATACGTAGAAGTCTGAAAGCAGGCTTCTGCGTATTTTAGTTTTTAAAGGTACTTAGCGAGCAAAAGTATATTATCATAATCCGAAGAAATAGGCGGCATTTGTTATATATACTTAAGCGAAATGTGAAAAAT
>CAZCEN010000445.1:310-2007 GCA_964497205.1 uncultured Sporomusaceae bacterium
GTCCCAGACTTCAGAGAGATTTCACAGATTGAGTTAGATGTTATTTAGATATTATTGGAGTTTTCCTTCATTGTTAAACTAATTTCAAAGTATGACCATGTTTTCATATTTGATTTATAATTCTGCATTTTTATTTTATTATATGAATTTTGGGTTGTCAATAGACTTCTTTATGCTCTAATGCTTGAAATATAGACACATAAGTATTGTAGATTTTAGTAATACTTGACTAAACACTCATGCAATGATATTCTTAAATAAAATTAAAAATAACAAGCTGATCAGAAAAACTGAAGGCTAAAGAAGACACAGATAGTGTATTCTTTGGCCTTTTTATTTTTTCTGCGTTATTTATAAGGAAGGTGAAGATGACAACGGTCAATAGATACTGTGGGTTTTAAGGGTGATATATCAATAATTTTAATTACAGAACAGAAAGGTAAGGAAAGCAATGAATGGTAATATATTGGTATCATTTAATATTTTAGCAATGTTGGGGTTAGTTTATATTCTGTATCATATGCAAAGAAAACGCGTCAGTTTTGGTAAACGGGTTTTGACTGGACTAATCTTTGGTATTGTTTTTGGTGCGGTATTGCAGGGGATTTTTGGTGGGTCTGCTATCATCAAACAATCAAATACTTGGTTTGACATTATTGGGACCGGCTATGTTCGGCTACTGAAAATGATTGTAATGCCGCTGATTGTCGTGTCGATTACGTCGGCAATTACACAACTAAAGGACACCAAGATATTAAGCAAGGCAGGCGGACTAATTATCGGCATTTTACTGTTGACTACAGCTGTCGCTGCTCTGGTAGGTATCGGGTCTTCTTTGGCCTTTAATTTGACGGCAGAAGGTCTGCAAGCGGGTGACGCGGAAATCGGTGCCGTAAAGAATGTAGCAGGCAAGCTTACCACCTTTGAGGCCAAATCCATTCAACTCCAGTTAATCGAGATTATTCCGACGAATATTTTCTACGCGTTTACGGGACAGGGTAGTGCAGACACGCTGTCAGTTGTATTCTTTTCTGCGCTAATGGGCCTTGCCGTGTTAAACATCAAAAAATATAAACCGCAATCGGCTGAGCTTTTTAACAAAGCGTTGAGTACAGCGAATGATATTGTGATGCAGTTAGTTCGGTATGTACTATTGCTAACGCCGTACGGAGTATTGGCTCTAATGACAAAATTCATCTCTACAAGCAATTATGCCGATATCTATAAACTGATTCAATTTGTTATGGCTTCGTATGTGGCGCTAGTAATTATGTTCGTTATTCACTTGCTTATTCTTTCGAGCTTGAGCCTTAATCCGATTACCTATGTGAAAAAATCCGTACCAGCGCTAGTATTCGCTTTTACCTCGAGGACAAGTGCGGGCACATTGCCTTTGACGGTGGAAACATTGATCAACAAGCTGGGTGTTCCAGCCGGCTACGCAAACTTAGCGGCTTCTTTTGGCGTAAGCATTGGACAGAATGGTTGCGCCGGGATCTATCCGGCTATGCTGGCAGTTATGGTTGCACCTATTGTGGGTATTAATCCGCTCGATATCGGCTTCTTGCTTAAGTTGGTGATTGTTGTGGCTCTTGGTTCCTTCGGTATAGCCGGTGTTGGCGGGGGAGCAACATTTGCTTCTCTGGTCGTGCTCTCGACGATGGGATTGCCGGTGGAAATTGTCGGTTTGCTGATTG
>CAZCEN010000446.1:0-1982 GCA_964497205.1 uncultured Sporomusaceae bacterium
GGATCGATAATTTCTTTAAAGATTAGATTGCTTTCAGGGAGTAAACCTGCCGCGGATTTCTGTACAAAGGCCACGCCAAGTCCCGCCTTCGCCCATAACAACATAGAGCGAACATCATCATGTGTACTAAGAATTTTTGGCGTTAGACCAAGCTGTTGATAATGTTTTAGGAGCTGTCCCTCATATTTGCGATGTACGATAAGCGGTTTATCAATAAGATCTGCTAAACCTACAGTAGTTGTTGACACATCATCGTTCCATTTCGGTGCAAAAGCGGCTGCAACCGGTTCGTTAGGCAGGGTGACTGCCGAATATTTTTCCAAATCGGCAGGAAGTTTCGTAATGCCAACATCGATTACTCCTCGTACTAGTAATTCTTCGATTTTGTAAAAGTCGTCTTCCCGTAACTGAAATTTGATTTCCGGATAACGATCATGGAACTTAAGAATTTGCTCTAATAAAAAGGTGGAGCCTAGTGTGGTACCCCATGGCATGGCTAACCCTACGGCTAACATTCCTTGAGAACCTTCAGCCACATCTTTTACTTCTTTTTCGGTCTGGTCGATCAAATCAAGTATTTGCTCTGCACGGTTGCGTAAGGTTAGTCCTGCATCTGTTAATCTGATTTTACGGCTACCGCCTCTTTCAATTAACTGAACTCCTAGTTCGGTTTCAAACAGTTTTAGCTGTTGACTAAGCGGTGGTTGAGCCATATGTAAGTTTTTTGCTGCCCTGGTAATATGCCCTTCGTCGGCGACCGCAACAAAATATTCAAGCTTTCTGATATCCATCCCCAAAACCCCTCTCATTAAATTTCATATTTGTTTTCATATAATATAAAGACTTTTTGTGTATTATACATATGGAATTTGTTGGGTTATATTATATATAAACTCTCAGACATAGTCAAAAGGGGTGGAGGGTGGATAACACTCTAATCATTAAAAAGTTGAAAAAATATAAAGGGGATGAGTGAAGATGGAATCAGTTGATAACTTCCCATTGGCGCGTGTACCTCCTTATTCGGTAGCACCTGACTAAAGTAATCTAAAATTTTTTAAGGGAGTTGGAGTATGATGAAAAAAAGTTTAATGGCTTCTCTGCTATTTGCTGCTTTGTTAGGCGTAAGTTCCGGTGTTTGCCTGGCTCAAGACGGTAACGGTCTTCAGGCTTATGCCGAGGCAGAGCGCAGCAAGCCTGTCGTATATGACCGGGATTATCCACAATTGGGATTCCGGTCCCATTCATGGATCACCGGCAGTGGCAGTGAAACGATTGCCCATACTCAATTAATTGATAGAACTAATGGTACAGTGATCAAGGAAGTGAACAGGCGCTGTAGCTATGTAGATCCTATTTGGGATTACAGTAGCAATTAAAGTGTTTCTAGATTCTAAGCGAAAAACAGCTGCATTCCTTGTAGATATGAGGTGCGCATTAAAACCCCCATTCCAGTAAATCCGGAATGGGGGTTGCCTATATTACGACAGGAACCTTTTTTTCTATGGAAAATATGACCTGTTTAGATGCTAGGTTATGAACTGGAATCTGTAAAATCACTGGAATCCGTATATTCACATTTACGATCAATTTGTTTAATTACGTTACCGGTAGCTATATCTATGGTTTGCGTATGGGCAACTGTATCTGATCCGGTACCGGTGATCCATGAATGGGTCTTAATTCCTAATTGCGGATATTCCCGGTCAAGGACTATTGGCTTTGCGGTGTCCGTGAAATTGCCGGGAGCCTCCTCGGCAAAACAACTGCCGGCTGCTGCCGCCACCATAAATGTTGTCAGTAAAAAGGTATAGCAAAGTTTTCTCATTTTATAAACCTCCCTGTCTGCTATTGTTTTCCTGGGAGCGTTGTGGGGGAAGACGAGTATGCATAAAGCTCAAAATAGGCACCTCCCTCTCGGCAAGACCAGACGGTTAGTATCAGCGGTAGTGTTATTGTAAGGGTAGGATACTCCAGCAATT
>CAZCEN010000447.1:0-1978 GCA_964497205.1 uncultured Sporomusaceae bacterium
TTATGGCATTAATATTATTTTTTGGTAGTAGCGGTATATTTAGTCATTTTGCATCATACGGCATATATTATAAGTAGTCTGCAAAGGGGGATCAGTTATGGCTATAAATTCAATACCGATTATTGATGCCATTTTTAGCGATATTAATGTCGTTATTCCCAACTTTACTTCTCTGGTTAGTTCCTACCGGCTGCTTGTCGGTGCCGCAGAAGAAATTCAGCGTACCCCCGGCGTGCCTTTTGAGGTATTTGAGCGAGCTGTTATCCGCTACGACCGGGCCGGGACACTTATTGATATTTTACTGGAACTATTGTGTTGTAAAATTGCCTTTAGCAGCCAGTTTCTAGCCGTTACCTGCGCACCGGTTGACATTTTCAGGCTCTTATTTCTCAACACTTGTGTTGATGATGACCCTAGCCGCACGGCCGAGGAAATTATCGTTCTGGAATTATTGCGCCAAGCCTTGGGCCGCAGTTGTGTTGACCGGGGCTGCTTCGGGCCGCCGCCGGAAGGCATAACTCCTCCGCACCCGCCGGCCCCACCGCCCGATCCAGCAGATCCGCCACCCAAATCAACAGCGCCACCTGCACCTTTCATCATCCAAAGTGATTTCGAACCAACAGCAGAGCTAGAAACCGAAGCAAGCCAGCTAGTTTCCATTACCAGCCCCCTCAAACGCCGTCATATTTAGCAGACCTCCACTTAATCGCACCGCATTCCAGCCTTTTTGTACATATCATAAAAGTGGTGGGTAGGTCCAGCACCTTTACCTATCGACAATGAATGCTCAATAGCTCCCGTAATATACTCTTTAGCTGCGGCTACCGCATCCGCCACAGCCAGCCCCCGGCCTAAATTGGCTGCAATCGCTGACGACAGTGTGCAGCCTGTCCCATGGGTATTCTTTGTGACAATTCGCTGTGAGTCTAAATAGACGAAACTATGCCCATCAAATAAAATATCAATCGAATCGCCCTCCAGATGTCCACCTTTCATAAGTACGCTCTGTGGACCCAGGGCAAATATCGCCCGGGCAGCCTCTTCCATATCGGCTAAAGTAAAAATTGACCGGCCGGTAATAACCTCTGCCTCCGGAATATTTGGGGTAACAACCGTCGCCAACGGCAACAGCTCCCGCACCAGTGTAGCCTCAGCTGCCGGCTTGAGCAGATGATAACCGCTTGAAGATACCATAACAGTGTCGACAACAATATTTCTCACACCCCACTCTCGGAGCTTGGCGGCAATTGTTATAATTGAATCAATTTGTGAAACCATCCCTATTTTAACTGCGGCAACATCAATATCCGAAAAAATGGCATCCATTTGCTTGGCAATCATGTCTGGCGTAATGTCCTGTACCGCAAAAACGCCTTGTGTATTTTGGGCCGTTACGGCAGTTATAACACTCAAACCAAACACGCCATGAGCGGCAAAAGTCTTAAGGTCAGCCTGGATTCCGGCGCCGCCGCTGGAGTCCGAACCAGCAATTGTTAATACATTTTTCATATTTCCACCTCGTAAAAAGTTCAGCTATGCCTGCAAATGCATAGTTTGTGCCAATTTCCTCGGTAAAGCACTGGCACAAGCTATGTTGTTGCTTATTTTTACCACCTTCAGACTGCCGTTCGTCCACAAATCCTTCGGTGATAATGGCGAACTAATAAGATACCCCTGGATTATATCACACCGCTTCTGTGTAAGATAGTGCCGCTGTATTTCCGACTCAATGCCGTCCGCAACAACGGTAAGCTTCATTTTGTGCATTAATCAATAACACTGCCGGTAATAGCTATCGTAACAGGTAAGCTCTTTGTTTTGCTGCTGCATCACGCGCTCTGTTTGCTTACTTTCCTTAAAACTCTTTATCACATAAAGACAATCAGCCTAGCAAACCAAACATAATGTCTGTATAGTTACCTGAATATATTATCGTAATCCTCCTGGTAAATCCTTATACAAGAGGTAAATACATCCG
>CAZCEN010000448.1:0-1965 GCA_964497205.1 uncultured Sporomusaceae bacterium
GGGTTCCAAAAACAATAAATGACCAGACTTAGCTTGGTCTGAAAATTTCAGCAAAGCCAAAATGAAGGCTAGGCTTCATTTCAAACAGCATACCCACAAAATAAAGCTGGTTTGACTGAATTCTATCACCTTTATAAATGATTATCAAGCACAATATTATAGAGCCGCAACTTTTTAATTAAATTTATAGACAACAATAAAAACATAGCTGGCACCGTTTTAAAACGGTGCCAGTTTGCATTAATAAAAAATGTTTCTTATTGCCTTTATCCGTTGGTTAGAATTTATAGGCAATCATCAACTGGCCAAAATCGCCATGCAAACGATTTTGATGTTCCACATCAAATAGCCATTTAGCAATAACGGATACATTGCCCTTGCCGGCAGGCGGCGTCCACAAAACAGCTGGCCCTACTCCAAAAGCCTCGCCTTTGAAGCTCCCCAATCTTGCTCCGCTGCCTTCATCACCGGATATCTGTTTGTAATAGTACCCTTGAATGCCGACTGCATAGTGGTCTTTAAAATAGTGTCGATTCAGAGCAAACTCAATATGAAACTCATCGCCAGAATCATAGTCCGTATCTTCGTTCTTGGTGTTAAACATAATGCCAGGTGCGATAGACCATTCCACGCCATTTTTCATGTTCAGGTGTGTCACAGCAAAGGTAGTATCAAACCCCCAGTAATTTCTGCCGACATTTGATAAGTTCATCTTATCATAAGCGCCGGTAGGCATGAAGATTGATTCCGAAACTTTGTAATGATAATCACCAGTCTTCCAATATACTGAACCTAAGAGAGTCGCATCACCGATATCCGTAGAGGAACTGGACGTACTGCGTGAACCTACGTCTGAACTTATGGTTGGTTGAACATCGAGATTGCCATACGGAATAAAAGCACCCACTTGATATGTTTTGTCATCCTCCGCTGAGGATTTAAACGTATGCGTCACACCAATTACATCCAAAAACAATTTACTTTTAATGTCAGTCTCAAGTCTGCCACCAGCCACAACCTGATTAGCCTTAGTATTTTGAAAAAGCATTTGGTTGACACCCACTGTGCCTGTATGCGGAGCCATTCCAGGTGCGAATGTAACTGAAATACCCGGGAAGTAGTAACTGGCTCCAAATTCCGTGGCATTGGCAGTCTGTTGGCCAAGGATAAGGGTTGCCATAAGTAAGGACAATGCGATTTTTCTTGTTTTCAAAATCATAACCCCCTTTTTACATATAGTTACCCTTCATTGGTGTGCCAATTTTAATTAGCCTCACAATGCCGAGAACTTTGGGAAGTACTTTTTACTGGCGTTTAAGCGCAACCTTGAGATCTGTCTCGGTATCCGGAATCAACTCGCCTGAAATATCCAGCGTTACCCGTTTGAGAAGGCCTGTAAACCTGAAGGCACCGCTGTATTCGTTTGGCGCTACCGGATCTCCTCCGTCACACCCGCAGGTCAGTCCCTCGGTACCGAACATAGCCAGCACGGTATGAGGCATTTTAATAGCACCTACAAGTTTCCCGTTGATATACAGCTGCCCATTGGCGGGAACACCTTTGCCAACCGAAGGATCTGGTTTGCCAGTAGGTTCGAATTCATAGCGCAGGGAAACTTCGCCTTCCGGGATCTCTTCACTCGAAGTAGCCTTGAAAAGATCACGCCCCAGGTAATTATAAACAAAGTGCAGCTTTTTCTCTTTCACAAAGAAAGTATAGCCGCCGCTCCTGCCCCCCTGTGCCAGCAGAACTCCCTCCGCTCCTTCTTTAGGTATTACTGCGTCGGCAGTGATGCTAAACGGTCTGTTATAGACCTTCGGCGCGGCACTGAATGGTACCGGGGAGCCACCAGGATAATAGACAATCTTGTTGCGTGGTTTGGCAATAGTTGGGCGTTCTACATTTAAACGTGAGAAAACATCGCCGTCAATCGGAAGTACATTATATTTACCTGCCTCTGTCCAC
>CAZCEN010000449.1:0-1964 GCA_964497205.1 uncultured Sporomusaceae bacterium
AGTTTATAATTGAGCGGTTCAGCTTTGAAGATGTAGCCAAATTACTAGAAGTAAAGTTACCTGCCAATACAAACAATGTGGAACTGCAGCAAAAATTGTACGAATATACTGGCGGAAATGCTTTGTTTTTACTGGAATGCTTACGTCTTTTAGAATCAGGACAAGAATTGGGCAGCGGCTCTCTTCGTTTACAAAGTGTTCTAAAAGAGCGGATTGGCACTCTATCCGATAATGCCCGTAAAATACTTGAGGTAGCATCGGTATTTTTTAAATATTCGAGTTATAATGAACTATTAGCTATATCCAAGATGGATGAATTTGCATTAGTGGAAGCGATTGAAGAATTAGAGACGAAGAAGTTGATTGCCAGAACAGATAACTCCGCTAAGCACGGACTTATCTATGCGTTTTATAATTTGCAAATTCGGAGCTTCGTATATCAGCAAATGTCAACAACCAGACAAAAACTGCTTCATAAATGGGTCGGCTTGGAGCTGGAAGGACAACTCCGCAGCGGATTACAAGCCAAAGATATTTATGAGGCAATTTTGTACCATTACACGCAAGCGGATGAAAAAATCAAGGTTCTTGAGTATACTGTAAAATTGGCTGAAAAATATTTCTGCCCGCAGTATGAACTGTTTCCTGAACTTAATGACAGCTATCCAGCCGGGTATAACAACTTTAGAGAAAGCCGCCGGCAAACTATGGATTATCTGGAGAAAATCGCCGAGCTGCTAACACTTATGACAACAGATAATTTTGATGACGGACAGGTAGCTGTTTACCAAATAGCATACTGGGAAATGATGGGGCGCCATTATATTTGGCGTGGTGAACATGTATCCGGCATAAAAATGATTCATAAATTATTGCGGTTGGCTTCCGCCAAACAGCTTCAGGACTATATAGTTAAGGGCTATCAGCAAATGATTTTTTTAGGTATTCAGGTTAGTAAACCAAGTATTATTAAAAAGTTTGCTGAAAAACTGCTGCAGGTTGCAGAACAAGCTGATTTGCTGGAAAAAAAGGCCGCCGCCTTACGCTTTTTGGGAATTGCTTCGGCTTTAGACGGTAATCCGGAGCAAGCAGAACAATATTATCGTCAGTCAATTGGGCTGTTTAAAAAATTGGATATACAAAACAACTGCTATATTTTAAACATTGCCGCCAGTTATAATTACATTGGCAATTTACGCCGGGATTCACTGAATTTAAAAGAAGCACTAAATTATTATGAGCAAGCAGTCAGAATCGCCGGCCATAAAAGGATTAGTGAAGGTGTTGCCGTGTTTTACATCAATGCCGGCTATACCGCCTTTAAATTAGGGGATAGTGACAAGGCCCGGCAATACTTGGCCGAAGCGCTGGCGGTTGGTGACGGTTTTGGCGATTACCGGGGATATTGGTGCTCGCGAAGTTATTGTACATTGTACTGCGTACTGGCCATCATTGCCGTCCAGGAAAATCGTTGTCATGAAGGCCGAATGTATTTGAGCAAAGCCGACGAATTTCTAGACAGGTATCACGATCATTATCAAAATGGCTTAATACTGCAAACAAAGACAAAAATCAGACAGTCCATGGAAAAAAACCCCGTTGTAGCCGACATCTTTAGTGATTATTTGACGCAGCCGGTTTTGGAATACTATGAACAGGCAAGCACCGCTTTTATTAAGGCAGGCAAGGTTTTAGAGAGGCAAGCTTTAGACGAGATGGTACCAGACCTCTCTGCAAATGCTTAGAACCCATAATTGACGATAGATAGCTGCGCATTTAAAAAACGTCGAAAAAACTATAATCGGAAATAAGCCCTGTCTTGCTCTTAAGGCAGGGCTATTTATCTTATGGTGCTGGTTAATATCTAAATGACAGTAACTTCGGCTGCTGCAAGTCGCTGCCGGCGCGTCACTATCTATTTTTTAGGCGTGAATAACGCCTAAAACTTTACACTATGCTAATTC
>CAZCEN010000450.1:0-1938 GCA_964497205.1 uncultured Sporomusaceae bacterium
AGTGGGGGGAAACGCCGGTTTTGCATTAGGTTCATTGTTTATGGGATTCTTGTTGGCGGAATCGCTGATGAATTATGTAGGTGTATACGTAATCCCCTGTATCATTACAGGTTTCCTGCTGTATCGGCTTGTGGCGACGTTGCCGCCGCCGGAAGTTAAAAAGGCAGCAAGTCTTGGCAGTCTAAAAGGAATGGTAACTGTATCGCTGGCGGCTTTATTGGGGGTAGTTCTCATGCGGGCTACTGTCAGCTCAGGCATCAGCACGTTTATACCTCTTTATTATGTATCCTATCTGCATGGTGACGCTATGTATGCCGGTTCACTGTTAACCGTATTTTTGGCAGCCGGCGCCGCCGGAACATTGGCAGGTGGTTTATTGAGCGACAAATACGGCAGTAAAAAAGTGATGTTGTGGTCTATTGTGCCTGTTAGCGTTCTGCTAACGGTATTTAACATGGTGCCCGGTGCGGGCGTGTTTGTCATTCTCGGTATTACCAGTGCCTGTCTTTCGGCTGCTTTTGCCAGCAGCTTAGTGTTAACCCAAAGAATGATGCCGGGGAATGTGGGGATGGCTTCCGGCTTAACGCTTGGTTTTAGTGTAGGATTAGGCGCTATGGGGGTACTGCTGCTGGGACGGATTGCAGACATATGGTCATTGCCGGTCGTGTTTGATATACTTGCGTGTTTGCCTATCATTGCGTTCGGGTTAACTCTGCTTATTAGTGATGACATGGCGGGCCTGAAACTGGCGGTTGCAGAAGATAGCAATGGCGCTTAAGAGGTCTATGCCGGAAGGACTTTTCTGTTGAAACAGAAGGGTCCTTTATTTTTTTGTATGTAAAGATAGTTTCCTTTACGTCATAAGACAGACCTATGCGTATGTATCCGACTGGAGAACGAATAAGCAGGCAATTTTAGACAGATGTTCAGACCTTTGGCGAATATGGCCAAGGTCTTTTTTTATCTACAATGAAGGCAAGCGCTCTAACTTGCAAGGATTTTGCCGCCATTGTGAGGTGATAGGCTCAAAGGGGTAGACAAGGCAGTCTTTGACAGTAAGGCAGTTGCAAATCAAATCGGGGAGGATTGTTTATGGCGCAGAAATTGGTTGACATCCTAGCGGAAAAAGGAATATCCATGAACCTGCAGTATGGCGGGGAAGCTCCTGTCGAGATGGTGGAACGGGAAGTGAAAAAAGAACCCTTCCCCCGGACTAAAAAGCTAAGAGACCAATATTTCAGAACCTTATCCTCAGTTTCCATGGAGTTTCCGTATTGGTATACCCGGAAGTATCAAGAACTTGAACACGAAATTCCGGTTGTTCGCCGGGCGGCAGCATTGAAACACGCTTTTTCCCATGTTACTCCGGTTATTTGGCCGGGTGAACAACTGATCGGCAGTAAAGCTGCGTATTATCGCGGTTCATTCCCTATGCCGTGGTTGTCGGAAGGCTTTTTCATGGCAAAAGAGGATGAGCTGTATCAGGCCGCGCTGGCCAAAGGTGGCGCCAGTGCCGATGAAGTTAGTAAGTTTGGTTCCGGCGGCGGCAATGTAACCAAGAGCTTTGGCAATGTGGTATCTATTGCCGGTAAATTTGGCATCAGAGCCGAAGAAGTCCCGGCCTTGCTAAAATTGGCGAAAGCCTGGGTGGGTAAGTCGGTCGATGATTTAGGCCATAAATACGAGCAAATGGTTCCAGAGTATGAGACCAAGGAAAACGTTATGAAAGCCGTTATCTGCATGTTCGACTCTGGTTACACGCTGCCTCAGGGCCGTGAAGTTATCAACTATTACTTCCCCTTGCAATATGGCTATGATGGTTTGCTTGCGATGGCCAAAGCCGGTAAGAGCAAAGTTGCCGGCCGGGCCGACGGTGACGGTATCAGCGGCATGGAACGCCTGTACTTTTACGAAGCCGCCATCTTGACCCTGGAAGGG
>CAZCEN010000451.1:0-1937 GCA_964497205.1 uncultured Sporomusaceae bacterium
CGGATGTGAAGAAGGTGGTTTCTTTATCCAATGACGGAATTTAAATTTGACTGATATTTTTTCTATAACAACAAAAAGTACCGGGATTAAAAATACTCCCAAAGTTGTGGCTGTGAGCATGCCGCCAACGACCGCCGTTCCCATGGATTTTCGGGCACCGGCGCCGGCACCGGTGGCGATGGCTAAGGGAATACAACCGATGATAAACGCCAGTGAAGTCATCAGAATCGGCCGTAAACGAATGGTAGCCGCTTCGAGTGCCGCTTGTACCGGATCCATGCCTTTATTCACTCTGACTTTGGCAAATTCCACGATTAATATCGCATTTTTAGCCATCAGTCCGATCAACATGACCAAACCAATTTGCATGTACACGTTATTCTCAAGATGCCGAAGATATTGGAAGAAGAAAGCTCCGAAAACGCCTGTGGGGATACAGAAGATAACGGCAAATGGGATACTCCAGCTTTCATAAAGAGCTGTCAGGCAGAGAAACATAAAAAATACTGCCAAGCCAAATACAATAGGTGCACGGCCACCTGAGATTTTTTCCTCGCGGCTTTGATCTGCCCATTCGTAACTAAAACTGTTTGGCAGTGTTTGAGCGGCTACTTCCTCTAATGCGGTTAATGCCTGCCCCGAACTATAGCCGGGAGCGGGATTGCCGCCAATCTTAATGGTCCGGTAGCCGTTGAATCTTTGAATCAAGGATGGACCGCTGACCGGTTCCGGTTTGACCAGCGTATTTAAAGGCACCATTTTACCGGACGCGGTGCGAACGAAAAAGAACCGGCTGGCATCTACATCGCTCCGGAACTGGCTTTCAGCCTGAATTACCACTTTGTAGGTCCGGTCAAAAATGTTGAAGTCATTGACCTCCAGGCCGCCCAGGAAGACTTGAAGAGCATTAAATACGTCATCTACCGGAATGCCCAGCGCTTTTACTTTATCACGATCTACCTCAAAGTGGTAGCCGGGAGTATCTACCCGGAAATTGGAATAGATCGTGCCAATTTCCGGACGCTTGCGGGCGGCGGCGAGAAACTCTTTGGAAATACGGTCCAATTCTTCATTGGAAGCACCGCCCCGGCTTTCCAGCATCAAAGTAAAGCCCCCCATGGAGCCGACTCCAGGTAAGGATGGGGCATTGAAAGAGAGTACTGTTGCTTCTGGTAATGAACGAGTGCGTGCCAGCGTCTGACGAATTTCCTGATCAACTTGCAATTCCTGGGCTGTCCGTTCATCCCAGTGAGTAAGCCCGACAAACATATTCGCAGTGTTCGGTTTATTTGCTCTGGTTAAAAGATCGAGGCCGTTAACGATGGCAATATCCTGTACACCGGGTTGCGAGCTGATTAGCTTATATATTTTTTTGCCTGTTTCCTGCGTGCGGTCCAGACTGGCGGCTTCCGGCAAATTTACGGAATTAAGATAAAATCCCTGATCTTCAGGTGGCACAAAAGAAGTTGGTACAATCCGGAATAATCCGGCACTAGCCACCAGCAAAACTGCCAGGAGTGTGATAGATATAGCTGAGAGGTGAATGAGTTTGGCCAAATTATGACCATATCGATTCACCATACTTTCAAACCAGGCATTGAATTTGGCAAAAAATTTGGCGGTCAATCCCGTATGTGCTTGAGGATTATACGGCTTAAGCAATAAAGCGCAAAGTGCCGGCGTCAGCGATAAGGCTACTACGGCGGATAATCCCATAGAAATGGCAATTGTCAAGGCAAACTGTTTGTATAATACACCTACCCTGCCGCCCAGAAAGGCCACAGGAATAAAGATCGACGCCAGCACAAAGGCAATAGCGATAACCGGTCCTGAAACCTCACTCATTGCACGAACGGTGGCATCATGTGGATTGAGTCCGTTATAGCGCATGTGATGCTCCACCGCTTCAATGACGACAATAGCATCATCGACTACCA
>CAZCEN010000452.1:0-1930 GCA_964497205.1 uncultured Sporomusaceae bacterium
TGCTTTTTGCCAAACCATTTCTCACATATTTTATCGTATTCGCCACTTTGCTTTATCTCATCTAAGGCTTTATTGATTTTTTCAACCATTTCAGTATTGCCTTTCTTAACAGCAATGCCGCAATAAAGCGCCCTGTGAATATCGCCTACCATTTTGGCGTCTTTGGCACCGCCGCCATTCTTCAAATAATATGCATTTACAGGGACACTGTTAACTACGGCATCCACGCCGCCGGCCTTTAACTCCAAATTAGCTTCTGAGGTATTGTTAAATTCGCGAATATCGGCATTAGGCACTTTTTTAGCTTCGGCGGCACCGGTGGTGCCAATTTGTACACCAATCTTTTTGCCCTCTAAATCATTCCAATTTTTGATGGTAGTATTGTCAGCTCTTACTAAAATATTTTGTCCTGATTCATAATACGGATTCGAAAATAACACTTTTTTAGAGCGCTCTTCGGTAATTTGCATTCCGGAAACAATGGCATCAATAACTCCTGCATCCAACGCCGGAATCAAACCATCAAACTGCGTACTTACGATCTCCGGCTCATAACCGGCTTTAATAAATACTGCCTTAGCTAAATCAATATCAAAGCCAACATACTCTTTAGTTTTTTCATCTTGAAATTCAAAGGGGGGAAAAGTAGTTTCTGATCCGATCTTAACAACTTTTTTACCAGTATTAGTCGGCGCCGCTTGTTTTTGTTGTTGACCACATCCGGCAAGCAACACTAATGACAGTAAAAAAGCCGCTAATACAAAATACACCATTTTCTTGTTCATCTTAATTATTTCCTCCTTTATTTAGTTAAAATGATAATGCATTAAATACATTATTGCATATTACTCCTATTTATGCAACCATATGCATAAATATAATTTTGCGGTTACTAAATTATTGCGCTACATACGGCAATTAAGTTAATTAAAAACAGGACAAAAAAAAGACTGTTGCTAGTAAACAGTCTTTTTTTCAAATAAGTTATCATCCAACAAGCCCGAAATATTAAAACCGCCTTTTTTAGTAGCGAAAAATTATTTCTAAAAACAAGATATAGGCTTTTAAGAAGGTTTAGTCAACCAATAAACACCGGCAATTATTAGTAAACAACTGGCAAAGCGTTGTAGATTAAATGGAATTGACTCGACTCCAAGCAAACCGAAATGATCAACAATACTTGAGGTAATAACTTGACCAACTAAAACTAGTGCGAACACATTCAGTGTTCCTATATTCCCTATCGAAAAAGCAAACCCATACATAGCAAATATGCCTAATATGCCCGATATCAATACCCATGGCGAGACTATACTTTCAATTTTCTGCTGTGTATAAAAAAGCAAAATTAGCCCAAATATAATTTGCACTACTGAAACTCCAACTATCATAGCAAATTGACCTGATAGTTTGCCTATATTCGCGTTAATTGCCCCTTGTATTGTCAAAACAATACCTGTTAAAACGGAAGCAACAATGCTTATCATATTTCATTCACCTCCTACTGGACTAGAGACTGTATAACAAAAGGCTACTTACATTAAGAATAAAAAAGGCATTAGTTGCTCCCTCCTGAAGTATCCCAAAGCTATTTACTTCCATTTCTATACATTCTGTACAACTCCTTCTTCTTGCTCTCCCTTAGTTATTTCCTCTATAGATTGATGGAGCTTATTAAATGCTGTTTTGCTTCGCCTACATTTTTCATTAATGGTTTGTCCACTTTTATGATAGCCGGATTCACCGGCTATTTTCTTTTGATACGCTTATTTAATGTCGTTTCCATCCGCTTAACTGCTGATAGGGCGATGTTCAATTTAGAATACGTCATCATGCCTCTACACCGAGCTATGTAGGCATTACCTAAAGGCGTTGTCGGCACAATTTGAAATCCTGCCTTACCAGCGTTGATAACAGCAAAGTGAGACAA
>CAZCEN010000453.1:0-1926 GCA_964497205.1 uncultured Sporomusaceae bacterium
TATTCAGTTGTATTGTTGCTGATGCTGAGGGCAATACACGGAATTGGTTGGAGTACTGTGACAACAGCGACAAGTACTATCGTTTCCGATTTAATTCCAGCAAACCGTCGAAGTGAAGGGATGGGTTTTTTCGGAATTTCTATATCGGTGGCGATGGTTATCGGACCCGGGTTAGGTTTATATATTATGGAACATTATGGTTATACTTTGCTTTTCACTCTATCCGCTTGCTTCATAATATTGGCACTGGTGACTGGTTTTTCGATAAGATACCGCGATCTTGGTCACCCAAGTACCAAATCGGCAAATATAAAAGCAACGGGACAGGTGGCACAAAAAAAACTAACGATTATAGAGAAAAGTGCTGTATGGCCGTCTTTTTTGTTTTTCATTATTGTCACAACTTATTCTACTATTATGATTTTTTTACCCCCATACGCGAGTGAGAGAGGAGTAACAGATATCGGAGCGTTCTTTACTATTACCGCACTGGCGATGATATTCACAAGACTAACGGCAGGCCGAATCGCTGATCGATATGGAACCGCCATAGTTGTAGTACCAGGTATGATTCTTTTGGGAATCGCTTTACAAATATTATCTGTAGCTGCTTCGCTGCCGATTTTTTTGTTGGCTGCTGCTATTTACGGGCTGGGGTACGGATCTGTTCAGCCTGCACTAAATGCTTTGGCTATTTCACTTGCGCCTGTTGAGCGAAGAGGAACAGCCAGTGCAACATTTTTATGTGCGCAGGATATGGGAGGTATACTTGGTGCTATTATTTGGGGAATTGTAGCACAAGAATTTGGTTTTAGTTATATTTATAGTGCTTCGGCTGTTCTAATTGTTGTAGCTGTTATCGGCTACTTTACAACTGCCAGATGCAATTGAAATGATAATCTTGGGTTGACTGTAAAAAAACCGGAAAGATTTCAGATTGTGAAGATCTTTCTGGTTTTTGTCTTTTTGTAACTGTTGGAAAATAATTCTTGGCGGCATAAAGTTTTTCATTACTTGACTAACTTACAACTTTAATGTTATTATTAAGTTGCAAGTAACTTGAGGAGGTGCTCTATGAAGATTGCTTTAATTGGTTTGGGAACAACGGGTAAAATTGTAGCGGAGTTTCTTGTAAAAGAGCAGGCTCTTTCTGTAGTATTGTGCCGGAAAAATAGTCCGGATGCAGGAAAAGATTTAAGTGAAATATTACATAGGCCATATATGGCTGTTCCCGTTGAAACTATAGATAACCTTGAAGAAACACTAGTAAAATACAAGCCTGATGTAGTAATCGACTTTTCTTCGCCTTCATTTTTACGAGAAAATCTAACAACTTTAGCCCGATGCAACGTGAATGTGGTAACTGCGGTTACTGGCTATACCCAAATGGATATCAAGAGAGCAAAGGTATTGGCTAGAAAACAGAAATTTGGCGTAGTCTTTGCTCCTAACATCACACGTGGGGTTAATGTAATGTTGTTAATGGCGCAGATAGCGGCCATTTTGCAGCCTGATTATGATTTCCAAGTTATAGATGAAAATCATAGGAATAAAAAAGACAGTCCCTCAGGAACAGCCGAGAAGATTGCTACAGCTATTATGAAGGGACTTGGAAAACGATCGGACGAAGATGAGCTAGTGCCGATCCATTCTATCCGGGCTGGCGACATTACCGGAAGACATAAAGTATTAGCTTGTGGGTTGTATGATCAAATTGAAATTACGCATACAGCTTTTTCAAGAAAGGCGTATGCGGAAGGAGCATATAAAGCGGCTTGCTTTATTTTGGGAAAAACGGGTCTTTATGAAATGAATGACGTATATGGTTTGGGTAATTATACTTGTGCGAAAGAAAGATTTGGCGATGCAACAGAACTTTCACTTTCTAATGCTTATGCTTAGGTTAATATAATCAAGGAGCCGCCC
>CAZCEN010000454.1:0-1924 GCA_964497205.1 uncultured Sporomusaceae bacterium
GGGACAAAGGTGCTTCGCCGGAGGCTGCTGTACCATCGGCAGTGGCGCTGTCGCTTAAAGATAGATTCAGTGAAATTATGGTTGACGAATATCAGGATACTAACCGCGTGCAGGAAGAGATTATCCGCCTCATTGCCAATGAGAAGCAGCCAAATTTATTTATGGTAGGCGATGTTAAGCAGAGCATCTACCGGTTCCGGCTGGCAGAACCCGCCTTGTTTATGGACAAGTACCGTAACTATCGGGATGGCGCGATGCCTGGCTGTAAGCGGATTGACTTGAGTCAAAACTTCCGCAGTCGGGCGGGTGTTTTGCATGCTGCCAACTTCTTGTTTAGTCAGCTTATGACTCAGCGGACAGCCGAGCTTGATTACGGCGAGGCCGAACGGCTTAATCCCGGCCCCGCTTATCAGGCAACCGAGCTCAAGTGCCTGGATGGCCCGGTAGAGCTACTGATTATTGACAGGGATAAGGCTGAAACAGACGAGGAAACGGGGGACACTGACGGTCAGGATGCTAAAGAAGGCGCAGAGGAAGCTGACGGCCAACCGGTTGACAATGTTTTGCCAGAGGAAGAACTTAGTGCCTTCGAACAGGAAGCTATTCTGATTGCCCGGCGTATTCAGGAATTGTTGACAGGTGGCTACCATGCATTTGATAAACAAGACGGCGGTTATCGCCCGTTGCAATACCGGGATATTGTTATTTTACTGCGTTCGGTAAAAGGTAAGGCACAGGTGCTGCAGGACAGACTGCGGCAAAACGGGGTTCCTTGCTATGCCGAACTCGACTCTGGTTATTTTGCTGAGACAGAAGTTACTATTATGCTGGCACTCTTGCAGATTATTGATAATCCGCGCCAGGATATTCCGTTGGCGGCTGTACTCAGGTCACCGTTTTTACGTCTAACTGGTGACCAAATGGCGGAACTTAGGCTATGCGAGGAGCGGGGCAGTCTATGGGAAGCTATGCAGGCATATTGCCAAACCGAAGGTGCTCCGGCGCATGTAAAGCTGTTCCTCGAGAAGTTTGCGGTATGGCGAGGCTTAGCCCGGCGCAGGGGAGTAGCAGAGCTTATCTGGCGGATTTATCAGGATACCGGCTATTATGACTATGTTGGCGGCATGCCCGGTGGTGTACTACGGCAAGCCAACCTGCGGGCTCTGTATGACCGGGCCCGGCAGTATGAGACCACCGCTTTCCGGGGTCTATTCCGCTTCCTGCGCTTTGTTGAACGGCTTAAGGATAAGGAATCAGATTTATCCGTAGCCCGGGCTTTGGGGGAAAGCGAAGATGTTGTCCGGGTGATGAGTATTCATAAAAGTAAGGGTTTAGAATTTCCGGTTGTTATAACGGCAGATATCGGGAAAAATTTCAACATGCAGGATGCGTCCGGTTTAATGCTTTGCCACAAGGAGTTAGGTGTAGGGCCGTATGTTACGCTGCCTGAACTTAGATTCCGCTACCCAACACCAGCGCGCTGGGGAATTCAACATAAGCTGGCGCTTGAGACTAAAGCCGAAGAACTGAGAATTTTGTACGTGGCGCTTACCCGCGCCCGGGAAAAACTGATTCTTGTCGGTTCAACGAAGAAGCTGGCACAAAAATGCGCGGTTTGGCAGCGGACTGTAGGCGAGCCTGAAGAAAAACTGCCTGCGAGCCAGGTGCTGAAAGCCAAAAGCTATTTAGACTGGGTCGGCATGGCGGTAGCCAGGCACACGGATGGCGAGCTTTTGCGGCAGTACGGTGAGTGCACGCAGCAGCCTGCCGCAGAATTGGCACAGCATCCTTCGGCGTGGAAGGTGGCAATATATAAGGCTGATGAAATTGCTTCGATGGAACAGTACGGGCAGGCCGACGATGCGCTGCTTGACACCGTCAGCCGATTGGAACCTGTTGCGGGCGGTGCCGGAACCGGGTGGGT
>CAZCEN010000455.1:0-1906 GCA_964497205.1 uncultured Sporomusaceae bacterium
ATATGTACGGATAAAAAGTAGAAATAGTTTTATTTGGTAGTTTAATTTATCGTGATAACGGAATGTATCTATGTGAAAGCTGATGTACAGGAAAGATACAGTGAAAATAAGAGTTCCTTTGCTACGTTGGCTAAATAAATTAATTGGAGGAATGTGACATGGCATTAGATCAGTACACAGTATCGTTATTGCATTTTGATGATGGGATCAAGGATGAAACAGGGAAGGTATGGACAGCTGAAAATGGTGCTAGTGTAAGTACTACTCAAAGCAAGTTCGGCGGATCAAGTTTGTATTTGAATGGTGGCCAAGCTATAACTGTGGGTGCTTCAGATGATTTTAATTTTGGTTCGGGTGACTTTACAATTGATTGGTGGCAATATTTAACCGATATAACATGCACAGCAGTTAGCCTTGAATCGAGTAATTATTTATTTGCACTTAATTATCGCACTGGAGATCCTAATTTAGTATTTTATGCATCTTCTGCAGGGAATGGTGTGTGGGATGTTGCCAGTAGTATTAAAATGGGAACTACTCATAAGGATATTTGGGCTCACTATGCTGTCTGTCGCCAAGGTAATACAATATATCTATTTGAAAATGGAATCTTACAAAATAAAGTAAACGTTACAGGCAAATCATTTGTGCCAGCAACTAAGGTGCATATTGGACGATATCGCGATACCTATTGTAAAGGCTACATTGATGAATTCCGTATATCAAAAGGTATCGCCCGTTGGACTGACAACTTTACACCGCCAACAGAACCTTATGATGGTGGGACACCAACAGTACCGGTACCAACCAACCTAACCGCCGCGGCAGGTGACGCAAAGGTAACTCTCAACTGGAACGCAGTAACTGGCGCAACCGGGTACAATGTTAAACGCTCCAAAACTGCTGGCGGTACGTATGAAACGGTTGTCCCCAATGTACAAGGTACAAGCTATGTTGATTCTGGTTTAACTAACGGGACTACCTATTATTACGTAGTGACTGCAATCACCGCCAATGGCGAGAGTGGTAATTCAAACGAAGCTTCGGCTACTCCTAAAGCCGGCACCACACCAGGAGATAATGAACAATCATTATTACGAGTAACTATGATTGATTCTAGTGAGAGGGAGTATCGGCTACCTAAGAGTGAAATTGAAGGGTTTGTTAATTGGTATAACCACCATGCGGCTACCGATGCTATGAGCTATGCTATTAATGACTCAGTAGATCTAAGCAAGGAATATTTATCGTTTGATAAAATTATTAGCTTTAAAGTTATTCCGGTAGTTAAATAAGTAATGCATTCAGCCGCCTGCCGGGTTCGCCCTGGTGGGTGGCTGCTTTGTTTCCATCCCATAAATAAAGGTTTTTAACAAAAATTTGCGGAAATTAAATAAGGGGTTGATTTTTATGATTAAGATTATGAATGCTATAAGGATATTAGTTTTTTCTACTATAAGGAGTATCCGGTCAAAGAAAAAATTTAATGAAATGGTAAGTATAAAGTATGATATAAATTAGAAAGCAAGGTAATTATCCGCATCCGCCGGGTGCGGTCTTTTATTTCTAAAGTAATTCTAAAATTAACCAAGTAAAATAAAATTACTCCATATTATGGTTTACACATACTCCTCTAAACACCCGGCAGCGCTGGCCGGGTATTTTTTTTATTCGAGTCCCTCCGGTCGCACCATCTAAATACAAGAAAAGCAAGGCATCAGGAATTCTGAGCCTTGCTTTTTTGTGCTGACTTAGCTTTTTGCATGCTATTGCGCTTTTTTGCGTTATATAACTGTAAATTAACAACAGTTTGCGTTGCGGTTGCTATTCTTATGACGGGTTGGTCTTGAGTGGGCTTTTTTAGTTCTAAGGAAATTCTATATATTGGAGTTTATTATCTAATTAT
>CAZCEN010000456.1:0-1905 GCA_964497205.1 uncultured Sporomusaceae bacterium
TCCACTTTGCCGATACCCTTTAAGTAGCTTAACCCGCTTTGATTGGCAGAAATACTGGGAGCCGGCTGCAAATTCGCTTCATCAAACCGTACAATATCGGTTACTTCATCTACAATACAGCCGACAACACTGGAATCAATATTTAACATAATAAATTTACTTTCATCGTTTATGTATGTCTCCTTTAAGCCGAATTTAGTACGGAGGTTATAAATGTAATTTACTTGGCCGCGGAGATTTATCATACCTTCTACTATTTCAGAAACTCCGGGTAACTTCTGTATCTTAAACTTTTTGGAGCGCAAAATGCCATTTACAGCCAACGCATCTATGCCATATTCGCTGCCGTCGATTTCAAAAACTACTAATTGTATTATTGCCATAAATTTTACCTCCTTTGGCCCGGATTATATCTCTCTGGCCAGAGCGCTCAATTGCTCGGTAATGCTGGTAATCTCTTCTAAGCTAGCAGTAATCTCCTGAATAGCGGCAGCCTGTTGTTCAACCGTAGCTGCTGTCTCGTTTCCCATTGAAACTGTTCGTTCAACAGACTCTCTAATAACGTTTGTAAATTCCTTAATCTTGCCAACAGTAGCTTTCGAATCGGTAGACAGCTTTCTTATCTCCTGTGCTACTACGCCAAAGCCCAGCCCGGCATCACCGGCTCTAGCCGCTTCAATAGCTGCATTTAAGCCTAACAAACGAGTTTCATCCGCAATTTCTTTGATTAGATCCATTACCTCGTTAATCTGGCCTGTGACTGAATTAACATTTCCTATCTCTCCATTAAGTCTGGATTGATTATCATTAACGGTCCCGGCAGACGCAGCCAGCTGCTCCATGGTGGCGGAAATTTGGTGCAGACTATCATCAAGCACGTCGACTACCGCACGTAATTTTCTTTGCTGGTAAGCGCTTTTGGACATATTATTCGCAACAATAAACAGTACGTTAGCTGCCGCTTCAATACTTTCCTTGGTCAAGATACGTATTTCCTTTGTCGCTTCTACATAACCGTCAACATCCACGCCAATTTCTTTAGCGATTCTTCTATATTTATCTTCCTGCGGACTGGAGGTGAGAACTTGTCCCCCGAGTATAGTGCCGATAAGCCTTCCTTCCAGCATAATAGGGGCAGCAAAATCAATTAACCCGGCATGACATTCATATACAACCGGTTTTCCTGTCCGCGCCGCTTCTTCTCCGCCTTTCCGGTGCGACTCAGCACAACGTTTATCACCGCATTCTGTCGAGTGGGTATAGTCCATACAAAATCTAGTATAAGAGCTGGGATTGGTAACCGGCTTGCCCTGTGGATCTACGGTAACACTGGCTAAACCTACGCCTTTAGCAAAATCATCTTGAAACTTTTGTAGAAACTCTATATCAATTACATCGGTTAGTTGTATATCATCTACATTTATTTCTGATATTTTCCTAGTACTTTGGTTTACGTTCATAGACGTTCCTCCTAATTTGTAATTGCTGTCAGTACACTGCATAAATTGGAATGAGATACTAAGATACATGGAAAATAAGCAATTGATACAAGTCTTTTGCGCCCCTTAAAGGCTTAGGCAATGATTTTTTAGCCAGAGTCATACCATGTAACCACCTCTTATATTTGGAATATTATGTATTTTTAGATTTTCGACAATAAATTACAATATTTTCAGTCGTTGCTATATTAATACCATAAAAAATGGTCATTATAAAATATGATATAATAATGATAACATAACTAATATTTATGAGGTCAAAACTTATGGAATTGCGTCAGCTAGAGTATTTCCTAATGGTCGGCCGTTTGCACAGCATAACCCGGGCGGCTGAATGGCTTCACACCTCTCAACCTAATATAACAACCGCTATCCAAAAACTAGAGAATGAACTGGATGTTAAGTT
>CAZCEN010000457.1:0-1900 GCA_964497205.1 uncultured Sporomusaceae bacterium
CGACTGTAATCTTAACTTACAAATGATAAAAGAGGCAAAACAGCGAATTACCCCCTTTGTCCACCAGACTCCGCTGCAGCAGTTTAGGACATTGAGTGAAATAACTAATTGTTATGTTCATTTAAAACTTGAGAATATGCAGAAGACAGGGTCTTTTAAAATTAGGGGAGCAGTCAATAAGATATTCAGTTTGACTGCCGAGGAAAGGGGATACGGTGTTATTTCAGCATCGGCTGGTAACCATGCGCAAGGGGTAGCGTGGGCAGCGAAAGCCTCAGGTGTACCGGCTATTGTGGTTATGCCGGAAAAGGCCCCGGTGGCCAAGGTTCAGGCAACTCAGTCCTACGGCGCCCAAGTAGTATTACACGGCCAAAATTATGATGAAGCCTATCAACATGCCCGAAAGCTGCAAAGGGAGAAAAATCTGACATTTATTCATGCCTTCGATGATCCAGCCATTATTGCCGGACAAGGTACTATTGCGCTTGAGATTATGTCTCAGATGTATGACGTGGATGCCATTATCGCACCGGTTGGCGGGGGTGGCTTAATTGCCGGCTTGGCGGTAGCTGCTAAAGAGCATAACCCTAAAATAAAAGTTATCGGTGTACAGTCTGCGGGAGCGCCGTCTATGGCAAAATCGCTGGCTTGTGGTTCACCGCACTGTCTGCCTGCCGTCAGTACCCTTGCCGACGGCATTGCTGTAAAACAGCCGGGAGATATTACTTTTAGCTATACGGAAAAATATGTAGATGAGCTTGTCCTGGTAGATGAGGAAGAACTTACCGCCGGAATATTATTTATGCTGGAAAGAGGTAAAATCGTTACCGAAGGGGCAGGAGTAGCCGGAGTAGCCGCGCTTTTAGCACATAAGATCAACCTGCCGGCACGGAAGGTGGCGGTGGTAGTCAGCGGCGGTAACATAGACCCGCTACTGTTGTCGATGCTTATAAAAGAGAAGCACAGGCAAGTAGCTAGTTTATAGCATAATTCCGCATATAGAATCCTTTCAATTCCTAACCATTGTGGTCTATATAAAGATACCCTCCTGCTATTGGAACTGCAGAAGGGTATCTTTATTAAAATCGGTATAAATGTCCAACTTGTGTAGGGACGGATTCCTATTCTTATGCAAAACAATTTGACAATATATTAATAAATATTATATTGTATTTGTATAAAGATAGTTAAAAACTATAAAAGGATTGAGACAGATAGAAATACGTCAGTTAGAATATTTTCATTCCGTTTGCAAATTAAACAGCATATCCAAAGCTGCTGCTGAGCTGCATGTTACCCAGCCCTCTATTTCGATTGCTATTCAAAAGCTGGAAGAGGAACTCGGCGTTCAGCTCCTTGACCGCAGTCAGCGGCAAATCGCCCTGACGGATGAAGGCCATATTTTTTTTCGGTGCGTCAATGATATACTCCTGCGCATTGGTGATTCGGTTAATGAAGTAAAAGATTTTAAGCCCTGCCAGGGTGGCTCCATAAAGATAGGTATCCCCCCAATGATCGGGGTATTTCTTTTTCCACACATTTTTGCCAAATTCCGCGAGCAATATCCTGAGATCGAACTCATCGCCGTGGAAGCGGGTTCACTGTCTATTCCCAAATTACTCGAAGAGGGAAAAATCGATATTGGCATTATCACCAAGGCCAGTTCGTCCTTAGTACTAGAAACCCAGCCTATTACTATGGCTCAGCTCCATGTATGTTTACCTCACAGCCATCCGCTAAATGGCCTTGCCAGCATACCTTTTGCCAAGTTAAGCGGCCACCCCTTTATTTTACTAAAAGAAGATACATATAACTACCAGATAGTCATGAATGAATGCCGAAAACATCATTTTACACCGCGAATCATCTTTTCCTCCAGTCAGATTGGTACTATCATCAA
>CAZCEN010000458.1:0-1877 GCA_964497205.1 uncultured Sporomusaceae bacterium
GCAATTTCTTCCATAGCTGCCGATTGCTCCTCAGTAGCCGCCGACACCGTTTGTGTTTGGCTGGCAATATCTTTACTAATATCGTTAATATTCTTGACCGTACCGGCAATATGGCCGCCATAATCAGACATGTGCGCAATTGCCGCAGTAATTGTTTTTATTCCTTCTGATAAGCCAGCTATTTGTTGAATGATTGCATGAAAGGTACTTCCCGCCGCCGTTACTACCTCTGTCCCTGATTTTACGGCGACCGTACCACTTTCCATCGCCTCAACAGCTAATTCTGAGTCCTTCTGAATTTCACAGATTACGCTGGTAATCTGTTGGGCTGCTGCCTCAGATTGTTCGGCTAACTTCCGAACTTCGTCAGCAACAACGGCAAACCCCCGCCCCTGCTCACCAGCCCGGGCGGCCTCAATCGCCGCATTAAGCGCCAACAAATTTGTCTGAGAAGCAATAGCCGAAATCGCCCCGACAATGCTGCCAATCTCTTTCGATCGATTTCCTAACTTTAGAATAATCCCGGCGGTATTAGTTACCGTACTTTCAATCGCAGCCATCTGACTAACAACCGAAGTCAGGAGTTTCTCACCCTGCTGCGCTTGAGCAGTAGTTTTTTCCGATACGTGAGTCACATCGACCGCTGTTTGTACAGTTTGATCAATTCCTATGGTTAGCTGGCTAACGACATCTACAGCACCGGCCACAGCAGCAGTTTGCGCTACCGTTCCCTGCGCAGTCTGATTAATAGCATCCGCCACTTGACCGGCGGCCTGAGCAGTTTGTTCAGAAGTTAGAAGTAACTGCTGCGAAGCCTCCTTTACCTGCCAGGAAGCTTTTAACACATTCGCAATAGTTGCACTTTGACTATCCAGCATTTTATTAAAGGCATGTGCCAATTCACCAATTTCATCTTGCGCCTTAACTTCGAGGCGCTGCGTTAAATCACTGTCACCGGTGGCAATTTCGTTTAGCCTTCCGGCAACATATTTAATCCGGCGGAACAAATAGCCGCTGAGGAAGGCGATAGTTATACTTAAAATAACAATAGCCAAAATAGAACCTATAATAATTTTTATCAATATCCCGTTCAACTTGCCGGTATATTCAGCAAGTGGCACATCAAGCAGCATAAACCATTCGGTATTGGGAATTTGTGCAGCAAAAATTATATCTTTTTCGCCATTTACAGTAAGTATCCGATTACCGCCGCCTGCTTCCATTAACTCTCTGACTGCTTGGCCATAACCAGGGCTGACATCAAATAAGTTTTTTAGCACCAGACTCTTATCAGGATGGTGAAACACTATGCCTTTTTTATGAATAATGAAGACTTTATCGCTTTGACCAATGTGAAAACCAGTATTTTCCTGAAAAACAGTGTTTACCCGCGTAGCTCCTGTTACTACACCGGTAACCTTTCCATCCTGCACCACAGGTATGCCGACAGTCACAATATATTGACCGGGATCCTGTTTACTGGAGAAGGGATTGGAAATGGCTATTTTGCCTTGCATCATCAGCGAAAAAGTTTCTTGTGCAGCAATATTGATTACAGAACCATCCTGAGTAACCAGTTTGCCGCTCGTATCTCCAAAACCCAAAGAAAAGTACATACCATTCGAGCGATCGACTTCCTGGCGCAGATAAGCAGTAACTTTCTTAACATCACCGCTCTTTACGACTTCGGTATTGGCCATTACCGAAACTTCCGCCTGCCTGGCCTGAATCCAGGTTGAAAGTTTTTGCGCATTAATATTTACCGTCTGCTGTGCGCTTTTTTCCAGCGAACTGATTACTTCCTGCCGAGCCTGATAATAATTCATCCAGCTAAGCAATAGGATACAAACAGCAAACACCCCGGAAACAGCAGCTAC
>CAZCEN010000459.1:0-1861 GCA_964497205.1 uncultured Sporomusaceae bacterium
AAGAATAAAGTATACATAGCCGATCGGCGACAGAATGAATCTAAGAATTCGGGGTCTGCCGTTGGTCGTGTCAAGTATACTCGTAAAAAGACCCCATCCTGAGTTCCGGATAACCGGAGTCGCAGGATGGGGTCTTTTCATTTTTTTGTTTTTACCGCGCGCTACAGATCGGGCATCCTTGCATGCGGAAAGGTTTTTCTAAATGTGCTTGAGCCAGAAGTTCTTCATTGTTAAAGATATCTAGTGTTGGGCCATCGGCCAGCACTTTACCCGCATGCAAAACAATTGTGCGTTTACAAAGATCCAATACTAAATCAAGGTCATGAGTAGCAATAATTTTGGTGTGTTCAAAGGTTTTCAGGAGGTTAATAAGCTGGCGTCTTGCTAGTGGGTCGAGGCCGGCAGTAGGCTCATCCATAACCAGGATGCAGGGATCCATGGCCAAAACAGCGGCGATAGCTACCGCACGCTTTTGGCCTCCGGACAACCGGTAGGGGGTGCGGTTTTTTAAGTGTAAAGCGCCTACTGTAGTCAGGGCGGCTGTTACTCGGGCGTCTACTTCAGCGGGGGGAAATCCTAAATTAAGAGGGCCGAAAGCAACGTCATCATAGACTGTCGGCATGAACAACTGGTCATCCGAGTCTTGGAACACCATTCCAACAGAACGCCGAACATGGGGCAATGTCTGTTTAGTAACAGGATAGCCGCCGATGTTGATAGTACCAGAAGTTGGGAGAAGTACGCCAATTAAATGGGACAATAATGTTGTTTTTCCGGAACCGTTTGCTCCCACGATGGCCACAGATTCGCCGTGAGTGATACGGACTGACAGGCCCCGCAGTGCTTCGGTTTGGTCAGGATAAGTATACTTTATATCTTTTAGTTCGACGATATGATGGCTCATTTGTAGACCCCCATGAGTAGTTTTCCTAGCAGTTCGGGAATGTCAAACCAACGGATCAGCATGAAGAAAACCAGCCAAAATATAAGATAACCTATATCGGCTGTGGTAATGGTTGTGGTACGCATTAGCCGTACTTCACCATCAAAGCCCCGGCAAAGCATTGCCTGATAAATGCGGTTGGCCCGGTTTATGGAGCGGAGGAGGAGCTGGCCCAGAAGCGATCCCCAAGCCCGGAACTTAATACCGTCACCATGGATCGAACGTAAACTGTAGGCTGTTGCGCAACGAATGAATTCTTCCACTAAAACATGCAGATAGCGATACATGAAGAGTAGTTGTACAACAATGATTTTGGGTACACCAATTCGTAGCAAAGCCGATCCAATGGCGTCAATTCCGGTTGTTGCTACTAAAATCAGAGCTGTAGTAATGGTTAGACAGAGCCTAATCGTGATGGATAAAAAGGAAACCCACCCGCCGGTTATCACCCAAGAACCTATTTTAACAACCGGTGTATGGTCAAAAAGTGGATTAAATACGCCAATAAACAAGATAAACGGTGCGACCAGCAGCAGCCGTTTGAGTATGAGGGTAGTTGACAAATTGCCAAGGGACAGTAAAGCTGTCGGAAAGAGAAAAAACGGTAAGAGTCCGGTGATTTCGTACTTGGAAAAAGAAGTAACCGTGATGATAAATATAAGGGTGGTTATTAGCTTGACGCAAGGGTTGATGCGATGGATAAAAGTATTTTGCGTCGCCAGAGCGTCAAGATAGCGTAAGTCTATCCAATTAGCTTCAATTTTTAGCATAAATCAACCTCTTTCGTAAGCTAATATACGTGCATGAAAGAATGAATTATACATAAAACGGGATACGGCTGAATCCGTATCCCGCATTTTTAGGAATTACTGTTTGGCTAAGTGCCGTAAGCCTTTACCGATTGAATAGGCGAGGGCT
>CAZCEN010000460.1:0-1849 GCA_964497205.1 uncultured Sporomusaceae bacterium
AAAACACGGCTTGCGCCGAGCCTTTGGCGAAAGCGGAAGCCGATGTTGCCCTTATTCAGGCGAAAGTTATACTTTCTATCAGGACAAAAGACCAGGATATACTCTGAGTAGAGACTCCTGGTCTTTTCAGTTTACCGGTTTAACCACAAAACAATCGCAATATATAGCATTTGCATAGAATGTACCCTTAATGCATTCTGCCTGTTACAGTTATTTTCTTACAACAGCATCCTGGAATATTGCGGATTTGCTAACATGATTACAGATATAAGGCGAGACTTGGTATACACTGAGCCTCACTACATTACTCAGCATTTACCTTAAACCGTACATAGATGACAGATCCCCACTCGCCGCTCTTTATGTCTATCGCAGCCCGATGGCGAGCAGCAATACTATAGCAAACTGCCAAACCCAAACCTGTGCCACTGTCTTTAGTAGTAAAAAATGGTGTTCCCAGTCTATCAATAATTTTAGGGTCAATTCCGCTCCCCTGATCCTCAACGGCTAATAGAATATCACCGTCTTCCTGATAAGCACTGATTTTGAGAATACCACCGGCTTGCATAGCTTCCAAACCATTTATTGCTAAATTCAATACCATTTGCCGAATCTCTTTTTCGTCAAAATAAAAGTCAGGTAATGGATTAATAATAGGTATCACAGATTTTCCGCATAAAATAGCTTCGGCTTGAATTAATGGCAGTAAGTTCTCCAGAGTAACTCCTAGACTTTGCAGCCGTTTATCCGTATTCTTATTTTTGGCCAAACTCAAAAACTCGGTAATAATAGAATTGGCACGATCTAGTTCTGCGACCATCAAATCCAGGTTACTATGAGATAACGTTGATTTACCTTTTTTGGCATACTGTAGAAAACCGCGTACGGTAGTCATAGGATTGCGTATTTCATGGGCAATACCCGCGGCCATTTCACCAATAAGATTAAGCCGGTCAAGCCGGGCCATTTCTTTATCAATATGTTTACGTTCCGTAATATCATTTAAGTAAACCGACATACTGTCTCCTGCCGGATAGACTCTCACTTCATAACATCGGCCATTAAGCGTACATATCGTTTCAAAACACGCAGGCTCATTATCCCGGTTAATGGCAATAAGGCGCTCAATAAAATCACTATTATATCTAATTTTCTCAAATAGGGTCTTACCTAGCATTTCATGCCGGGACAAACTAAATATCTCTTCAGCGGCATTATTGACATAGGTAAATACGTATTTATCATCAACAGTAAAAAATCCATCTTTAATGCTCTCCAGAATACTGCTTATCCGCTGCGTGCGGTCTGCTACCATGCTTTCAAGCAGAATTTCGTTACGACATAATTCCAATGTAGTATTTGTCAGTTGATCGTTGAGCCGGTCTAATTCCACAACCTGACCCTTCAATAATTCCCGCTGTTTTGTTATCTCACACTGATATTTGTATGTTCTCAAAAAAGCATCTACTTTAGCTCGCAAAATTGCGGGACTATACGGTTTAAATATATAATCAACAGCACCTGAAGCGTAACCCTCCAATACATTCTCCTCGGTCTGACTGATGGCTGTTATAAAAAGTATCGGGATATTTTGACACTTCTGCCTGGTGCGGATGATTTTTGCTGTCTCAAAACCATTAAGGCCTGGCATTTGGACATCCATTAAAATTATGGCAAAATCATCACGCAATAAACATCGTAAAGCTTCTGCTCCTGAGGTAACTCCGACCAAATTATATTCCGGACTTGCCAGAACCGCCTCTAAAGCCATTAAGTTTTCCGGCCGGTCATCAACCATGAGAATATTAAAAATTCCTTCCATGTAATAGGCCCTCCCCTAAAACTTGCC
>CAZCEN010000461.1:0-1837 GCA_964497205.1 uncultured Sporomusaceae bacterium
GCATGAACAGATTGGATAAAGTGCTGGCTCTGGTCAAAAAAGAAGAGCCGCAGCTGCTGGCCATTACGGGCGATTTAGTGGATGATTTGGATTTGTTGGCACCAACAATGGAGCGACTGACGGCGTTTCAGCCACTGTTGCCGCATGGAATTTTTTACTGCTGGGGTAACCATGAGTATTTCCGGGATATAAACCGCATCCGCAGAGCACTGGCGAGCAGCCCGATTACTGTTTTGGAAAATAACAATCAAACGGTAGGCAAGGGTCTTTACCTGGCCGGGGTGGATTACCCCTGGGGCAAGAATAAACAAGAACAAGAGGCTAAACGGCAGGAATATTTTGCGCAAGCCGTTAAAGGCATTCCGACAGGAGCGTTTACTGTCCTGCTAGCCCATCACCCCGACTTTTTTAATAATTCCTTCGCTGCCCGTGTGCCGTTATCATTAGCCGGGCACACGCATGGCGGACAGGTAGCTATTTTCGGCAGATCACTATTGCCCGTAGAGTATAAATACATGCGCGGGATGTTTCGTGAAGGCGGTTCCTACGGGTATGTCAGTGTTGGCACAGGTCACTGGCTGCCACTGAGAATTGGCTGCCCGGCGGAAATTAGTATCTTTACCTTAAAGGCCGGGCAAATAGGACAAAGTATCCGGGAAAGAAACGGTATCGTATTATGAGACCGGTACCGGATATACTAGCCCCCGGTCTTGCCGCTATCTTTATCGGGTTTAACCCGGGATGCCGGTCAGCGGAAACCGGGCATCATTTTGCCGGCTACTCCAACAAGTTCTGGAAATTGCTGGCGGCAGCCGGGCTAACGCCGTACCAGCTTAAGCCTGAAGAAGATAATAAGCTTTTGTGTTTCGGGTATGGAATTACTAATATTGTGGCTCGTCCCAGCAGGACAGCGGCGGAGATAACGAAAGAAGAATATCAAATTGGCCGTGAGCTGCTTAAAGAAAAACTGCTACTGTATAAGCCGGCTATTGCCTGTTTTGCCGGGGTAGGCGTTTATCGCGAATTTGCTAAGCAATCCGGTGTTCACTGTGGACTGCAGCCGGTGGGAATTGTGGAGGGGGTTATCGACTTTGTGGTGCCTTCTCCCAGCGGCTTAACCCGAATATTATTTCAGGATCAATTGTTGTACTATCAGGACTTGGTTCGGTTAATTCAGGATGCTGGCCATTCCTGATTTTCGTTTGCGTGCCGGAAATACAAGAGATTGGTGGTCCGCCGTCAGTGTAGAAGTTCAGCTTAATTACAAACATTAGGAAAAGAGATAAGACTGGCGTTTCTTCAAGCAAGGGCCTGATTTTTTGTTTATTTCGGCTGTTTGCGGAGCTTGGCGGGGAGCGCGTAAGTTTTGTATAATTATTAAAGGATTGTGTATACGAAAGGGGTATATGTTATGTCAAAAAAATGGATTGCTTTTGCTATTTTATCCGTGTTCGTGCTGACATTAGGTCTTGCCGGCTGTGGCGGCAGTCAACAAGCTCAGCCTGCTGCTAAAGTTCTTAAGGTAGGTGCTGAGGCTACTTTCCCTCCATTCGAATTCCAAGAGGAAAAGAGCAAAGATTACACTGGTTTTGACGTTGACTTGATGAAAGCCATCGGCAAACAATTGGGAATGGAAGTGCAAATTGTCAATACTGGATTTGACGGTCTGATTCCGGCGTTGGAGGGCAGCCAAATTGACGTAATTGCTTCGGCTATGTCCATTACTGATGAACGTTCCAAGAAAGTAAACTTCTCAAAACCTTACTACAAATCCGGTTTATCGATTGTAGTAAAATCTGATAACAATACCATTAAGAGTTTTAAGGACTTAGAAGGC
>CAZCEN010000462.1:0-1831 GCA_964497205.1 uncultured Sporomusaceae bacterium
TCTTACTCCCGCTTTTAGAAGCGGGAGTCTTAGAGCGGGTTAGCTACAGGATAAAAGACAAGAATAGCTCGAATTATCGTTAGTATAACGAATAAATCGAGCTGAAAAGACGATTAAGGGGCGAGTAGTATGAAGGCGAAGCATCATGGTAAGACTAAGTGGCATTTTAAGAAGATTGCCGCCGCTATCGGTAGTGCTGTCGTTATTGCTGCCGCAACGATTCCGGGGGTAGCGGCTGTTACCACAGCTCCTGATACCAATCCCCCAGCCACACCAACGGCGGCTGCGCCGGAAGCGCCACCTCCACCCACTGAACAGACGCAACAAAATGTTCCGCCGGAAGAAGCGAGGGCAGAAAAGGTGTTGAATATTACAGCCACAGCCTATGCACCTGGACCGCATGACAATGATCAATGGGGTAATAAGACTCGTATGGGGACACAAATCCGGCCAGGGGTAATCGCGGTGGATCCTAGAGTAATTCCCCTTGGATCACAGGTTATGATAAAGTATCCTGATGGAACGAAAGAGTATGCAGTTGCCGAAGATACAGGCGGAGCCATCAAGGGCCACCGTATCGATGTGGCAAAGTGGACGGTCAAGGAAGCCTATGGATTTGGAATTAAGCCGGTCAAGGTGTATGTATTACATACACCTGAGAAGACAAACGAGGCCAGGGCATAGTGAACTCTATAGGTGTGCTGCAATAGCAATAACCGGGTTACCGCCAACGATGCGTTGGTGGTAACCCGGTTTACTATTTGGGCGTGGCCGCCAGATACCTAGTGCTATTTGCCCAGATGTTTTTTGCGGCCGTTCAATTCGGCGAGTTTGGCAGAGTTAAAGCGGTCTACCGTGCTCAGGTAACCGGTGATCCGGCGTACCCGGCGCACCGTAGTGCTTTGGCAGCTAGGACAATTGTCTTCCGGCATGACGCCGGTATAGCCGCAATGTCCGCAATAATCCAGTGGGAAATTGATGCCGACGTAACCCATGTCCGCATCCGCCATGGCTTTGATCAGGCTTTCGGTTACCGCTACATTCTGATTCGGGGGAGCTGGTAATTCCACATAACTGATATGGCCGGCATTGCAATATTTATGGAACAGGCCTTCTGTCTGGATTTTATTGAAAGCGGAGATATCGGCATAGACGGGAACGTGGAAAGAGTTAGTGTAGTATTCTTTGTCGGTGACTCCCGGAATCATGCCGTATTTTTTTTGATCGATGGCGGTGAAACGGCCGGAAAGCCCTTCGGCCGGAGTTGCCAGCAGCGTGTAATTCAGATTGTAAGTTTCCGCTGCTTCATCGATGAGTTGCCGCATTCTCTTAATAATCTTTTCTCCCAGAGCCAGCGCTGCCGGGTCTTCTCCGTGGTGTTTTCCGGTCAGGGCCACCAGGGTTTCCGCCAACCCGATAAAGCCTACCGACAAACTTCCGTGGACAATAGCCGGTTCAATACGGTCGCCGGGCTGCAGATTTTCCGAATCCAGATACAGGCCCTGGCCCATTAGGAAGGGCATATCATTGACCTTAAGGTTGGCCTGAACCTGATAGCGCTCATATAATTGTTCCACAGTCAGCGTGACCAGGGTTTCCAGGTTGGACCAGAACTTGTCCAGGTTATTGCCTGCTTCCAAGGCCGCGCGGGGCAAGTTTATGGTGGTGAAGCTCAGATTGCCCCGGCCATCGGTTACCTCCGGCCCGCGGCAATTGGCCATGACTCTGGTACGTCAACCCATATAGGCCACGTCTTCCTGGTAGTCTTTATTAAAACTGGAATCCATGAAACTAAAGGTGGGGAAAAGTCTGACACTGGCAACTTCCAAAG
>CAZCEN010000463.1:0-1826 GCA_964497205.1 uncultured Sporomusaceae bacterium
AACATCTGATAATGTTGAATAAAGAGTTGTTGTTTTGCCGGAGCCTGTTGGCCCGGTAACTAAAATCATACCATAGGCTTGTGAATACAAATGGCGGTAACGCGTAAGGTTTGCTTCGGAAAAACCCAGTTTATTTGTATCTAAGATAACAGCCTTTTTATCGAGAATTCTGAGGACTACTTTTTCCCCCAATATTGTCGGCAGCGTGGAAACTCGAATATCAATTTGGCGACCTTGTTCAACAACATTAATTCGTCCATCTTGCGGCAGCCGCTTTTCGGAAATATCCATATCCCCCATAATCTTGATACGTGATATTATAGCCGGATGGATATCCCGGGTAAAAGAAGCTACCTCCCGGAGTACACCGTCTATCCGAAACCGGACCCGTAACATTTGATCTTGTGGTTCAACATGTATATCGCTTGCCCATTCTCGGACCGCTTGGCTAATGAGGGAGTTGACTATCCCGATTATTGGCGCATCATCCGTTGTTTGAACCGATGAAAGTGCATTTACTTCCTCCGGCTTAAGTTTGTTGACTGCCTTTTCAACAAGTTCATTAACTCCATACAAGTGGCTTATGGCCCGCATTATTTCAGATTCAACTGCAATAACCGGTTCAATTTCGCAGCCTGAAACCATCCGCGCATCATCAATAGCAAAGAAGTTCATTGGATCCGCCATCGCCAAAGTAAGTTTTTGATCTTTTTTTTGTACAGGAATTATCTGATAACGTTCGGCCAAAGATACCGGAATAACAGCCGCCATTTCTCTGTCAATGCTGAAATTGATCAAATCAATCTGAGGTATGCCAAGCTGAAATTCCATCATCTGAACTATATTTCTTTCCGTAATGAGACCAAGACTAATTAAGACCTTATCTAGGCGCTCACCATTCTGTTTTTGAATAATTAACGCTTTTTTTAGCTGTTCTGGAGTAAGAAGCTTAGCTTGAACAAGTAAATCTCCTAACTTTTTATAATCATGTAGCATTGCTTTTATCTCCATTTGTTAATAAAAAAGCAACCGGCAATAGCAAAATATAACATATTTTGCCAGATGGTCGGTTGCATTTCGTGCTAATTAGAGCGGTAGAATGATTATATAATAAAAAATATTCTGCGTGAAAACGAAAAAATCCTGCTAAAAAAACAGGATTTTACTAGTTTTTTGCTAATTTTTGGTTATTAATGTCTTAAGGCCTTTATAGAACGCTTGTTTCATAACTACCCGGGAAGCATCACAGCCTGTCCACAGCGAAAACGCCAGCGCCCCTTGTTCAATGAGCATATCCTCGCCGCCTACTACCAGATGTCCCCGCCTTGCCGCTTCCGCCATAAGCTTTGTTGTAAGGGGATTATAAATCAAATCTGAAATAACTGCTGTCGGCTTTACCAACTCCCACGCCAATGGTGGCTGTTGTGATATATTAGGATACATACCTAAAGGTGTAGTATTAACGATAATATCAGCTTGGGACAAAGCATCTATGAATTCGGGAGCATCCCAGACAATACCGCTAACCAATACGTTACTTAATTTAAACAAATTAGCAGCATCACTTACCTGAACGTTTTGCCGCGCACCTATAGTTACCTCGCCAATTTGTGCGGTAATTAAGCCTGCCACTACTGCCCTAGCCGCACCGCCTGCCCCTAGAATAACGGCTTTTCTGCCTGTTATCTCAACACCAGCTAAATGTAGTGCACTCATATATCCCGCGGCGTCAGTGTTATACCCTATTAAGCGACCTTCTTTAATAACTATAGTGTTGACCGCACCAACCAACCTGGCACTGGTGTCGATCTCATCCAGATAATTCA
>CAZCEN010000464.1:0-1814 GCA_964497205.1 uncultured Sporomusaceae bacterium
GAGTACCAAGAAGGATACGACGAATTTTTTCGGCTTTTTCCCGCATTTCTTCATACGAATAACCATCACCTGTTAGAGCATACACAACACCATAAACTTCATCAAACCGGTCATTAAACTGAGGAGCCATGACCCCACTCGGTAGTGTACCGGTCATATCATTAACCATGTTACGAGCTTCTACCCACCTGCTTCGAACTTCTGCCTTAGGCACCGTATCTTTTAGATTAACGTAAATGACACTAAACCCAGGAGTCGAATAGCTTTTTAGGTAATCAAGGCCCGGCAAATCTTGAAGCTTTTTTTCAACCTTGTCGGTAACTTGCTCTTCTACTTGGCGAGCAGTAGCCCCTGGCCAGGCAACCGTTACAATCATTTGTTTGATAGTAAAGTCAGGATCTTCCATACGGCCTAAATTATTATAGGAAACGATGCCGGCAAGGAAGAAAAGAGTGATGAAGAAATAAATGACGTGTTTATGCTCAAGGGACCATTTGGTTAAATTGAAGCTATTCATAACGAATCACCACCAAATTTTACCTTTTGCCCTTCTTTGAGTTTATGTACCCCTGCAATTACAATCCGGTCCCCTTGCCGAAGGCCGCTGATTACTTGAATGGTTCCGTTGCCAATATTACCGGCTTGAATCGGCTGTAATGCGAGTATGTTCTCCTTTACCACCCAGACTTTAGGGGTATTTCCGTCTTGATAGACAGCAGTTAACGGAATAGTTATTGTTGGCTGTGTATTATCGTCTATGGTTACAGCAGCGGTCATTCCTAGTTTTATTTCCGACGGAGGATTGAGTAAGCTAATGCGTACTTTGAAGGTACGAGTAGTTTGATCTGCCATGGGAGCAATTTCTCTAATACTGCCGTTTACTGTTACGTTAGGCAGAGCCCAAAAAGCAACTTTAATCTGTCCGGCTTTACGCAATTCTTCTATGCGATTTTCCGGGACACTGATTTCTACCTCGCGTTCGCCGTCTTGCACGACTGTAATAACGGTTTGTCCGGCAGTAACCACTTGGCCCGCCTCAGCAGCAATACCAGAAACAACCCCTGGTTTGTCAGCCCGTAAAAGACTATAATCCAATTGATTGGAACCCTGTGCATACTGGGCAGAAGCCTGTCGAACACCAGCAACTGCCACTTCATACGAACTGGCGTATTGATCATATTGCGCACGGCTGATAGCACCGGTCTCTAAGAGTTGGCGGTAGCGATACAGATTGCTTTCAGCAAGCTTTAGTTGCGATTCCGCAGAGGCTACTTGGGCTGAACTGCTGTTTACCGTTTGTTGAAGATCTTTGGGATCAATTTGCATTAATATATCGCCGGTATTCACTGCAGTACCGAGTTGAACATTTCGCTTTACAATTTTCCCTGTTACCTGAAAAGCTAGTTGACTTTCAAACCGTCCGCGGACTTCTCCTGAATAAGTATAACCTGTTATGTCCCTGCTAGCATCGCCAACTATAGCAGTACGTACAGTTAAAATTTCTTCGTCTACTACTTGTTGACGGCTATGTTGAGCTAGTGTAATACCAATAATACCTACACTTAATCCAACTGCAAGTAAGCCGTAATACAGCTTTTTTTTAGATATGTTAGTTAAAAATTTGATCTTCGACATTATCTCGCTCCTATAATAAGTTTTGGCAAATAACAATCTGCCAATTGTTTACAATACTTATTTTTTTATTCCTTATTGTTTAAGTTAAGTTGATTATGCTGTGACGCAAACCAAGACAGTACTAAACCTATGCTCAGGATAAGGACTTGTGTATTTTCCAGCGGCCCGTTCTCCCACCC
>CAZCEN010000465.1:0-1800 GCA_964497205.1 uncultured Sporomusaceae bacterium
AAGCAGTTACGTTAATGGCAGTAGCACTGCCGACAATGTTTGCCGTTATCGCCGTCTTTATTGCAGCTACTAAAGCTCTGCATGCCGCATTCCCTGCAACAGAAGACACAGACGAGGAAGAGGAAGATTAAAAATAATCCTCCTATGATTTTTAATCATCCATGTCAGTTTGGGTAACGACATTGCTATGTTTTTTATTAGGTATATCGCAATTGGTCAGAGGAGGAATAAAAATTGGAAATTTCGCTGGCAGCAATTATGTCAATTATAGCCCTTTTAGTTGTTGTTATAATCAGCTGTATCAATGAAGACTTGAATGTTGGGTTTCTGAGTGTCGGATTTGCAATCATTGTTGGGGGCATTTGGGCCGATGTATCTGGCGCCAAAATTATGGCGGCTTTCCCCATAGGACTCTTTATGATTCTTGTGGGTGTTACCTTTATGTTCGGTATGGCGCAGACCAATGGTACAATGGAAAAGTTAACTGCCTATTCCGTCCGCCTCTGTAAAGGTAATACAGCCATAGTTCCTCTAATTATCTATGTTTTAACCACTTTTATTACTACTATTGGACCTGGAAATATTGCCGGTTGCGCCTTAATGGCTCCTGTGGCTATGGCGATTGCAGCCCGTGTTGGGATGCCGGCGTTCTTAATGACTTTAATTGTCGTGGGTGCCGCAAACGGTGCAGCCTTCTCACCCTTTGCTCCCACCGGGATTATATCGAACGGAATTATTGCTAAAATGGCACCGCAATTGGGACTTACCGATCTAAACAGCTTGGCATGGAAAATTCATTTTAACTCCGAGCTTGCTCAAGGGTTAGTAAACATTGGCGGTTTCTTTGTTCTTGGCGGATGGGCTTGGATCAATAAACAACGGGGAACATCTGTTAATATTGATGAGCTTGCGCCTAAACCGGAACCCTTCAATCGCAATCAGATTATTACTCTGACTTCTGTAGCTATTTTGATTTTACTAGTTGTACTGCCCGGACTTCCAGCTTTCAATGGTTTATTTTCTAAAGGAGTCCTAAATTTGCTCGCTAACGTTGGTACCGTTGCCTTTATCTTGTCTTCTGTGATGATGCTGCTAGGCGCCGGAGACAGCAAGGCCGCTGTCAAAGCAATGCCTTGGGGTGTTATTATGATGGTTTGCGGTGTGTCTGTCCTGATTGACGTAATGGATCAGTCGGGTGGTCTTAACTTCCTGGTTAAGGTAATCGGCGCCATCTCTACCCCTGTGACTGTTAATGGTTGGTTAGGACTAATCACTGGCGTTATTTCTGCCTATTCCAGTTCTTCCGGTGTAGTTATGCCGATGTTTCTGCCTATGGTTCCAGGCTTGATCAATGAAATAGGCGGTGGCAACGCAATAGCGATGATTACCTCCATCAACGTTGGTTCTCATCTTGTTGATACTGCTCCTCTTTCCACTATGGGCGCATTGTGTATTGCCTGTGCAGGCGAACACGAAGACAAAGCAAAACTGTTCCGGAACCTTCTCATTTGGGGCTTGTCTATGGCTGTTGTCAGCGGAATTGTCTGCTTGCTGTTTTTTGGAGTCCTTGGTCTTTAAATCATACTGTAAAAAGCCGAACAATATTTTTTTGTTCGGCTTTTTTTATATAAGATAATATATGATGCGGGGTTATCGGACTCGGAGGAATCAAAGAGTAATGAGAAAAAGTGGTCATGGTTTGATTTAATAAAAAAGAGGCAGTAAAACGAGGTATATGCCTTTTGTGGTGTGCTACCCGTCAAGAGGACAATAAAAAATAATAATTTTTTTATCGCCAAC
>CAZCEN010000466.1:0-1794 GCA_964497205.1 uncultured Sporomusaceae bacterium
CTGGTTCGCGTCGGATGGTAGGTTTCGGATACAATCATAAAAGTCTTTTCCATCCCCTCACGGTAAGGCTTGAGGTTTGGAATAGACTGGCCGGGGTTCGTGCAAACCACCCACAATACTTTGAGTGCGCCGCTGGCGGCTGCCCGAAACATTTCGATGGTATGATAGCCTGGTTTGGCACTCATTTTCAGAGGATCAACACCCCATATCTTCGCCATTTCTTCCCGGTGCTTGGCATTAGCCACTACGCGATGCGCCGGCAGCAGATGGGACAGCGCCCCCACTTCACGGATACTGCCGCAGGCGCTCGGCTGGCCGGTAAGCGAAAACGGCGTATTGCCCGGACGGCAGATTTTGCCGGTAAGAAGATGCAGGTTGTGCACCAGATTATTGGCCCAAGTGCCGCGAATCCGCTGGTTAAGCCCCATCGTCCACATCGACATTGTGTTCCGGTCTTTGGCGGCAAACAGACGAGCCACTTCGCGAATTTGTTCCGCAGGCAGATCAACGAGTCCGCTTACTTTTTCCGGCGTATAATCAGCAAGGAAGGCCTTAAATTCATCAAACGACAGTTTTTTCTCACCTTGCATAAAGGTGGTGTGCTGATCTACGAAGTCCTTGTCAACCAAATTTTCGTCAACAATAACATAGGCCATGCTATTTAACAGGGCTAAGTCGGTTCCCGGTACAAACTGCAGGGAAATATCGGCTATATCGGCCGTACGAGTCCGCCGGGGATCAGCAACAATAATTTTTACATGGGGATTACTGTTTTTGCGATCTACCAGTCTTGAATACAAAACCGGATGCGCTTCTGCCATATTAGCGCCGATAAGGAAAAAAACATCGGCCTGCTCAATATCGGCATAGGTTCCCATCGGTTCGTCCTTACCAAATGTGCTTACATATCCCGCCACCGCACTGGCCATACAGGTACGGGGATTCCCGTCAATATTATTGGTACCAATGGCGCCCTTAAAGAGTTTATTAGCAATATAGGCTTCTTCCGCGATATTCTGACCGGAACCGTAATACCCCACGGAGTCCGGTCCAAACTGGGCAATGGCTTCCTTAAATTTCGCAGCAATGAGATCCAATGCTTCATCCCACGAAACTTTGACGAACTGACCATCTTTTTTGACCATGGGATGAAGCAAACGATCTTTGGTATCCATGATTTTGGGCAGCAGTATCCCTTTAACACATAACCGGCCTCTATTGACAGCATTATCCGGATCACCTTTAACGGCAACTATTTTCCCCTTACTAACTCCTGCCAGTACGCCGCAGCCTACACCACAGTAACGGCAGACACCCTTGACCCATTTTTCCGCGTCGTGCTGCGAGGTGGTCCCTTGTGCACCCCGGCCGCCGGAGTCAAATGAACAGCCAGAACTTACTAATGCCGTACTGGCGGCAATAGCTTTTAAAAAATCCCGGCGAGAAAACTTCATGAAAATTACCTCCCGGCCAAAATTTAATCTTATTTCCGCATGGCATCCAAATGGCAGCTGGCGCAAGTATCGCGGCTAGGTACCATGGTATTGAGCCTGGTATTATGTACCAGGCCGCTATGACAGGTTATACAGGTCATGCCATTGTCAAAGTGCTTCACTGTGTGCGGATCCTTCGCGGCTAGCGCCTTATCGATATTGGTTTTCACCTTATCCTGATGACAGTTGTAGCAATTGATATCGCGCTCATTGGCTTTGGGCTCAATCTTGGCACTGGTAACATGCACATAGACTTCCCGCATTCCTTTGGCCTTGGCCTTCACGACCCCGAGAGCGCCCG
>CAZCEN010000467.1:0-414 GCA_964497205.1 uncultured Sporomusaceae bacterium
GTGCTGTTAAGGCGCTTCAGAAGGCTTTGACTTTGACTCAACTGGTTAAGCAAGATTGTTTCAACAATACCAACTACCTCAAATATTGAAGGATAAAGCACAAAATATATTACTTTTGTGCCTTCCTTACGACAATCAATAATACCTTGTTTTTTTAAGATCCCCAGATGCTGCGAAAGATTTGACTGCTCAATGCCAACTTCCGGGATTATTTCACAGACACACCGTTCCTGGTCTGCCAACATTTTTAAGATTTTGATTCTTGCCGGATGTGCCAGTGACTTGAAAACCTCGGCAGTCATTTTACATACTAAATCATCAGACATTGCTATCACCATTACACCTTATAATTTATTAACTAGTTTAACCGTAGCGAATTTTCAACTTGTTGTCAAGTTATAGAATGGCATTAAA
>CAZCEN010000467.1:424-804 GCA_964497205.1 uncultured Sporomusaceae bacterium
TATCACCATTACACCTTATTATTTAATACTAATGTAACCGTAGCGAATTCCCAGATGGTTGTCAAGTTATAGAATAGCATTAAACAGATAACCAATCAAAGTAATGGCTACTGCCATAATTCCGGCAAAAATACCAATAAGCCGCGGCTTAAGCACATTTCTAAGAATAATCATTTCCGGCAAACTTAAGGCAGTCACGGCCATCATGAACGCTAGCACGGTACCAACACTCATGCCTTTTTCCATCAGTGCAAAGACAATCGGAATAATACCGGCGGCGTTGGAGTAAAGCGGCACCCCGATCAAGACAGCTAGAGGTACAGCAAAAACGTTATCTTTGCCGGCATACTTGACAAGGAAGTTTTCCGGTGCGTATCCAT
>CAZCEN010000467.1:854-1790 GCA_964497205.1 uncultured Sporomusaceae bacterium
ACACTTTTCGTAAAATCTCCAAGGTATAGTCCCATGCATACTTGAGTCGTTCCTCCATGGTCATGCTCTCAATCTCAACACTACCTACTTCCATTTGGTACACATATTCCTCGACCCAGTGTTCCAATCCCAATTTACCGATAACAAACCCAGCCACAATGGCGACAATTAAACCAGCCGCCATATAAATACCTGCTATCTTCCAGCCAAACATTCCCCACAATAGTACAACTGCAACTTCATTAACCATTGGTGAAGAAATCAAAAATGAAAAAGTCACCCCCAACGGTACCCCAGACTCTACAAAGCCAATAAATAACGGTACGGCTGAGCAGGAACAGAAGGGTGTTACAATCCCTAGTAAGGCAGCCATGATGTTACCAAAAAACTCCCGTTTATGACTAAGCAATTTTTTCGTACGTTCCGGGGGAAAATACGTCCTGATAATGGATACAGCAAAGATAATCACCGCCAGCATCAAGAAGATCTTCAAAGTGTCATAGATAAAAAAACTTATAGCATCACCCAGTCTGGTATTTCTAGCTATTTGAAATACGCCATAGGTCATATACTCGGCAAAATTAAGCAACATGAATTTTCGCCTCTCTATATTACAAATTTATAATATAATAAAATATTACACCTGCCTTCAACTACTGTCAATACATTTTTTTACAGACAAACCACCTTTTTCTACGGTGTAGCCTAACGCAAAACAGCTAGCATCAAGCCTTTACCGACTTCAGAAACTGCCGTTGCCTCATCCTTTTTTTATTCTTTTACTTTTATTAGTAGATAAAAAATAAAGGCAGGCATATCGCCCGCCTTCTAATACCATATCATCGTTCTAAGCATTATTACTCATTTTTACCTATAACAACTAAGCGCTTAATAAATAAAATCTTTTCCACCATAATAACTACCTTGAGATAGAGA
>CAZCEN010000468.1:0-1786 GCA_964497205.1 uncultured Sporomusaceae bacterium
GGTTTCTTCAGCACCGGCAGCTACCGTCTGCATAACCGATGACTGTTCTTCAGCCGATGCAGTAATCTCTTCGCTGTGGGCCGCCACTGTTTCGATAACGGTAGAAAGACTGTCAATTAAATGAACGATTTGGTCTGAGTTGGCGACCTGCTCGGAAGTCAGTTTCCCAATTTCCTGGGTCTCTTCTGCCATAACTGTTATTGCCTGCAGTATTTTATCAAGCGCGAGGCCTGCTTCATTAACGGTAGCTACCCCGGCATCTACTTCGGATACATTCTGCGCCATAGCCGCCACGGCCAGTTGGGTCTTCTCAGTAACCTTCTGCACCAGCGTGGTTATTTCTTGTGCTCCGTGGTCTGACTGCTCTGCCAATTTGCGTACTTCTTCCGCTACTACCGCAAATCCACGGCCGTGCTCACCAGCCCTTGCCGCTTCAATGGCCGCATTGAGAGCCAACAGATTTGTTTGCTTCGCGATGCTGGTAATGGTGTCGATAATGAGTGATATTTGCTGTGAGTAATCACTCAATTCACCGATAATCTGGCTGGAACGCTGGGTCTGCTCTGTGATATTACCCATCTTCGCCACTGATTCGGTGACCTTGGCACGACCGCTTTCAGCCGCCGCCATTGTTTCTTGCGAGTTATTGCAGGTATGCTCGGCTTTATTTTTGGCAATTTGAATAAGGCTTGACAATTCCACCAATGCCTGTGATGCTTCCAGCATAGCTTTGTTACCGTTTTCAGCTTCACCGGCTAAGTGCTGCATATTTTCGGAAATCCCTTCACTTGCAGAAGTAACTTCTTCGGTCGATGCCGCCATTTGTTCGGAAGCATCGGCTAACTGCTCAGAAGCCGACCGGATATTGGCAATCATTCTTACAAAGTTGTTGTGCATAATCTTCAGCGATTGGCCTAAATCCCCGATTTCATCTGCGGATTTGATTTCAACAATATTACGCAAGTCGCCTTCGGCATATTGCTTAGCAACTTCGGTGAGGGCAATTATGGGTTTTCTAATCATATTGGTCAAAATAGTTGCCGTGGCTATTCCCAGAACCAATATTACTAAGCTTACTATTATGGATGTCTTAATTACATAATCGGCCCGGCCTTTGCTTTCGGCGATCAAAGCATCCGCTAAACTATTATTATCTTTCGCAATACCGTCTGCTTTTTCGGAAATTGCCTGTGCCAGCGGTGCGACTTGCCGGGCGGTCTCCTTTAGTTTAGCATCATATTCTTTTGCCAGAATAAGGTTACCCGTATCTAGCGCGGTATAATATCCCTTAGCCTGTGGAATGTACTCCTTCAAAATAGTGTCTCTATATTTTGAAGTATCGTTAATCATTTCCTGCACTGATTGTTTTTTATCACCCCGTGCAACGGTTAGCAGATTATTCTCCAGTTTTAATAGTGTGTCAAAACCATTTTCAATTTGTCCGAGATAAACTGCATCACCGTAGGCAGTATACCCCCTAATGGCCAGTATAGTATTTTTATATTCCATAGCAATTTGATCAGCTAGCGCCATCCTTACGTTAGCCTCTTCAATTTTTTCTAACTCGGCTTTAGCATTTTTTAAATTAACAAAAGAACTAACGGTCATAACAATCATCAGCAGTAGAATTACACCAAAACTAACAGCAAATTTGAACCCTAATTTTATTCTGTTTTTCAAGAAAATCCTCTCCCAAACCCGGTTATTTGGTTATCCTCACGCTAGCGAACAAGTATACCAACACCAGTAGCATCATCCCCGGCCGCTTTGCTAAGCGGCGATTTTT
>CAZCEN010000469.1:0-1770 GCA_964497205.1 uncultured Sporomusaceae bacterium
TTACTTGGACCAATATCGCAACTCTTCTTGCAACCAGCGGTGCTGAATTCTTAAAGTCAATAAATATGGTTGGTTTGCCGGCATTTATCTGCTTTATGCTGTTTGCGCAGTTCTTGGGCTTGTTCACTGCCAGTGGTTCCGCTGTATGGGCGTTGCTTTCGCCGGTATTCGTACCAATGTTTATGCTGCTTGGCTATCACCCGGCATTTATTCAGATGGCTTTCCGTGCCGGTGATGGTTCTCTGAATACTGTGGGTATTGTTAATCCGTTCTTACCTCTGTTTTTGGAAGGTATGGGCAAATACGAGAAAAACGCGGGTATCGGTACGTATCTGTCGTTGATGATGCCATATGCAATAGCATTCTTAGTAATGTGGTATCTATTGTTTAGCTTCTGGTTTTTCATGGGATGGCCGTCCGGCCCGGGGGTTACCCAACGTTTATGGTAAGAAAGTAAATGTCTTGCGATTGCTTAAAGTCTTCTTTAAGCAATCGTTTTTTTCTTTAAGTGAAAGTATAATTTTTTGGCGCTATCTGGGTTAACTCCTATATCATTGTACAGTTTGTACAAAATAACTACGTTTTTATCAATAAAACAGTGTAAAGTGCACTAATTGCCTAAAAAGTGAAAAAAAGTTAAAATTTAACTAGGACAATAGTAAGTTTTATATATTAGTTATACTACATAAACGGAATATACCAGATGGCGTAGTTTCTATGATAAACATGGAGGAAAATATGGACTGGAAACATCAAGTTCCGAAGGAATTAGCTGAGCGGGTTGTGAAAATGATCCACGAGGTTACAGGTAGTAATGTTAATTTCATGGGAGAGGGCGGCGAGATTATTGCTACTATGCAGCCGGAGCGTCTGGGCACTATCCACGCAGGGGCTAAAAGCATTATGGCGGGCGAAACGGACGAAGTGGCAATATCCGCAGAAGATGCCAGCAAGATGGAGGGAGTAAGGCCGGGATACAATGGCGTTATATTTTATGAGGGCAAACGCATTGGTTGTATCGGAATGACAGGTGATCCGGAACAGACCCGTCCGTTGCAAAAGATGGCTGCAATCCTAGTTGGTGAAGAGATAAAAAAAGATAAGGCCAGCCAGGCCAGAGAAAATTTATTGCGTTCCGTTGTAATGGAACTGAATCAAACTTTTATGTCTATTCACGAGCTAACCGATGCTGCCACTGACGTTTCGCTGCGTTATGAACATATGGAAAAGTTCCTGAATAACACGGAAGCTCATTTGAGTGATTTGAATCAAGTATTTGATTATATCCAGAATATTGCCGCCCAGACTAATTTACTTGGACTTAACGCAGCAATTGAAGCGGCTCGTGTGGGGGAAGCCGGGAGGGGATTTGCTGTAGTTGCCAACGAAATTCGAAAATTGGCTACTTATTCGGCTGAATCACTAAGTAAAATCAGCACCACCCTGAAATTCGTAAAAGACTCTGTTTTAGAGGTAGGCCAAGAAGTCCGGTCAACTACATCAACGACTCAGCAACAAGTTGCTTCGTTGCAGCTCATTTCAAGCAGTACGCAGTCCATACAAGGCAAACTGGGACAACTTGTGTAATTGATCATGCTGCGGCATAACAGGGTATATCCAGTTTGTAAAGATTCTGTTTTTTGCGGAGTCTTTTTTATTGCGTGTGTAATTAATTCAAGGCGATTGACCTTGTCATCCTAGTGGATCAATGAATAAACATACTCTTTAAAACTATATATATTGTTTACCATAATTTTGATATAATGGAAT
>CAZCEN010000470.1:0-1761 GCA_964497205.1 uncultured Sporomusaceae bacterium
GAACAGATTTCCTGCCGGTAAAAGCATCGCCCGTAAAAGCGGCAACCTGGTGGCGGATTGACCGGACTGGGGATATCCCCTTCCAGAATAATCCGTTCCCGCTTACCATCCAGCTTGGCAAGCGGTATCGCGGAAAGCAGCGCCTGGGAATACGGGTGAACGGGATTTACAAAGATGGACTTATAATCAGATACCTCTACAATTTTACCCAGGTACATGACGGCAATCCGGTCACTGACATGTTTGACAACACTCAGGTTATGCGAGATAAAGAGATAGGTCAAACCCAACTCACGTTGTAAATTTTTGAGCAAATTAAGGATTTGTGCCTGAATACAGACATCCAGCGCCGATACCGGTTCGTCAAGGACAATAAACTCGGGCTTCAAAGCCAACGCCCGTGCTACGCCAATCCGCTGGCGCCGGCCGCCGTCCAGTTCGTGGGGGTAAGAGGTTATCAGGCGCTGTGCCAGCCCCACAGTATCCATGAGTTCCTTAATCCGTGCTTCCGTCTCTCTTTTCGTTTTATACACATGATTGACATAAAGCGGTTCGGCAATCAGCTCAAAAACCGTTAACCGGGGGTTGAGCGAGGAATAAGGGTCCTGAAAGACAATCTGCATCTTGCGGCGCGCTTCTTTTATCTGGCGCGACGTATATTTCAGCACGTCGTCACCGTTATAGAATATCTGCCCGCGATCGGCTTCTAAGAGGCGAATCAGCAGACGCCCTGTGGTAGATTTGCCGCACCCGGATTCCCCAACCAAACCTAATGTTTCGCCCTTATCTATATGGAAAGATATATTGTCTACCGCGTGTAGCAATCCCTTCTTTGTTGAAAAGTACTTGGTCAGATTCTGAATGTCCAGCAATTTTTCAGCCATTCTCGCTACCTCCGCCCTCGGGGTTTGCCTGATACATAAGGCAGGCAACAAAATGTCCCGGCTCGGCTTCGACCATAGCCGGCCGTTTTTCCGAGCAAGCCGCCTGCGCCTGAGGGCATCGCGGATGGAAGGTACAGCCTGGGGGAAGATCGGTGGGATCGGGCATTAGTCCCTTTATCACCTTTAGCTCGGTCTCGTCGGTATCAATATCCGGCACCGAATTAAACAACCCTACCGTATATGGATGCAGCGGCTTAAGGAACAACGGGCGTTTGTCGGCATACTCCACAATAGTACCGGCGTACATGATGGCCACTTTGTCACAAATCTCCGCCACAATTCCCAGGTCATGCGTAATCATAATCATGGAAGTTTGGTATTTGTCCTTTAGCTCTTTCATGAGTGCCAATACCTGAGCCTGAATGGTTACATCCAACGCCGTTGTAGGTTCATCGGCAATCAACAAGGCTGGATTGCACGCCAACGCGATAGCGATCACTACTCTTTGCTTCATACCACCGCTAAACTGATGGGGAAAATCCGGTGAACGGCTGGCCTGGATACCTACTGTCTCCAGCATTTCCCCCGCTTTCTTTCTGGCTTCGGCCTTAGTCAGATTAGTATGCAGGCGAATCATCTCGGCAATTTGTTCCCCTACCGGCTGAACCGGATTCAGGGAAGTCATCGGGTCCTGAAAAATCATAGCAATTTTATGTCCGCGGATTTCCCGCATTTCTTTATCGCTTTTTCTTAACAGGTCCTCCCCGTTTAATAGGATCTGCCCCTGGATGAACCGTCCAGGCGGATTGAGAATAAGATGCATTATGCCCAGAGCAGTTGTGGTTTTGCCGGCTCCCGTTTCCCCTACAAAGCCTAA
>CAZCEN010000471.1:0-1758 GCA_964497205.1 uncultured Sporomusaceae bacterium
TATTAGAAATGAAACTGATCGAATTAGAACCAGGTAAAGCTAAGTTATCCATGCCTGTAAATAAAGAAACCCACACCAATTTATATAAAATGGTGCATGGCGGCGCTCTGGCTGCCTTAGTAGACACCGCTATGGGAGTAGCCTGTGCCACAACCGGCAAAAAAGTAGTAACACTTGATATGAATTTGAACTTTATCCGCGGAGCCGAATCCCAGCAACTATTAACCGGTATCGGGACTCTTATCCATAACGGTAAACAAACTATGGTAGCCGAAGCAGAAGTTCTGGACGCGGATAATAATCTACTTGTAAAAGCCAGAGCAACTTTCTTTGTAACCGGAAGCTTTTTATAAACATATTATGTAAAAAACAAGTGAGGGGTGCACCATGCTTGGTAAATGGAGTATTCAAGCACGCGCTTTTAAAATTCCACTCACACCGTTTGCTCATAACTTTTGGGCGTTAGTTGAACCCAAAGGAGAAGTTGTCGATCAAATTCACGGCCTCGCCTTTGATCCCAAAACGGGAGTGACCAAAGCGGTCGGAAATTCTTCTCACTTATTGCTTGCTATCCATGACCACACTATTACCTGGTCGTTTCAACCAAATCAACCGGTTGTGGTTTGCGTCTTAGGTCTTGAAACAGTAGTGCGCGAACGTTGGCAGGCGGCCCTAAATTCCCTTCCGGCAATTAATGCTTTGCAATTGCGTTATCCTAATCTTTGGCAGCATTTCTACAAAGTGAACAGTAATTCCATCTTCAATACCGTCGGTCAAATAATGGGCTTTACAACTCCCACCAAACTCTTGCCAATACCGGCACCAGGGGTAAGGCTGGTTGTCTCCGAGAAAATTATTAAAGAGTTCTGTTATACGTCCAATCCACATAATTATTGTAGATAAGGCAATGCACAAACAAAAACAGTGAGTCAAGCACTACGCTGCCTGACTCACTGTTTTTCCATTTCGCCCTACTGCTATATATTCCTATTTTGCCGCATCAGCTCCTTGCTTAAATTCTTTACTTTCCTGATCAATTATCTCCGTGCCAGTATAGGGGCTGATACTATTAATTACAGGCTTGGGATCGACCTCATCCTTCGTTATTACTTACATGTCAAAGAAACCAATATCTGAAGCCAACATTGCTGTTGCTGCTGCCCCGGCCACCAGGAAACGTTTCTAATAGTCTTTTTTGGGTTAGCCATTAAAAAAATCCCCCTCTATCTGCCTCTATCTAAATGGATAATTTACCGGTACTGCAAAAAATCAATTATATCATAGCAAATAGTAGTAAACCGATTTGCTTGACAACGAAGATAATTTCGCAGCGTCAATTCATTAATTTCGGTCATCTTACTATTATCTAGCCATTTCGCCGCCATAAAGCCTGGCAGAAAAGCTTGTTCAACTGCATAATCCTGCATATATGCTTCCTTCTCCACGAACAGCATACGGTTGAGTTTTCTCACCAGGTAAAGACTTGCGTATAAATCTAAAGCAGCCCTTTGTGTTCGCATCTGATAAATGTTAGTAAGTTCCTTAAACCCCTCCTGGCAGTTTTTAAAATCAAACATATGTGAATAACACTGAATATATTTTTCAAACTGATTGCTAATCTGCGCTAAGAGACTATTGATGTTGAAAGGAACCCCTTCACACCCCAGCAACCGCAAAGCTGCCAAAAGGTATAACTGAGTATCCCTGCGCAAAACTTTTGGATCATAATAGTTCTTGATATCCTGTTCGGTATGCCAC
>CAZCEN010000472.1:0-1737 GCA_964497205.1 uncultured Sporomusaceae bacterium
TATGGTTGATGAGGATCGAGATAATGGAATACACTTGGGCAATGGCATAAAACAGAATCGGTATGCCCGCCACGGTCGCAATCATTTTTGTTGCATCGATACCGGAAATCTTGCCGCCGGAACCGGCAGTCAGAGTAATAAGCGCCATACCGCCCATCAGCACACCCCATACTACTTTCATGTAGGAAGGGGGTTCCGGGTCATCCTTGGTATTGCCGGTAGTGTTCATGGCAGCTACCGTAGTTGTCATGGAGTCGGCCATGGTACTAAAGGAAGTAATAATAGTACCTAACATAACCCAACTAAGTACCGTCGAAAGTGGCAGGTTCTGCAAATAAGCAAAAAGTGAAGCTTCCAGACCGCCCTGCGGCTGGTTAATAATTGTCCAAAGACCTTTGTACTGCCATTCGAAGAATACGGCTGATCCACCAAAGATCCAGAACCATACCATACCGAAAATCGAAGTAGCTACAAGGTTACAGAGTATAAACTCACGGATCGTCCGGCCATAAGCTACCCGGGCGAAGAACATACCGCTCATTGGCGCATAGGCAAGCCAGATTGCCCAGTAATATATAGTCCACCACCGCGGCCAGTCAGATTGGTCGATTGGACTGAGGAACAATGATTTGGTGAAAAAGTTCTGCAAATAATCACCCAGAGATGCTGTACCCAATTTTAGAATAAAGGCTGTCGGGCCAAAGAAAAGTACAAATACCAGCAAAAAGATGAAGATACTTGTATTAATTTTAGCCATAATGCTAATACCGCGTTTAATGCCGCTAATGCTTAACGCAACGGCAGCAATTGTCGCGATAACGATAACAATTGACCAGATATGGGGTCCGGTAGTGACACCGGCCAAAATATGAAGGCCACTGCCGATTTGCATGGCAAGAACGCCCATAACGGCGGCCACACCGCCCACAATAGCGAACAAACACAAATTATCAAGTAATGTACCGATAAAACCGAAGGAGCGGTTTTTGAAAATCGGATATAAAGTTGAACCCTGTGTGTACGGGAGTTTGAGATTATAATGGACCAACCCTACTGCCAGTCCGGCCAGTGTATACATGGCATAAGGTGTCAGCGTCCAATGCAACGTAGCGGTCGATAAGGAAAATATGGCTGCTTTTTCACTATAGGGATCAATTCCCAATACCTTCGGTGGCGTACAAAAATGATAAAGCGGTTCAGCAATACCCCAAAATAAAATTCCAATGGCAATACCGCATTTCAATGTAAGTACAAACCAACTCCAGGTAGAATACTCGGGTTTAGCCTCCGGCCCGCCCAGCCGTATATCACCATAGCGGGTAAACATTAGATAAAAACAAAACAATACGGCGCACATGCCAAACAAGTCAAACAGCCAGCCAAGATTTTGAATCGCACCCTCAACCAGCGCGTTTTCGGCATTATAAAATTGTTGCGGAATGGTAACTGCGGCAATAACGCAGGCAACAATAATCGCTGTCATCGGGCCAAAAATTTCCCAACGGATTTTTTTCTTTCCAGAAATCACGAATGGTTTACCTCCTTGTTTGATCTTCAAACATTATTGGGAACTCTTAAGCCCCCATAGGACTAACGCTTTACAGGAGAACCATTAAAAGGCTTAGCGGCCTCCTTGAAAATTCCATGGTAATTTGCTAAACTAATTTGGATAACTATTATCTTTTGTTACCGCATTGCCCTGTTGCCGCAGGGCAGGGCGGCTTTTTTTTATTTTCC
>CAZCEN010000473.1:0-1731 GCA_964497205.1 uncultured Sporomusaceae bacterium
CGTTGCTCATAAAGCTGCATAAGGGCGGTTGCAGTAACCATTTTTGAGAGTGATGCTACCCGGAAGAGTGTGTCTGAGGTTACCGGACGGCATGTTTCAAGATTGGACCAACCGTAACCATTACTCCAGACCAATTTGTTGTCTTTGAAAACGGCGGCAGATAAGCCGACAATTTTATATTGTTCCATTGTAGATAGTAACTGTTTATCAAGTGTTGACGGTTTTGCCGGTTGTTGATAGAGGGGCAGAATAAAGTAACCGGGTGGGGGTTCAGGCTGATTTGCCTGAAGGGGCTGCGGCAATAATCCGCTGGTTAGGGTTACGCAGGCTAGTACAAGCGCTGCTTGTTTAAAAAAACGGATAGAAAACATGGGATATCCTCCTTGCGAAACGGTAACATGAAGGCTTTCATTATCTTAGGGGTACCGTCCTATTTTTTTTGATAGTTTTCTTAGGGCTTAATAAATAGGTGGTTGTAAAAAAGCGTGTTATTTATAATGTTAATGGGCTGCGGTCCGATACCCAAATCACAAACAAGTTGATTATTTTGGCCGTTGGCAGTAACGCGGTATAGCGCATGATTGGCAGAAGCGTTGGTATAGTAAATGTACCCGTTTGTGTAATTGATAAATCCGGCTTTGTCATCCGTCAATTTGGTTTTATTTTTGCCATCGAGGCTAAGCGAATAAAGTTTTTGTCCGTCACTGTAATTACTATAATAAATGGCGTTATCTGCTATAGCCATGAATAATACGTGGTCTTCAGCAATTTTACTGCGTTGTGTGCCATCTAACCGGATACGGTATATTGTATATCCGTCAGAAGCGTTAAGGTAATATAACCAATCGCCTAAAACCTGCAGGCTTTCCGCATTGTCATTACATAGTTTTTGAGGCAATCCGCCAGCCAGAGGCAGTTTGTAGATAGCTTTGTCTTGAGCGGAGCGGTTGCTCCAGGTTATATATACAAGAGAGTCGCCGGCAGCAGTCAGTTGGCAGACGGGTTCGTCGGTTAGCTTACTCTTTTCTGTGCCGTCAAGGGTAAGCCGGTAAAGCCGATGATGGTCCGACCAGTTGCTGTAATACAAATATTTCCGGGAAATAGTTAAATTCCAAGCTTCATCATCGGCTAACAGGACTGGAGCTGTTTCTCCCGGATGTAGCCTAAATATCTTTTCTCGGCCGTCAGCATAAATGTCTCCTACCAGGTCAAGATAATAGACGCTGCCGGTGGCATCGGTTACTGCTAACCCGTTATTCGCTGTATTCGCATTATGTTGCGCCAGGGGTGTTGCGGCATAGGACGGAGTATTACATGGATACAAGGCAGCTGATAGCAATAGGGCAATATATAATATTTTTTCTATCATGGTTGGTTTCCCCCTACTGTGAGGCTGGAAATAGCAAAGTATTTCTCGGTTGCTTGAAAAATGGCTTGGGCAGCTTCCTTACGATATATTCGCTGGGACAGCATTTTAGCATCCTGCGGGTGCGGCATCATGGCTGTTTCAACAATCACTGCCGGAACCCACGAGGCGTTTAATAGTACTAGCCCTGGGCGATCTTGCAGGGGATATTGATGAATATGGAGTGAGCCGGCCACTTCGTCAGCTATGAGCATAGCCAGCTCTTTGGCCGGTTTTGGGGCGGCGGAATTGTACAGGGCTGTTGTACCACGATATAGTTTTTTTGCTGCATCAGGCATATCTTCGGGCATAGAATTGTTGTGAAT
>CAZCEN010000474.1:0-1729 GCA_964497205.1 uncultured Sporomusaceae bacterium
CTCCCGCTTAAAAGATAGTTAAAGTTTCCCCGGAATAAACACTCCTATTCAAAGTTATTAAGCAAGTATCCGGTTTAGCCAGCAGGCAAGACCGGAAGTTTTTTACTTTTACAGGGTAAAAACAGATATTGTTGAAAAAGTTCTGTTTTTAATAAGTTAAACACAGGATAAGAACAAATTTTTAAAAATTGAGTTTTTGGCAATTTTACGTTATTCTATCAAAAAGTAGCAGTCGTTTTATGCAATAAATGATAAGATATCTACGAAGATGATTTTTTATGGAGGAATCTTGTGGATTTTTTGAAATTTGATATTGTTTTAAACTTATTGGGGGACATGGCATTAATTGCGCTTGTTGCTTATCTGCTCGGACGAAGTAGATTTATTGCCAGTTGTGTAAACCATCCCATGAATATGCGGCATTGGTTTATTTTAACCGTTATTTTTTCAATATTATCCATCCTGGGAACCTATAACGGAATTCCGGTTGAGGGCGCTCTAGCCAATACACGGCTAATAGGTACTCTTATGAGTGGTATTATGGGAGGTCCGATAGTTGGTTTCAGCGTTGGCGCGATAAGTGGTTTACACCGGTATTTAGTAGGAGGATTTACTGCGGAAACCTGCGGCATAGCCAGCGTTTTGGGAGGTTTATTTGCCGGTATAATGCGCCAGAAAATCGGACTTAACAATATGAATTGGAAAACGGCCGGAGCTATTGCCTTGGCAGCGGAATTTGTCCAAAAAGTAATGGTGCTGGTATTTGCCAAACCTTTTGAAACCGCCTGGGCCATGGAGAAGATCATTGCTATACCTACAACCCTTGTCTCAGTGGCCGGAACAGTTGCTTTTATGTTTATTATCAAAGATATTCAGAGCCAGCAGGAAGCACATAGCGCGAAAGCGGCCGAGCTGGCATTAAGAATTGCCAGCAAAACCCTCCCTTTTCTCAGGCAAGGCCTAACTATCCGGTCGGCCACTGAAACGGCCAAGATCATCTATGAATTAACCAAAGCTGACGCAGTTTCCATTACGGACAGGGAAAAGGTTTTGGCTTTTGTTGGCAAGGGGTCGGATCATCACCGGATCGGTGAGCCTATTCTGACTGAGTCAACCAAGCGGTCAATTGCCGAAGGTACTTTGGCTATCATTCATTCTCACGAGGAACGAGGCTGTCCGGTTCCGGACTGTCCCTTGCGTTCTGGGGTTGGAGCTCCGCTTATTGCCTCTGGGATTGTCGTTGGCACGATAAAACTATCGCGGATGCAGCCAGGAGAAGTTAACGAAATGGATATTCAGCTTGCCCGTGGTATTGCCGAGCTGTTGTCGGTTCAAATTGAACTGGCGGAGATTGATGCTCAGAAAAAAATGCGGGAAAAGGCCGAGTTGAAAGCGCTGCGCGCCCAGATTAATCCACACTTTTTGTTTAATACTTTAAGCATTATCATGTCGCTTTGCCGAACTAGCCCGGACACAGCCCGGGATTTGCTTGAACATCTGTCGATAATCCTAAAATATAGTTTTGCCAAACGTGGTGATTTTGTAACCATTGAGGAAGAATTGGAAAAGGTAAGCTCTTACCTGGAGATTGCCAAATCGCGTTTCGGAGCACGCTTAACGGTAGCTATGGAAATAGAAGAAGCTGTTTTGAAAACCCGTATTCCGGTTTTATCTGTACAAGCTCTGGTGGAAAATGCGATTCAGCACGGCCTTTTTCCAAAATTGACAG
>CAZCEN010000475.1:0-1724 GCA_964497205.1 uncultured Sporomusaceae bacterium
CGTATTTCAGTAATGATAATAGGAGAGGAGCTAGGGTTTTAATAGTTCGGATTAATGGCTAATATAAGGAATAGGATGAGTAAAGGCACTTGACCCCGTTTTGCCTTGATTCACAATCTCGTCCGTTAGGTCGCTATATCATTTTTTTTAATAAGCCAAAACTCTAAATTAAAGCAACCGTCTAAAGCATCCCTGGCAATGGGAGTTTTAGACGGTTGCTTTTAAATATAAGTGAATGCTGTGGAAGAGCCGGTTGTAGCCCTTCTCCTTGCATCCTCTGGAAAGATATTGCAGGATGAAAAATGATTAGTTATAATTGTAAATAGTAATATTACTATTTAGTAGTAATATCATGAACGGATCGTGTGTACGCTAAGAGAAATGGGTTATCGATTGACACCCCAACGCAGGGCGGAGGTCGATGTGCTAACAGACCGGACAACACCTGATTATAACCGTTTGATACTAAACGCACAGCAATTCATTGCCTCTTTGGATTATCCTCGTGGCAATCCTGACAGTAGCCATAAAACTCAAGCGAATGAAAAGTAACCTTAAATCCAGTTTCTTCGGCCTTTGCCACCTCATCGGCATGTATTGGACAAAAATTTAAGCATTCCGTTTTGCCACACTCCAAGCATACCAAGTGATGATGGTGCTCTGCCAAGGAAATCTCAAATATGTTGCCTTCGCGCCGCCGGGTGTTTATTTCATGAACTAACCCTAAATTAGTCAACAAGCTTAAATTTCGGTAAACGGTATCCAGGCTCATATCGGGAAAATTTTCTTTCACATGATCCAGTACCTGCTGGGCAGTGGTAAACTTGTCACAAGCACGGAGTGCGCCAATTACCGCCCGTCGTTGCGGCGTTATTTTATAGCCATGACTGCGGAGTGCAGCAATAAATTTTTCCAATTAGCATCCTCCTAATTAATAATTTTACTATCTACAATTATACTGTATTTAAGTCATAAATGTCATCAACCGGCATTATATTACTGTAGGTTAAGTTTTATTAGATTACGGGATAAGAGCCACTGCTCTTAACAAAAAAAAAGCCAGGGGTGAGAAGATGCCGGATAGGGAAGGAATACTGAATGCCGTTTTATCAATCATTATAAACATGAATTGGGGTGACATTTTAAATTTAAGAATTATTTTTTTGAGTATCATTATTGAAGCACTGCCTTTTATTCTTCTAGGGATATTTGTTTCTGCCCTTATTAACCAGTTTGTGTCAGAACAGCTTATTCAGCGTATGTTGCCCAAAAATAGACTATACAGTATCATACCGGCTTGTTTCCTGGGGTTACTTTTCCCTGTTTGTGATTGTGCGATAGTACCCATTGCCCGCCGGCTCATTACTAAAGGGGTACCATTGCCTGCCGCTATTGCGTTCATGCTTGCCGCGCCTGTCATTAATCCGGTTGTAGCCTCCGCCACCGCGTTTGCTTTTAATGCACAGGCGGTGATGTGGCTCCGTTTGTCTATGGCTTTTGTTATTGCGGCAGGTGTAGCGCTCTGTCTGGGATATTGTTTCCGCGGCTCCGAACTTAAGCTTCAGTTTAATTTACAGTACCACAGCCAGCTTTGCGGTTGCGGACAACATCACAGTCACTCCCGTCAGAACGGCTATGACCGCTGTTTTAATGTCTTAACAGATGCCTGCGATGAATTCTTTGAAATGGGCCGCTTTTTAATTTTCGGAGCATTATTTAGCGCT
>CAZCEN010000476.1:0-1723 GCA_964497205.1 uncultured Sporomusaceae bacterium
GGCTGAGTGCAATGTCATAACGGTAACTTGGTCATCCCCGTCTTCGGCTTTGTCACTGTCGGTTAAGAGCGAGACACGGCTTAAGAAATCTTCCAGGCTGTTCTCGACTTCCGTTTCGGCAAACTTTTTGGCGTCACTGACCAATTCTTTGAGGTTTTCAATACGGTTGGGAGCCAGCGGATCGCTGTCGGCTTCGAGTTCGGCTAAATAACCCGAATCCCGCATGACTTTATCAACAAAATCGGCTATCGGCAGCGTGTTCTGGCAGGACATCAGGTTAAAAATCAGCTCGGCCAGCGCCTCCAACTGATGTTTAGCCCGGGAGGTAAGCCCTGGCACTAAATCAGGATTGGATACGGCGTCGAACAACGGTACATCATTTTTCACCGCATATTCCTGCAGTCGTCCAATAGTAGTGTCACCGATTCCCCTGCGGGGTACATTGATAATTCTGAGCAGACTGATGGCATCAGAAGGGTTAAATATGACTTTTATATAAGCCATAATGTCTTTAATCTCTTTACGGTCATAGAACCGGAGACCGCCGACCATGGTGTAGGGTATCGCTGCATTCCTGAGCCCTTCCTCAATAACCCGGGACTGCGCATTCGTCCGGTAGAGTATGGCCATATCCTTGTACGGAGTCCGGTAAACGGTATTGAGCTTTACAATATTATCAGCAATATACCGGGCTTCGTCCCGTTCATCCATGGCCAGATAGTGAGTTATCGTTTCCCCTGACTGGTTGTCGGTCCACAAGGATTTCGGCTTCCGGTTGCAGTTATTCTCGATCACGGCATTCGCGGCATCAAGGATTGTCTGGGTGGAGCGGTAGTTTTGCTCTAATTTGATAACCTTGGCGTCCGGATAGTCGGATTCAAAATCAAGGATATTTTGGATATCCGCGCCACGCCAGGCGTAAATACTCTGGTCAACGTCACCTACCACACAAATATTCCGGTATTTGGCGGCAAGTGTCCGAGCCAGCAGATATTGGGCACGGTTGGTATCCTGATATTCGTCAATTAAAATGTAGTGGAACTTATCCTGGTATTTTTCCCGAACTGTAGCATTATATTCCAGGAGTTCAACTGCCAGCATTAAGAGGTCGTCAAAATCCAGCGCGTTGTTGGTTTTAAGCTTTTGCTGATACAGCTTGTACACTTCAGCAACTCTAAGGTTATAAAAATTGTCGGCCTGCGAGGTAAATTCCCTTACATCCTGCAGGGCGTTCTTGGCGTTGGAGATAGTTGATTGAACACCATACGGCGTAAACTGCTTTTCGTCCAAATTGAGTTCCTTAAGGCAGGTTTTGATAATCGACTGAGAATCACTGGCATCATAGATAACAAAATTCCGGGTATACCCGCCCAGGTTCTCTATTTCCATCCGCAGAAACTTAGCACAAAAGGCGTGGAAGGTACTCAGCCAAATATCCTTGGCCGTAAGACCAACAATGCCGGCCACCCGTTCTTTCATCTCGGCCGCCGCTTTATTGGTAAACGTAATCGCCAAAATATTATACGGCGCTACTCCCTGGGCTAAGAGATGAGCGATCCGGCTTGTTAGTACCTTGGTTTTGCCTGAACCTGCACCTGCCATGATTAACAGCGGTCCATTCATATGAGCAACAGCTTCCTGCTGAGACGGATTCAAACGGTCAAATATATTCTGCATAACGTCCTCCAATATTCAGTAGGGTCAAACATAAAGTAGACTTAGC
>CAZCEN010000477.1:0-398 GCA_964497205.1 uncultured Sporomusaceae bacterium
GCATAGGATAAGGCCGTACGTACCTGAGGGTCATTGACAACCGGTTTAGTGACATTGAAGATCAGCGCTTTGCTGACACCCAGATTGGGGATATTAGTAAGTTTGATTTGTGGGTTTTTCGCCAGATTGGCGGCATAGATGGGGTCAGTTCCTGCGGAATAGGTATAGGGCAAATCAATCTCGCCGTTTTGTAGTGCCATATAGAGTGCATCAGGGTTTTTAAACAGCCGTACTTTTATTTCGGGAATAGGCGGTGGACCGCGGAAATACGCAGTATTGGCCCTGAAGGTAATAATACCGGCTTTAGTATCCAGTTTCTCAAATACATACGGTCCACAGCCAATGGCTGCCTTGGGATCGTTGTACGTCACCGGGTTATCTACTGCAGCGAAAATATG
>CAZCEN010000477.1:474-1714 GCA_964497205.1 uncultured Sporomusaceae bacterium
AAGTGGCTTCGGTATTCGACGCTTTGTTTCATGTTGTATTCCAAAGTAAATTTCACGTCAGCAGCGGTGACCTTAGTTCCGTCATGCCAGGTAAGACCATCCTGCAAAAGAAATGTCCAGGTTTGACCGTCAGTACTATTCCAGGATTTCGCCATATCACCGGTAAAGTTACTATTTTCATCCAGTTTAACAAGGCCTTTGTGCGTAAAAATGCCACGCAGTATCCCAAAATAATAATCTTCAATGTTGATGCCTTCTACCTTCATGGTAGTACCGATGGTTAGGGAGGGGATGTTTGGGGAATTGCCGTTAACTGGTTGTTTGTTACTGCCGCAGCCTGTGAGCAGACTGGTAACAGCAAATAGTAAAGATAGCGCAACTAAAGTGATTTTTCTCATCGTATTCCTCCGGTAGTATAGGTTAGCAGGGTATTGCGCAAAGCAAATAAGCCGTCTGATGGGGGAAGAATAGCAGCAGGAATTCCGCTCATGACCACTTTGCCTTTTTCCATACCAATCATGCGGTCGGCGCAAGCTCTTATCACGCCAGGGTCATGGGAAATTAAAATAAGACTGAGGCCTGTTTGACGCTGAATATCTTTAAGCAGGGTTAGTATTTGGGCTTGTATAGATACATCCAGCATGGCAGTAGGCTCGTCGGCGATGAGAAGCTCAGGCTCCAGCCCCAATGCTCTGGCGATAACTATGCGCTGCGCTTGTCCACCGGAGATTTGCCAGGGATATTTAGGCAGGATGTCTGTTGACAGTTGGGTGAGGTGCAGGAGACTGTCTATTTTAGCCAAGCCCTGACGGCGGGAATCAATTAACTTATGGGCGAATAATGGTTCTAAGAGGGCATCGGCAATTGGCTGCCGGGGGTCAAGCGCCAGGCTGGGATGTTGAAAAACCATTTGCAACTTGCGCCGGAAAGGTCTTGTTTGGGATGATGATAATTCGCTTAGAACAGTGCCTTTGTATACAATTTGACCGGCCGTAGGCCGGATAAGTCCGGCTATTAATTTAGCAACGGTAGATTTGCCGCTGCCGCTGGTTCCCATAATCCCCAAAGTTTTTCCCGGTGGTACCTGGAAGGAGACATCCTCTACCGCACAAATGGTTTTCTTGTTGATTAAGCCTTGGCTAAAATATTTGGTTAGGTTGATTACTTCAAGCATGCCAGCACCTCACAGCAGTGGATGATTCAGTTGGTTTCAGGGGAGGATGTTCAGCGAGGCAAAGAC
>CAZCEN010000478.1:0-1704 GCA_964497205.1 uncultured Sporomusaceae bacterium
CCGTTCTAATACTCCCGTCCTCTGCAGGCGGGAGTAAAGAACGGCTAGACGTTAGGATAATTCGACTAAGATTCAGCTGGGGTTACCCCCCCCCATCTGAATCAAGTCTCATTTATCTATTCCATACTTTTGCGCTTTAGCCGCCACTGTTTTATGGGTAATTCCCAAGGCTTTGCCGGCAGCAGTATAGCTGCCATGTTTTTCAAGAGCAGCTTTGATGATATGTTTTTCATACTCGGCTAGCGAAAATAATTCACCTTGCAGGATTGTCCCATAAAGATTGCCGGCATCCGCACTAATTTCTAACTTTTCCTTGCAATAACAACAAGCTGGTATGTCCTCCATCTCAATATAGGAGCTATCCGTCAGCGCCACCATTCTTTCCATAATATTTTGCAGTTCCCGTACATTTCCTGGCCAATCATAGCTTACAAGAACATCCATGGCAGCTTTTTTTATTCCGATACTTTGCTTACCAAATTCGTGACAAAATTTTTTCAGAAAATGGTCTACTAAAAGGGGAATATCTTCTTTTCTTTCATTAAGTGACGGCAATTGTATTGGAATTACATTCAACCGGTAGTATAGGTCCTCTCTAAACTGTCCTGTTTTCACCATTTGCTCCATCTCTCGGTTGGTAGCAGCAATAATCCTTACATCAACCCGAATCGTTTCCTCGCCGCCCACCCGCTCAAAACAGCCGTTTTGTAGTACTCTTAAAAGTTTTGTTTGCATACTTGGTTCCATCTCAGCGATTTCGTCCAAAAAAATCGTTCCTTTGTGTGCCTGCTCAAACTTCCCGATCTTACGTTTTACCGCCCCAGTGAAAGCCCCCTTTTCATGTCCAAACATTTCACTTTCTATCAAGGCTTCCGGAATCGCAGCACAATTTATTCTGACGAATGCCCCCTGGGCCCGGGAACTGGCCTGGTGAATGCCTTCGGCGACAAGTTCCTTACCGGTACCACTTTTGCCACATATCAGCACAGTTGATTGGACTTTAGCGGCTTTAGCGGCTACCGCCAGCAAATCCAAAACTTTTTGGCTCATGCCGATAAACTTTTCAAAAGTTTTACCAGGCTTTATTGCCCGGATTATCTTTTGTTCCAACGATTCGCTCTTCATTCGCCCCGAATTCCAGCCAGACTCTTTCTCCTCTTTTAGCTTTTGTTCCAAGTACTTGACTTTGTCCATTGCCCACTGCAATTGTTCCTTTACAGTTTTCAAATCTCTATCATCTCGCGCAAGTAAAACAGCACCGCGTACTTCCGTTTCCGCACCCACAGGCAAAATTTCAATTGTCACCATACCGCCATTTGGGCTGGGGTTACTATAGCTAAATGACTTCCTGCTGGGGAGTAGCTCCTTGAAAATTACGCCCCGTGGTAAAAAATTATCGATTTTTTGTCCGATCATTCGGCTAACCGATTGACTCATAATGTCCAAACAAGCCGGATTTACATAGACAATATCTCCAGTTTCATCTATAATGCCAATTCCGTAAGGCAACGCTGCCAGAACTAAACTCCATTGTTCAGATAAAACGTTTATTCCATTGAAATCCCCTGTCATGGTTCCAATCCCTCCGGCACCGCAATAAAAGTGAGCCTGCATTAGTGAGGTTTATCCTTTATCCGCAACTAGTCTTCAATCGATCCTATATCTTTATTGTAAATTCAAAACCAAGTTCCGGAATCCTGCTCC
>CAZCEN010000479.1:0-1702 GCA_964497205.1 uncultured Sporomusaceae bacterium
CGGGTACCTGTTATTTCCCGAGGGCTCCAGCACTTATACTGAATATTCCACTCACCGATAGGCGTAGGCGTAGCTTTTTTACCTACAGCCACCCGGTAGCGCTTAAACAGTCTGCCATTATCATATAATTCCAGCACCCTGTCATTTATCCGTATTACCAGCCGCATTTCTCCTTCCGGTGCTTGGGTCGGTGTACTGACAGAGTAATTCAGAGCCGCCGCATCTATATATTCAAGAAACCAAATACCGCCAAAGGCAATAAACAAAGCTGCAATAACAATACCGAAGAAATCTTTGACCCGCTTGGCATTCCAATAAAAAAAAGGCATACATAAGTGCCCCCTTTTGTATTTGTTATTCTATAATATTAGCTTTGATTGTAATCCATGCTTATTATTGTTCTTAAGCGGCTCTGTTTTTTTGCAAAAGTTGACAAGATTATTTAAAGGAATATAGTAATCTCTATACTCTTTGTTTATAGAGTAAGAACATTAAATTGGATTAGTCCAAATTAAAATAATCAAAAAGATAAAATTATTCAAAATAGTTTGTCAGAAGAGGACAAAACTCAAGAATGAAACATAAATCCCAAAAATTCACTTAAATGAATTTTTGTATTAATTCCCAAATTGTTTATAATTATCATGGAATTACATTATTAGGAGGGATCCTGAATGAACCGGAAAACGTATTTGCTGCTTGCGATTGTTTGCCTGGTGGTTTTTAGTCTTCAGGCAGTATGTTTCGCAGAAGCAACAGACAAGCTCCCTAATGTCAAGATTCTTGCCACTGGCGGCACCATTGCCGGCGCCGGCGCAACAAACACTACTACTGTAGGCTATACAGCTGCAGTAGCCCCTGTCGAAGCCTTAATCAACAATGTACCCGAATTGAAAAAAGTTGCGAATGTCAGCGGTGAGCAAATTTCTCAGATTGCCAGCGAAAACATGTCAAACGAAGTCTGGCTGAAGCTTGGCAAACGCGTTAATCAACTACTGGCTCAAGACGATGTAGACGGCATTGTTATTACCCATGGTACTGACACCTTGGAAGAAACCGCGTATTTTTTGAACTTAGTAGTTAAAAGCGATAAACCGGTTGTTCTTGTAGGTTCCATGCGTCCGCCCACAGCTATGAGTGCTGACGGTATGCTTAACCTCTACCGCGCCACCATCCTGGCTGGCAGCAAAGAGGCTGTTGGCAAAGGCGTTTTGGTTATGCTTAATGATACCATTCACTCTGGTCGTGATGTAACTAAAACTATCACTGACCGCGTAGATACCTTCAAAGCTCCTGAAATTGGTCCACTCGGTTTCTTCACTGGTGATAAACCCGTGTTCTACCGTGCTCCTTTACGCAAACATACTATTGCTACCGAATTTGATATCAGCCAATTAAATGAATTACCCCGCGTTGATATCGCTTACCATTATGCCGGCAATACCGGCGTTGTAATTGAAGCTCTTACGAAAGCCGGCGCCAAAGGTATTGTTCATGCCGGCACCGGCAACGGCAGCATCGGTAAAGCCGAGTATCCGGCAATCGAAGCGGCTCAGAAAAAAGGGGTTGTAATTGTAAGAAGCGCCCGCGTTGGTAACGGCATTATCGCCCGTAACGGCGAAGCTAATGACGACAAATACAACTTTGTCGCTGCCGACAACCTTAACCCACAAAAAGCTCGCGTCCTCTTAATGCTTGCTCT
>CAZCEN010000480.1:0-1691 GCA_964497205.1 uncultured Sporomusaceae bacterium
GGGATGCGGGCACTGCTGGCAGCGACAATTGCCTGTGGTCTTGCGGCTTCGGTAGAAATGCTGATTGTTTGCCGGCTGCTGCAAGGGATTGCCCTGGGAATGATTTTCAGCACAGGCATGGCGATGCTGGTGTCAGCCAGTCAGCCGCAGCATCGTGGCCGGGTTATTGGCTACTCTGCGGCGGCAACTTATATCGGACTTTCTCTGGGGCCGGTATTAGGCGGAGCGGTTACCCAGTTTTTTGGCTGGCGAATGATTTTTTTTCTGACGGCAGCTGGGCTGGTGCTCAGCCTGCTTGCCATTACAAAAGTTAAAGGCGAATGGTACGGCAGTGTCGGCGACCGGCTCGATTTTACCGGCAGTATAATCTACTGCACAGCCAGTGTCCTGATGATTTATGGATTATCGGCCTTTGCAGATTATGGTGCTGCGAGATATATGCTGGCAGCAGGGATTGGGCTGCTGGTGGTCTTTGTATTCCAACAAAAACGGACCGAGCATCCCCTGATTTCCTTGCCGCTGTTTAAAAATACAGTGTTTGCCATGTCGAATCTTGCGGCTATGCTGCATTACAGCTCAACCTTTGCCCTGAGCTTTTTGCTATCGCTGTATTTGCAGCTGATTCGCGGCCTTGATGCGGCAACGGCTGGACTGGTGTTGCTGCAACAGCCGCTGATGATGGCACTGCTGTCTCCTCTGGCCGGAGCGCTATCTGATAAATTTCAGCCGCGTTTGGTGGCGTCGACTGGAATGGCAATGACAGCTCTTGGACTGGCTGCTTTTTCCGGACTGACAGCAGAATCTTCCCTATTAGCGATTAGTGGGAATCTGCTGTTTATAGGTATCGGATTTGCGTTTTTTTCTTCGCCGAACAGCAATGCGATCATGGGAGCCGTAGAGGCAAAAAACTATGGAGTTGCGGCCGCAATTCTGTCAGTTATGCGCCTGAGCGGACAAGCCGTCAGCATGGCACTGGTTACTGTTTTGCTTGCGGTTTACACCGCTGATGCTTTATCGCCGGATTACCTGCCGTCGCTGATGCGGGCTTTTCACGAAATTTTTCTTGTCCTGGCTGTTAGCTGTAGCTGTGGGGTGCTTATTTCACTTGCCCGGGGAAAGCTTTGAAGTTTGCCGGGCAAGCCCGGATTGTATTGAATAATAGTAAACGAGCGTATATAATAAAATAGCTGTATCTTTTTGTAATTTTTATGTGTTTTATTAAACAACGACTCGTTGGGTAGGGAACGGGTCCCTGCTCAGAGTGGAGAGCAATCTTAAAAACTTTGGAGGTAGAAAAATGACAAAGTATCAAAAAACGATAATCATGATCGGCTCCATATTATTGCTTGCAGTGGCTATATGGATCTGGAATGAACAGACGAAGACCGCGGTTGCCCTTAACGGAGCGAGTGCACCTTCACCAGCCTATGAACAGGCGGTGGTTCCACCCTTTGAAAACGGTGTGGAAATGGTTGTAGAGCCGCTCTATGAGGTTCGCAAGGTCCGGGTTGTCGGCAAGACGAATTTGCCGGAAGGTACCCTGCTCCGGGTGCAGTTGCTGGGAACGGGTTCCCTGGATTACGCCGGAGAATATGAAGTGACGGTTAAGGATGGGAGCTTTACCACAGATCTGTTCAGCCGGGCTGGTGCATATCTGATGCGGGGCGATTATACGCTCGTTGTTGAGACCG
>CAZCEN010000481.1:0-1684 GCA_964497205.1 uncultured Sporomusaceae bacterium
AAGAACTCCTGCCAAATTGACAAGAACTTGACAAGAGTCCTGTTTTTTTCACCATACTTTATTGCCCCAACACCTTCATACCCCTAGCTTCTCCCTTGTTGTTGAGCTATACATTGTAAGGAAACTCCCTATTTTGCCCGGCGGCTACCGGCACCGACAGTACCCTCTGGAACTCCGTCCACCCATTCATGAAGCTGGTTGACCCTATCCAAAGTAAGTCTGGCTTTTTCGTACTCAACGGCCACAGGAGATAATTCGCCATACATCTTTTGAAGGTTTGGAGCAGAACGGACTAATTCAAGTTCTGCATCGCGGAAATCTATCCAGGCTAATTCTGCCTCAGTAAGCTTATCTATAAAAGTTGGGTTGTTTTTGTACATAGCAAGAATTTGCTTATAAACAGTGTTTAAAGTATCATCAGCACGCTTTAGCTCATTATTCACGCGACCTGGAAAATCTGCCTGACTGTCATTTTTACCACCAATTTCTTTCAAGCTTGCTTGGTTTTCTACTAGCCACCGTTGCAGCTGTTTTTCTCTGCCTTGTGTTAACTTAGTTTTTTCCGCACTATAAACCATTGGATATACACTACCATATGCCAATTGCTTATCCTTCTCAGGATAAATTGCTTCTAAATGAGCATCCCTGAATTTTGCCCATGCGGCCTCCGAAGCTTTTAGCTTATCTATAAACAACATATTATCCTTATAGTTAAGGAGTATCTTGTTATAAACACTATCGGTAGCTTCAGTCGCCTGTTTTAATTCATTGCCCACATCACTATTTAGTTCTTTCTGGCTCTGTGGCGTATCCTGTACAACCTTTTGCTTTGGCGGCTCCGGCGGATAATTTCCATTTTGCTTAGTGCAGCCGGTTAGTGATAAAAACAATATGAAAATGAAACTAATAACTATAGTTTGCCTTATGTAATTCACTCAGCTAAGCCTCCTCGGTTGTTTTTCCAGCAGTTAACCCCGATATGACTTAAATCTTACCAATTTATAATATTTCCCTTTAATAGCTGTTCTAGCCAATGAGTTTTCTCTGCTCACATACCCCACCCAGTAACCCGGAGGGCTCTGACGGTACGCCATGCGGGTGGAAGTTTACGAGAAGGGTCAAGCATCGAATAAGACGTTTTTTTCCCATATCAAATCCTCCAGCATTATGATTCCGTTAAGTTTGACCATTAAGTACCGTTACCAGTAATACTGTTCTGCCTACCCCTGATTATTTACAAGGATATCCGCTCATGAGCCGTGATGGACGTTTGGGGTCCCCTTGTTTTCTTCCTACGCCTAAGGAAACATATACCATATTTTACGCGAAATTATTATGCACCAAATGTGCACTGAAGCGGTTAAAGAGGTCAAACAAGAAACATCTTTTGATTTTTATTAAGTTTCAGTTTGCAGGCCCAGAATCAATTACAGCTATTATCTCGACTGGTCAGCAGATCATTGCACTCCAAATATATCTTGCAGATACTGGTCAAGAATACGAAGGGTATCGTGTAAAGCCTGATTGGGAAACTTGTGAGTTACCTTATAGCATATCCTTGGAGGCACCGGTGCCGATAATTTCTGAAGAACAAAATCACCAATCCGCATCATATGTGCGCCAATAGAAGCGGGAACTATAGTCCATTGTCTTGCGTCCTTCAAAAAAGTAGCGATGAGTCCCG
>CAZCEN010000482.1:0-1678 GCA_964497205.1 uncultured Sporomusaceae bacterium
GGCCTGGAGTATGAAGTAGAACGGCAAACCGAGGTGCTGGAAGAAGGCGGCCGGGTTATCCAGGAAACTCGCTCCTGGGATGATAATAGAGGCGTAACCTTATCCATGCGCAGCAAGGAACAGGCGCAAGACTACCGTTATTTCCCCGAACCGGAACTGGTTCCGATTGTGACAGATGAGGCCAAAATCGAAAGCATCCGTGCTAGTCTGCCCGAACTGCCTGACGCGCGTAAAGCCAGATTTATGGCCGACTACGGCCTGTCTTCCTATGATGCTGAAACCATTATTGCCAGCAAGGCCATGGCCGACTATTTTGATGCCGCAGTGAAAGCCGGAGCCGATGCTAAAGCAGCAGCGAATTGGCTGATGGGCGAAGTATCCAAGCATCTTAATGCTGCCAATATGCCTGCAGAAAATTGCCCGGTTGCTCCTGCCCAGTTAGCAGGGCTTATCGCGCTCATTGACAAAGGCACTATTTCCGGCAAAATAGCCAAGACAGTGTTTGAAGGCATGTGGGAAAGCGGTAAAGATGCTGATACTATTGTTAAAGAACAAGGTCTGGTACAAATCAGCGACGAAGGCGCCATTGTCGCCATTGTTGAGGGTGTAATTGCCGCTAATCCTCAATCTGTGGCTGATTTCAAGGCAGGAAAAGAAAAAGCCATCGGCTTCCTGGTCGGTCAGGTAATGAAACAAAGCAAAGGCCGCGCCAATCCTGAGCTTGTAAACAAACTCCTAAAAGAAAAATTAGCTTTACTTTAATAGTTGATTGACGTTAAACAGGACGTGGACAAAACCGCGTCCTGTTTTTTCATCGTTTAGCCAAGTTTTTCTTGTGCATGAAAGCGGGTATGCACGCACATAATGGTATTGATACGTCGAAAAAAGAGGTCAAAATTTATGCTGAAAGCTACCTGGGATTTAAAAGCCGTACTATCTGTCCATATTTTGCGCATTGCGATGGGAATCATTATTGTCCGGCTGGTGTATCCCCTGTTTTTCGAGGCCAATTCCTTTGTGATTGAAGTGACTGACCGTCTGATTGTGTTGGCGCTGGTCGTATGGAAAGTCCGCAATACCAAAGGTGATTTGGCATCCCTGGGTTTTTCCCTGAATCACTGGGGAACTAATGTAGCCAAAGGATTGGTCGGCGGGGCAGTATTACTATTTTTCAGCATGTACAGTGAACGCATATATACCACGGTCCTGCTTGTGGCACCTACCCAGCATCCGATCGTAGCTCAGGTACAGGCCGCCGTCCATTGGCAGCAGTTAATTATCCCCCTGTTTTTAGCGGGAATTGCCGCTCCCGTGACGGAAGAAATGCTGTATAGGATGTTTACTTTTCTGCCGCTAAAAGACAAATGGGGACTATGGGGCGGAGCGTTAGTAAGTGCCGCTATTTTTGCCCTTTTCCACTTTAACGCCTACTGGCTTGTAGAAATGATTATTGTCGGCATTGGTTTTGCGTTGCTGTATTTCTGGACAGGATCGCTGGTAACTTCGATTACGGCCCATTCGTTTATTAATACAAGTAAAATTGTAATGATGTACTTAGGCGTACCGCTAGTGTAGCAGGAATTTTCCAGTAGTCGGTAGAATGACATTTATGTGGAAAAATCTACATAGATGGAGTGATTTCTAATGTCGGAACAACAAACTGTAAGCTGTTTGAAAC
>CAZCEN010000483.1:0-1656 GCA_964497205.1 uncultured Sporomusaceae bacterium
CATTCAGCAGTTGTCGCTTTATTAGGGCAAATTTCCCTTCGGATGCTATCGTCGAGAATTTCAGCCCCGCCGCCTGGCAACGAACCAAGACCCGCCGCTTTAAGCTCTGCCAATACGGTTTCGATAGCAAGCCCCGCCGTTTTGGCAAAATGAATGATTTCCACCGGTGTAAAGGCCTTAATGCTTACAGTCGGTAATTGCGCCTTAACAGCTTGTATTATATCTAAAAAGTAGCTAAACGGCTTGTCCGGGTGAAGAGCACTCACAATGTGTATTTCAGTAATTTCCGGACAAGTCTCTGCGGCTTGCCGGACCATTTTTTCCACTTTGCTGCGGTCAAGAACAAAAGCGTGTTCCGCCGCGGCATCACATCCAAATGCACATAATGGGCAGCGCGCATGGCAGATATTGGTCAGGTTGATATGGCGATTGGCGTTGAAATATACATTTTGCCCTGACTTAGTATGTTTTACGCGATTTGCCAGCTCGGCCAGCAATAACAGATCATTTTGCTGGTAAAGCGCCAAAGCTTCAGTAAACTCAATTCGCTCACCGTTTCTGATTTTGTCTGCTGCAGTATGAGCAATCGCATTCATGCTGTCTCACTCCAGATAAAATAGCTTTAGATTAAGATAAGGGTTTTAGGATAAACCTTCAGCTAAATAATGTTCAACATAAGTTTATCACTTTATGCAATCTTATCAGTTTCGCCATGCTTTGAAAAAATCCTGCCATCTATAGAATTTTATTGTAAAGAATATACGGTTTCCACGAGTCTATGACGAAAGCGCAAGCTGATGCGGCCATATCTATGTTATTGAAATAAAATAGGACTGCTGCACCCCTTCGGGGATACCACGCAGCAATCCCGTTTTGTTAATGACGTTGTATTCCTTTGTCACTATACTTCTCTAATAGCTCGCTTACAGTAACGAAGGAATATCCTTCCGCTTTCATTTTTTCAATTAGAATAGGCAGAGCCTCTGCTGTCTGTACAGGGGTATCTGAAGCGTGCATCAAAATAATGGCCCCCGGTTTGAGACGCTTCATAACCCTATCAACAATTACGTCACGTCCAGGGTTTTTCCAGTCCAGTGAATCAACGTTCCAAATAATAGTTTTATAACCTAATTCGTCAGTGGCCTTTAATGATTTTTGGCTATAATGACCATTAGGCGGACGCAGCAGGCGAGGTTCAACCCCTGTTACCTCTTTAATTTGCGCATGGGCCTTAGTAATATCCTCTTTGACCCATTCAGGACTCATATCGCCATAGTTCTCATGCCGGTAGCCATGGCTGGCAATTTCGTGACCATCTTTCGCTATACGCTGCGCTACTTCCGGAAACTTTGTAGACCATGGGCCCATAATGAAAAAAGTACATTTAATATTATTTTTCTGTAATGTATCTAAGATGGATGGCGTAAATTTATTTCCCCATGAATGGTCAAAGGTAAGTGCTACTACCTTTTGGTCTGTACGGGTCCCGGCAATCGCTATCGGACCACCTGAAACGACATCCGCCACCTGTACATACATGGCCGTTATGGCAAACAGGCCAATAATACTGAAAAAAACGTTCCGGTGAGATAACAGGCGGCGCAAGCTAATAACCATATATCCCCCTCCCCTCCGCAGTTACAGTAGTATGTATGC
>CAZCEN010000484.1:0-1654 GCA_964497205.1 uncultured Sporomusaceae bacterium
CCTCCAGCCGGAGGCCTATATGTTATGTTACAGCGGAAAACATGGACGAGGAAAACACCACATGCGCGGGTTGCAATACCAATATGGATGGCAGTTGTAGTAGCGAGGGGAACAAAACCTGCGAGGGCGACAGCCGAACCCTAGTCCTAAACCTAACCCAAGAACAAAAGGAAATAACTGCCTTTCATTTCTCGTTTTGGGTTCTTGCTCCCATTCTATATCCTCATCAAACCATTCTTCTATCTCTGGATTTTCCCAAAATGGACGTCTCTTTTTAGCCACCTCAATCCCTCCTCTACACTCTTTGCTACATAATATGCTAACGTTAATTTAACTGCTACTGGCAATAAAAGCGGTTATAAGCGGCCTCTATTTGTAGAAAGCGAAGGATTACGGGTGGCTAATAAAGGAAGTTTAGTTTACAGGCCAAGGTTCAGGCCTGGCAATATAAAAACCCTGTGAGAAGTCGATATTATACTTCTTGACAGTTGAGAAAACTGATTCGGAATGAACAAATTCGGCAATTGTTTTGATGCCCATATCGCGGGCGAAGGTGACAATGCTTTTGACGATCGCTTGGGAAGGGGCGTCCTGATCGATGTTTTTGATGAGAGATGCATCTATTTTTAAATAATCAAAGTCCAAGGAAAGTACATAGGAGAAGTTGGAGTAGCCTGAGCCAAAATCATCGACAGCCAGTTTACACCCGGCTGCTTTTAAGGTTTTTAGAAAGTTTACTGCTTCGGTGTGATTTTCCAAACGGTGATTTTCTAATACTTCAAATACAACACGATCGGCTATATTGTGTTTTGCCAGTTCGGTATGGATCATTTCTGTGGTTTGAGTGTCTTCCATATCATCAATATCAAGGTTTATGGAGATTTCATCGGGACGGTCTTTAAATAGAGCAAACGATTTTTGAACGATAGCCTTAGTAATTGCCGGATATTGACGGGTAGCTTTGGCAATATTGATAAATTGAAACGGAGAAATAACATTGCCACTATTATCAATAAGGCGGGCTAACACCTCGTAGTGTTTGCTGTGGGGTTGCTCATGATTGTGAATTGGCTGAAAATAGGGTACGATACGGTCATGTTTAATAGCATCTTGCAATATTGAGGCTAGTTTAATATTATCATGGTAGCGGGCGCCAATCTCTTCGGTTTCTTTAAAAAACAGGAAGGGTTTTCGGCGACAGCGGGATTCCCGTAAGGCGATATCAGCTTTGATCACCAGTTTTTCCGGGTCAGGGTCTGTGGCAAAGGCTATGCCCATCGTAACTCTGAGCATTACTGCCTGGTTTCTGTTGGTGAACTTAGTAGCGGGAATAAGGGCAGTAATGTGCCTTGACAATTGCTCAAAGTCATTCAGAATGGCAGGTAAGTTTGCCGCTCGTTTGGCATCCAGGAAAATAGCATATTCGTCGGCGTGAATCCGGTAGAGCTGATACGCTTTGCTGGGTAATGTATTTGATAATAACCGGGCTAGGTTTGACAAGATTGCGTCTCCGGCCGTATAGCCATAAAAGTTATTTATTTGCTCAAATCCGTCAATATTGATAAGGGCTACTACCGGTACCGCGGATTTATTTAAATCGCGCAGCAGGCACAAGCGGTTAGGAAGTCCTGTAAGACTGTCAGTATATAATAGA
>CAZCEN010000485.1:0-1650 GCA_964497205.1 uncultured Sporomusaceae bacterium
CCCTTGCGCTCACGTTCCTATGGCGGTAGAAGAAAACCGCCAGAGAATAAAAGAGGCGCAACAACCGGTAAACCCCGCTATAAATCAGGCAACTATAAACAAAGCAGCTATAAAAAATAGCTGAAAAACAAAAGCAGCAGACTCGCCACTTTAGGCCGTCTGCTGCTTTTACAATTTAGAAGACAAAATTCCCGTCCTTAAACACTTGTATGGTTTTCCCGTCAGCCGTAGTCCCGGTGATTTCAAGATCAGCCGTGCCTATCATAAAGTCAACATGCACAATAGAATCATTGACACCGGCTTGTGCCAGCTGGTCTTTGCTCATGGTAGTGCCGTTTTCAATAGTAATGGGATAGGCTTTGCCGATAGCAAAATGACAGGAGGCGTTTTCATCAAACAAGGTATTATAAAACAAAATGTTAGAATTGGAGATTGGCGAATCGAAAGGCACAAGCGCCACTTCGCCGAGATAATGTGAACCCTCATCGGTCTCAACCAATTTTTTGAGAACTTCATAACCCTCTTCTGCTTTGCAGTCGACAATCCGCCCATCTTTAAAGGTAAGAGAAAACTTATCAATTAATGTGCCATTATAGTTTAACGGCTTGGCGCTGACAACCGTGCCGTTAACTCCTGTTTTCTTAGGCATAGTAAATACTTCTTCTGTCGGCATATTGGCGACGAACTCAATCCCTTCTGCCGTATGCTCCGGTCCGCCAAGCCAGATATGTCCGTCCGGCAGCTCCACGGTTACGTCTGTACCGGCAGAATTTTTATAGTGCAGTTTTTTGAACTTGTGTGCATTTAAATATTGCATGCTCTTTTTCAAATCTTCACTATGCTGACGCCAAGCGGCAACCGGATCAGCAGTGTCTACACGTACGGCTTTTAAAATTGCCGCCCATAATTTTTCGACAGCTTCCTCTTCCGCTGCCTGGGGAAATACCTTCTTAGCCCAAGCTTTGGTAGGTATCGATATAATGCTCCAGGCATTTCTATTGCTCATAATGCGCTCCCGGTATTCTTCAAGGGCTGTATTGCTGGCCTTCTGTACCCTTACTACCCTGTCGGGATCCACTTCTTTTAACAGCTCAGGGTCAGAGGCAGCAATGCTGACAAAGGCAGCTCCTTTTTTGGCGTAAGAGAGGTAAAACTCTTTTTGCCATTCAGGAAATTCATCAAAAATTTCGTCAGGTGCATGCAAAAACTTAATTTTGGACGATAACTCGTCCTTCCAATTCATAACCACTTCACGAGCACCGGACTGATAAGCCGTCTCAGCAATAACTCTGGCAAAATCGGCGCACTCAAGCGGTGAAGTAATGATTAGCGTTTGGTTTTTTTGAATGTTTACACCGGTCTTGATTAACAACTCAGCATATTTCTTAAGCACTGTACTATCCATAGTTACTCCTTTCCTGCGTTAAGCTATTTACTATATATATTCTAAACAAGCGCAAGGGATACCATGCTAATAATGTTAGATTTCTTAAAGGCCTGCCCCTCTTTTCACAAGGGGCAGGCCTTTAGCAACATTGGTTTACGATTGCAGCACTTCTACCGCCGCCGCACTTAAGAGCGCCACAGCCTGAGGTAAAACAGCTTCATCAAAGTCAAACCGGAAATCATGGTGACCGGCAGCCAATTCTG
>CAZCEN010000486.1:0-1622 GCA_964497205.1 uncultured Sporomusaceae bacterium
ATGTTTCAAAATGCTTATGGTGCATCGGCGAGGGTGCTAAGCACCATGGACAATCTCATTGCCGGATTAATACAAGAGCTTGGTTAATTCTGAGGCTAACCTTCAGATAGGGTTAAAACCCCACCGGAAGCTAAGTCTACTTTATAAGTAACATAAAGGGGGGAGCGGAATGAATTCTACCTGGACCGGACTATGTATTTCAACGCGTGGATTATTTTCAAGTAAAGCAGGCTTACTGGTTACCAACAATAATATTAGTAACTCGAATACAACAGGGTATTCCCGGCAGGTGATAAACCAAGTAGCCGTTACACCGGCTGCCATATATAACAGTAAATATATGATTGGCAGCGGTTCCGAGGTGGAGTCGGTTATCCGTGCCAGAAATGACCGCCTTGACCAGAAATACTGGCAGGAAAATAGCGATCTGGGTGAGGTTCAGGCAAAATCAGATATGCTAAAAGAAGTGGAAAGCATCTTCGGGGAAGCGGACAATAAGGCGTTTACCAAGGCAATGACTGATTTTAATTCCGCCTTGGAGAGTGTATCCACAGACCCCGGCAGTTCCAGCGCCAGGAAGTCACTGCAGCAAAAAGGAAAAAATTTTTGTGAATATCTTAATTCCACTTCTAAGAAATTGACCCAATTACGGGAAGGCCTTAATACGGAAGTAAAATCAGCTGCCGAACAGATTAACTCTTACGCCTCGCAAATCGCGACCTTAAATAGCCAGATCAGGGCAGCTGCCGGCTGCGGCGCTTCGACCAATGACCTGAAAGATCAGCGTACATTGCTGGTGGATAAGCTTTCCAAGCTGACAGATATCACTGTAAATCAAGCGGTGGTCGGCAAATTGGCCGACGGCAGTGATGATATTGTTCTTTCTGTCAATGCCGGCGGTGTTACGCTAGTCAACAATGACAAATGCCGGCAACTGGAGTGCTATCAGAATGCAGATGGTATGTATGGTGTTCGCTGGCAGGATACCAAAGAAGCCTTTACGCCTGAGGGCGGTGAATTAAAAGCAGCTCTGGAGTTGCGGGATGGAACCGGGACAAACACGGACTATAAAGGTATCCCGTATTATCTTAACCAGCTTGATAACTATGCCCAGACGCTCGCCAAGGTCTTCAATGAAGGCGGATCATATACCAAGGCCGATGGTAGTACAACTACCTATCCAGGACATGCCGGCGGGTATGGATTGCCGGCTGCAGCCGGTGCAACTGCCCCAACAGGAAATCGCTTCTTTTCCTATGACAGCCTGACAGGCACTGGGCTGGACTACAGTAAAATCACGGCCGCCAATATATCACTCTCCAAGGAAGTGCTGGACAATACGAACAACATTGCTGCAGCCGATGCTGTGGGCGGGACGGACAATGCGAAGAACATTGATTCTCTGATTGACCTGCTGGCAGATTCAAATATGTATACGGACGGCACACCAACAGATCATATGGGTTCGATTATTACCACCCTGGGAGTTGCCAGCGATTATTCTGATACCATGTCAAAAAAGCAGAGTTCATTTGTTATTACCATTGATACTCGCAGGAAATCGGTTTCCGGCGTCTCGTCCAATGAAGAGACGGCTAATTTGACCAAATATGAGGAGGCCT
>CAZCEN010000487.1:0-1616 GCA_964497205.1 uncultured Sporomusaceae bacterium
GGCTCGCAGGAGGAGATCAAAGCGATAATCCGCGATGAAGGCGGGGGTTTGGAAGCTGCTAAAACTAGCAGCACCTGCGAAACTCTGCAGGAAAGTGGCCGTGGCCTGGAGATTATTGGTTTTTGTGTCGACTGTTACTATTTCAATGTGCAGCCAAGCGAAATAGTTTTGATTAAAAAAATAACGACTTCACCACTAGGAGTCGAAGAAAATTTACGTTTAAAAAAGGAGCGCGTAGCAGATGCATATCAATATCAATGTTGTTAATAATCGAGTTATTGTCGAACTAGCCGGCAGCATGTATGTGGAAGGGGCGGAACTTTTACGGGAAAAACTGATAAAGTGTATGGAAGAAGGCCAAAAGCATTTTCTAATAAAGATGGCTAATGTCGATTATATTGACAGCTCTGGTCTTGGTGTGCTTGTTTCGATACATAAGCGAACACGGCAAACTAATGGCAGTTTGGTTATTGGCGGAATAACCGGTTTTGTAAAAGAACTATTTGAACTGACTCGCTTGGACAAGGTATTTACTGTGGAATAATCGTCAAAGAGGAAGGTGTAGTTATGGGAGCTGAGGAAGTTCTTTTTCGTCAGGGAATGTGTGATTACTGCCAACGATTTGAGATGCTGGACATGGTCAATGATGCCATTCTTTTGCTCGATGCCAATAGCGATGAGGTTCTCTTTATGAACCAAAAAGCAGTAGCTATGTATGGCTATGACAAGGATGAAGTATCTGAACTGACTGTCTTAACATTAGGGCATGACGCTCTGGAAACCAGGCGTGGTAATAGAGACTTAATAATAAAACGCGGCAGCAAAGGCCATATCTTTACAGAAAACCATATCAAGAAGAACGGCGATATCTTTAAGGTTGAAATCAGCGCCCGTTATCTGTTAATGCACGGTAGACCGATTATTGTTGCTTTAACAAGGGATTTGACTGTTGACGGCAAGATACGGCGTGAATTTGAAATGGCCGGCAAGATTCAGCGGCGGTTATTGCCAAGAAATATAGAAACCGCACTGTTTCGTATGCGCACAGTTTATCAGCCGCTAAACGTTATAAGCGGTGATTTTTATGACGTAAAATTTGACGAAGACAGTCAAATACTGTTTGGGATTATTATCGATGTAATGGGGCACGGTGTTGCCGCAACCGGACAAAGCGGAGTTTTACGCTACCTCTTTCGACAAGTTGTTGAAAAGCCTATTGCTATAAATGACAAGCTAACCTGGCTTAATAACGAAGTAATCCCGTTTTTCAGCGATGGCGATTTTGCGGCGGCGCTAATGTTCGAGTTTGATTTTAAGTGCAAAACTTTGACATACTCTTCGGCCGGGATTAATCACTTTTTGCATCTGGACTCAGCAGGTGCCAAGGTAGTAAAGGTACCAGGCCTGTTTTTAGGTATAAATGAAGATGAGACCTATGAGCAAGGCGTGCTACCTTTCCAATCCGGGGATAGTTTTTTCTTTTTGACAGATGGTTTGTTTGAATTGATAACACAGCCTATCGAAGATACACATACTTTTTGGAGTTTGTATGACCTCTGCAAAAAATCGCCGCTTAGCAAAGCGGCCGGGGATGATGCTACTGGTGTTGGTATACT
>CAZCEN010000488.1:0-1607 GCA_964497205.1 uncultured Sporomusaceae bacterium
CAGCCTGGGAAAAAGGCGTATTTCATTATTCTTCACTCTCCCTTACTGCCTTCAGGATGGCTGTAATTTGTTCGTGACCTTTGACCTTGCGCGGGAAATGCAGTGGATTCAGTTTGCCACGACGAACAAGACGCAGCGCAAAGGGGAGTTTAGCAATAGAACCGATAAGTCCAATACTTCTTACGGATAGTTTAGTTTCGTTCAAGCGGCCGGTAGCAGTAATGTCCTTAAGGAAGGCCAGGGCATGACGGGCACCGGTATTTTTGGTGTGACCCATTTTTATAGACAGTTGGCGAAGACGGGCAATATCGGTACCCGGAGCCAGTCCTTTGGGGCATTTGGTGGCGCATTCGGCACAGTGCAGGCATTTCCACAAGCCTTGGTCTATAATGGCTTGCACCCGTTCGGCGGCCGATTTATCGCGGGTATCGGCAACAAACTTCCAGATCTTAGCATAGGTGAATGGTTCGAGAAAATCGCTGTTGTTAGCGCTCAGCTTAGCGCACTCGGAAGCGCACGCGCCGCAAAGGATGCAATTAATCTGAGGTGTAATTTTTTTGAAATCAGCGATAGACTGCCTGCAGCCTTCTTTGGCACTGAATTCATCTTGCGGAGCCAGCCAGGTCTTGGCAGCAGCCATACGTTTGGCTTGGGGTTCCCAGTCAACAACAAGGTCACGGATGACTTTGAAATTCTGGATCGGCTCGATTAAGAGAGGATCGCCAAAGCGGTTCAGGATACTGTCAAGCGGTGTTTCACAGGCCAGGAAAGCTTGGCCGTTGACCCGTACGGCACAAGCTCCGCATACGGCCGCCCGGCAGGCTGCAGTAAAGGTTAGTGTGGGATCCATGGTTTCCTTGATGAAGAGTAAGCCCCATAGGATGGTTTTACCCGGTTGGTGCGGGAAGGTATATTCTTGTAGGAAGGATTTTGCTCCATCATAGCGTTGAATCTTATATGTTATCTGGCGCATTAGTATTTCCTTTCTGCCGGCGGGTAGTTAGTGATTGCTACAGGCCGGTACGAGATTGCGTAATTCGCGCCTTCCTTGGTTATAATGGTGTGTTTAAGGAAGTTGGTGTCATCGCGGCCAGGAAAATCGGCTCGGCAGTGGCCACCGCGACTTTCCCGGCGGTTAAGCGCTCCCAGGACTACCGCTTTGGCAACGGTAAGCATGCTGCCAAGTTCAATGTAGGTAACGAAGGCCGTATTATACAATTTATTTTGATCAGGTACCATAACTGACTGGTACTCTGCGAGGAGGCTGCCCACTACGGTTAGGGCCGTTTCCATTTCGGTGGCGGTGCGGAATACGCCGACATGGTTCCACATAATTTCGGCCAGGCGGTCGCGGATAGCGGTTGTGGTTACACCGGTATTCCGGCTGGTGACGGTCGCAAATTTATTTTCCCAGTCCTGTGCCGCACGATCTATCAGGTCTGGCCCGCACTCCCGGCGCTGTTTGGCGCAGTCGGCTGCGCCTTGACCGGCAAACTTGCCAAAGACGATAATGTCCGACAGTGAATTGCCACCAAGCCGGTTGGCGCCGTGAATGGAAATACAGGCGGCTTCGCCGGCGGCAAATACGCCTTCGATTGTTGTAGCGC
>CAZCEN010000489.1:0-1602 GCA_964497205.1 uncultured Sporomusaceae bacterium
CCTTAACTTTGACACTGCTTACGAGATATTTAGTGAGCAAATCCAGGCACTGGACAAAGCCGGCGTAGATTACATAATTATCGAGACCATAATAGATATTCAGGAAATGCGCGCCGCCCTGCTTGCCGCCAAAGCAGTTACGGATAAACCAATTATATGTCAACTTTCGTTTGGCGCGGATGGCCGAACGGTAACAGGCACTGACCCACAGACGGCGGCTATTACCCTGGAAGCGCTGGGAGCCAGCATCATCGGCGCTAACTGCTCCTTGGGCCCAGCCCAGCTTTTATCGGTAGTAGAGACTTTAGCCCAATCCTGTTCTATTCCCATCAGCGTACAGCCTAATGCAGGAATGCCGAAATTGATAAACGGCGAAACTGTCTTTCCCATGTCCGCGGAAGAAATGTCCGCCTGGATTCCTAAGCTAATAAACGCCGGCGCCACCTATATCGGCGGCTGCTGCGGCACTACTCCGGCACATATCAAAGCCATCAGGCAAACGGTAGATACAAATCCTACTGTGTCCGCCCGGACCTACCGTCCGGTTACAGCACTGACCAGCCGCACACGCACTGTTTGCCTTGGTGAGCAATTTGCTCCTGTCATTATCGGCGAACGGATAAATCCTACAGGCCGTAAAGCCCTGGCTGCCGCCATTAAGGAAGGCGACTTTGTCGCCGTTAAGAAAGAAGCTTTAACCCAGATAAAAGCCGGTGCCGGCATTTTAGACGTAAATATGGGTGTTCCTGGTATTGATCAAGCCGCAATTATGAAACAAGCCATTGAGGAATTAGCTATCCTGGTAGACGTTCCACTGGTCATTGATACAACCGATCCTATAGCACTGGAAGCTGGACTAAAAGCCTATCCAGGCCGAGCACTTATTAACTCGATTACCGCCGAAACCGAAAGATTGGAAGCTTTCCTGCCGCTTGCCAAAAAATATGGTGCTGCCGTATTGTGTTTGCCGCTTTCCGACAGCGGTGTGCCAACAACGGCAAAAGAACGGGTTAAAATAGCCAAAGGAATAGTAACTGTCGCAACAAAACATGGGCTAAACCATCATGACTTACTGGTCGACGCGTTGGTTATGACAGTAGCCACCGACAATCAGGCTGCCGCTGAAACGCTATTAACCCTTAAACTATATCGCGAACAACTTGGCTGTCCGGCGGTTATGGGTCTCAGTAATGTATCTTTCGGCCTGCCGCGCCGCGATTTAATGAATGCCGCCTTTTGCGCTATGGCTTTAAATGCCGGTCTCGATGCTCCTATCCTTAATCCATTTGATCCCTTAATGCAGGATATCTGGTCGGCTGCGGTCGCGCTAGGCGGGCGCAGTCAACAAGCGGTAATTGACTACAGTAAAAAATACGTAGCTTTGCCTGCCCAGCAGGTCGTAAACACAACCACTACACCAGATATATTAGCGCAAATCCGCCAGGCCGTAATCAACGGCGAAACAACAGGTGTCGCACCACTGGTTCGCCAGGCGCTGGCAGAAAACTTTACCCCACTTACCATTACCGAACAAGCTCTGACAGCCGCTATGAATGAAGTCGGACAAGCCTTTGGTCAAGGCCGGTGCTTCCTGCCGCAAGT
>CAZCEN010000490.1:0-1578 GCA_964497205.1 uncultured Sporomusaceae bacterium
AAAGAAATGGTTGATATATATATATTGGGTAAAAAGTATACGGTTCCCGCAAGCTTGACAATAATGGACTCAATGGAATACGCAGGCTATCAATTGGTTAGAGGCTGTGGCTGCCGGTCGGGTTTTTGCGGTGCCTGCGCAACAATATATAGAATTAAAGGCCAGAAAGAACTGAAAGTATGTTTGGCCTGTCAAACTAAAGTTCAAGATGGTATGTATCTTACTCAATTGCCCTTCTTCCCCGGCGATAAGAAAAACTATGAACTTAATGAATTAGCGCCTACGGCAGATACACTGGCGCAGCTTTACCCGGAAATATACAGTTGTATCGGCTGTAACTCCTGTACAAAGGGCTGCCCGCAAGAACTTAACGTTATGCAGTATATTGGTTATGCGCAACGAGGCCAGCTGGAAAAGTGTGCGCATGAATCGTTTGACTGCGTTATGTGCGGAATTTGTGCTTCAAGATGTCCGGCAAATATTACCCATTACCAAGTAGGCATGATTGCCCGCCGTCTTACCGGTAAATACCTTGCACCAGAAACCGAACACTTGAAAACAAGAGTGGAGGAACTTCAAGCAGGCAAGCATGACCGCTCCATTGAAGAACTTCAGGGCAAAAGTGTTGAAGAATTAAAAGAACTTTACAACACAAGAGATATTGAACAGTAAGAATACGGTGCAGTGAGGAGGTTTTTTAATGTATACAGCAGAGATGAGAGAGCTAATAAAAAAAGTCGAGGCTACACGCTCTAAACGGTTGGGTGTTCATTTTGCGCGTATGACTCCGGAAGAAAAGGAAAATGTTCTACAGGAAAATCATCCTGACTATAAAGAGCAATGTTTCAGAAAGTTGGCAGTAGGAGCCAATAAGGGCTCTAAAGTTCCCGTAGAACTGGCCGATCTTATTGAAGCCAAAAGCCGCCTGGAAAATGTAAAACTTGATTTAAATAAAGTAAACTACGATGTAGACGTCCTCATCATTGGCGGTGGCGGTGCCGGAGCATCGGCTGCTCTTGAAGCCCATAACCAAGGGGCTAAGGTATTAATTGCCACTAAATTGCGTATGGGCGATGCCAATACCATGATGGCGGAAGGTGGCATTCAAGCGGCCGATAAGCCGGAAGATTCCCCAGCCCAACACTATATCGATGTACTGGGGGGCGGGCACTTTACCAACAAAAAAGAACTGGTAAGCGCATTGGTTAAAGATGCTCCGGGGGTCATCAAATGGCTAAATGACCTTGGTGTCATGTTTGACAAAGAACAAGATGGAACAATGGTTACTACCCATGGGGGCGGAACATCAAGAAAAAGAATGCATGCTGCTGCCGACTATACCGGCGCGGAAATTATGCGGGTGCTTAGGGACGAGGTGGTCAACCGCGGTATTGAAGTAGCGGAATTCTCGCCTGCGGTTGAAATCTTACTGGATAAGAACGGCAAAGCCGCCGGTGCTGTACTATATAACCTGGAAACAGAAGAATACTTAATTGCCAGAGCTAAAACAGTTATTATAACTACAGGTGGTGCAGGCAGGCTTCACTATCAAGGCTTCCCGACATCCAACCACTATGG
>CAZCEN010000491.1:0-1573 GCA_964497205.1 uncultured Sporomusaceae bacterium
GGCTATACTGAGGCCGGTAATGTTACAGTTGCCGGGATAAGTGGCACTATGGGTGATGTTAAAGGTAACCCGTGCATAAGCTCGGCTCATGCCGGTGAAAGAGGCCGCCGGAGAAGAGACGGAGGCGGTTACGGCAGAAGAATAACAAAAATCTTTTGCCGAGGTATACAGTTGCGAGGTAAGCGGTATGGCCGAAGGGCTGGTATAGCTTGCATCATAAGGATAGCAGGCATGCAAAGTAGCCACGGCAGTATGCAATATGATATTGGAAGATACCATATTCCATGTACCCGAGGTACAGGTGTACTGAACATTATTCTGGGCGGTATAGCCGTTTAATGCCAGGCAATACACCCCGAGACTGCCACTGCTTACCGCTGTGGTGGCTCTGGTAAGCGGAGCGCTCATTGAAACTGAGCTGACTGCCAATGGCGAGAAGGAGCTATCGGTTTCCGCATTTTCCTGATTGCCGCAACTAACCAGCAAAAGGGCGAAGAAGGAAAATATGAATATCTTTTTCATAAGCTGTATTTTATTTGTCTGTCCGTGTTTTATTTAATCTCACCTCCCGATATGGCTGTTTGTGTATTCCAGTCGGTTGTGCTTACACTATTGATTGTTAGTGAGGTGTACTTTATAGTAACAGATATTTGGTAATTAACTCCAGCGGAAAGAGTAGCAAGTGCGGCAGTGCTAACCGGTAAAGATGTGCTGAAACTCAGTCCGTCTACAGTAAATACCAAATCAATATTACCGGTAAGCCCCGTAACCGGAACCAGTAATACACCGGCAGTGGTATTGGCACCGGAAGCTATTGATGTAATTGAAGGATTAAAGCTCACAGAACCTGTGGTTCCTGTGGCATAAGTTCCGTTTGTTAGATTAAGAGTGGTCACTGTCTTTAAGCCGGTATTGGTTAGTGAAATGCCGGTAATATTACAAGTTCCTGTATATGTGGCATCATGGGTAATGGTAAAGGTGATGCGTGAATAGGCATGAACCATATTGAAAGCAGCACTTGGTGCGGAATTTACCAGATTAGTTATGTAGGGGGCATAACAAAAATCGGCAGCAGTTGTATAATACTGTGACTGAAGTGACACGGAAGAAGAGTTGGTTACAGAAGCGCTGTAAGGGTAATAGGCACACACGCTGGCAGCTTTGCTTCCCAGATAAATATCGCCACCGGAAGTTTTAGTCCATGCACCGGCAGAGTAAGTGTACTGCACGTTGTTAATCGCTGTATATCCATTGGCAGTGCCAAGAAAAACACCGATACTGCCACTGGTTAGAGGAACAGCAGCTTTGGTCATTACAGTGGGGAAAGAGGCCGAAGAAACAGACAACGCCACAGGGGTATTGTCTGGAGAAACAGATACTGTTTCTTCATTGGAACACCCACTCAACATATGTACTGCTGCAACAACAATAAATAGTAGTTTTTTCATTCTGCTTTCCTTTTTAAATATCATTGCGGTTCAATGTTTCTTATTTGCTTGTTGGTTAAAATCCGGGGCAAACGGGTAAGTATCCCACCTACCCCGGAAAAAACACGATATCTGAGTTTAACTTA
>CAZCEN010000492.1:0-1567 GCA_964497205.1 uncultured Sporomusaceae bacterium
TAGTTGCCTTTTTGAATTTGCCGGGCGGCGGTAGACAAAGCGCGCAGCGGATGAATAATGCGTGAGGTCATATAGGTCGCGCCGCTGGCTGCCAAAAAGCATATTAACAGTGTAGTTAAAATAATTTCATCGAGTTTATGAGAAAGCAGCATCTGGGTGGTCTTTTCCGACATGCCAATCCGAACATAACCGATGCCGCTTTCAATGGGATACATAATTTCGCGGATTGGCCCTTCGTTGCTGCTGAAGTGCGTTACATGATAGTTGCTGATACTCTGACTTACCTGTTGCGGATGGACGGGAACCGGTTCATCCAGCAGGGACTGCGGTGGCAGCAATACCTCCGGCAGACCTTGCGGCAGCAGGCCGGGAAAGGTATGAGCCAGAATACGTCCGGCGGAGTCGCTGATAATGATATAACGAACATCTTCATTGTTAGATTTGGTTTTGTTAATGAGGTCAAACAGGGAGAAACGGTCATCCAACAGTATATCGTTGCTGCCAAGGGCAGCTACATAGCTGGCGATTTCAGTACCGCGTTTTTCCATCTGACTGTCTAACAGGCGAGAGGTGCTTTTTAGCATGATGGCGCCAATTATGCAGCTGGAAAGGAGTAGTAAGCCGATGATCAGGATATTGATCTTATAATAAAGACTTAGTTCTTGAAAGCGCTGCAATAATTTCATAATATGACACTCGTCCGATCATAGATTTTTTTTAGTGGCTCATACAGCTCCGGCTGCGGCATAACAAAGCGGTCGATGATCAATTCTCGCAAAGCTTCGGCAGTTTCCGGGTTTTCGGACATTTCCAGAAAGATGCGCCGCAAAGCTTCCTTCTGTTCAACCGGTATCGCTTTGTTAATAGCAACCGGACCGGTAGGGGAAGATGCCATGGAGGCGATGATGCGGACTTTGTCTGCCAAACTGGGATCACGCAGTCGGGCGTATTCATAAATCTGGCTGTCAATGCTGGCAGCATCGGCTAATTTGTTGGCTACGGCCCAGATAGACTTGTCATGATTATATGTATAAAAATAGCGGTTAAAGTATTTTTCCGGTACGGCTCCCTGTTTGCCCAGATAATCTTCGATGACCATGTGGCCGGAAAAACTTAGCGGATCGGTGAAAGCAAAAATCTTACCTTTCAGTTGACCCAGGGATTCGATGCCGCTGTCTCGATGGACAATGACGTTGGCGGTATATAGGGAATTGCCGTGGTGTTCGGCCATGACCAAGAGTTCGATTTCGTTCATGCCGCGATAAGAGCTATAGGCACCGGTTGACATGAAGGCAATGTCAACTTCGCCGTTAGCCATAAGCATATTAACTTCGGCATAAGTCTTCCGTTGTACCAATAATGTGGGGCGACCGGTTGCCTTGGCTACGTGTTGGGCAATTGTCCGATAGCAGCCAATGGTTTCTTTGGGGGAAATTACAGAGGCTACGGCAATCAAAAGCGGGCGTTGTTCAGTGCCGTTTTTGTTGTAGGCCGCCGGAGCGGTTTGCTCTTGCCTGAAATCAATGTTGGAAAGGGCTTTGTTGCCGCAGCCACTCGTGGCAGATAA
>CAZCEN010000493.1:0-1251 GCA_964497205.1 uncultured Sporomusaceae bacterium
GTTTCTGCCAAAAATGCTCATATTCATCCTTACTCATCGGACAATTGATATAGGCAGCTTCTCCCTTGCCATAACGCGAAGCCTTATAGGCTTTTGTCATATCAATTGACTCCCGGACGACAATCGGCGCTGCGGCATCGTAAAAATATAAATACTCCTGGCCTGTCAAGGCCGCAATATCTGCCGCCAGTGGTTCTGATGTCAGCGGTCCACTGGCAATCAAAACAACAGCATCGTCTGTAACCGGTATTTTTTCGACTTCTTCATGAATGACTTTTATCAGCGGATGATTTTTCACCTTTTCCGTCACGGAACGGCTGAAGCCTTCCCTATCGACCGCCAGCGCTCCGCCCGCCGGAACTGCGTGGGCATCTGCCTCGGTCAAAATGAGCGAATTGAGCCGACGCATTTCTTCCTTGAGTACACCGACCGCATTTTCCAGCCCGGCATTACAACCAAGTCGGAAGGCCATGGCATGGGCCTTTTTATCGTGCGTCAAACATTAAGGGAGCACGGTGGTGATATAGAGGTAACAAGCGGCGGCGAAACGGCGTTTTCCGGCTTTGTTCCCAAGGGAACAACAGCAACCGAAGCCCCGGAAGTTTCGTAACATGAATTAAATATGACGGATGATGAAGAAGAGACATTGACATCTTAATAAAATTGTAATAAAATGAGGGCGTGATTGGAAATATAGAGGATGCGAATGCCTTTTTATTAGAAAAGCGTTAGCGAATTCCTGAACCGAGGGGTGGTAGAATGAAACACACAGGCAAAAACGCCCTAAAGCTTAAGCGCGCAGTAGCCTTGGCGCTTGCTTTTTTTTGCGTGGCAAGTATATTATCCTGGCCTGCGCAGCCTGCATCGGCGGCGGATGAAGTATATGGCCGGGTGAATGCGGACAACGTGAAGGTGCGGAAAACCGCATCCTCCTCTGCAGACTGGTGGTTCAAACTGCCCAAAGATTGGGTGTCGCTGATTCAGGATACGGTTTCCAAGGACGGCATTACCTGGTACAAAGTTCAAACCAACGGCCCTACCCAGGGGACGAGGACATACATCGGTTATATCCACGGCGATTACTTTGCTCCCATGACACCGGAAGATCAAGCCAAATGGATACAGGATGGAAAGGTACAGCCGGGAGTCGGTATTATCGGCGGCACACCGACGCCAACGCCTGCCGGCATGACGCCGACCCCCACGCCCGCGGGCATGACGCCCGTCCCTGCCGGTACAAAGCCTACGCCG
>CAZCEN010000493.1:1261-1563 GCA_964497205.1 uncultured Sporomusaceae bacterium
ACCCTTCCAACCTTGGCCGTATCAACAAAGGCGGTGTGAATCTTAGGGAAAAGCCAAAGGAAAAGGTGATCGGCAAACTAGAGAATGGCTACATGGTGGAGCTTTTGGAAATTCCCCAATATCTGACGGAGGATTATTGGTTCAAAGTTAAATACAACGGACAGACGGGATATGTTCAGGCGCAGCTTATCACTATTCTCACCAAGGCCGAGGCGGATGCCTACAACAACAATCAGGCAACCCCAACTCCCACCATGTCTGCTTCGGATACGGTGTACGGCTATATCAGGCTGACAGACGAA
>CAZCEN010000494.1:0-1554 GCA_964497205.1 uncultured Sporomusaceae bacterium
GCCGTACCCATTGGTCGGATGCATTTGAATAGTAAGAAAACCAGCCGCTTTTAACTGCGCAACATTTCTGGCATTTACCGTGACCTCGTCCAGATCAATTTCACCGCTGCTCAGCATCTGAATTCTGGTATTTTCATTCGTAGCTTTGTAAATAACATTCTTTATTTTGGGTTTGCCTTTCCAATAATTCTCATTCGCGGTTAGAATCGTTTCGATGCCTTCCTTATATTGAACAAACTTATACGGCCCACTGCCCATGGGCGCCCGGTGCAATTTTTTTATCCCCTCGGTATTCCCCTGTTTGTAGTCCTTACCATAATAGGCTTTAGGCAAAATGGGGGAAAAGTACTCCGTGAAGCTGTAAATAATAGAAGCATTCGGTTTCTCCAAAACAAACTTAATGGTATACGGATCAATAATTTGTATTCCTTCAATCGTCGGGGCTGTGCCGTCGTGATAGGCCTTACAACCCTTGATGAAATAAGTAAACACATCATTAGGCCCGTCATAACTGCTGTCAGACAGTATATAATAGCTGAAGGCAACATCCTCCGCCGTTACCGGACTCCCGTCATGAAAGGTAGCATTTTTGCGGAGATGAAAGGTATATTCCAACCCATCGGCGGAAATCTCCCACTTTTCAGCCACACCAGGCACCGGCTGTCCCTGTGGGTCCTTGCCCAGAAGATAATCAAATATAGTTGTATTGATCTGGTTATCATAATCAGAGTCTGCATATAAGGGGTTTAATACCCCATCCGGCGTATCTACACCGATAATTAACGTATCCTTGCGGCTTTTCGCCAGGTCAGGATTTTTTTCCGGCTGTTCCGCCTTAATAACCTCGGTAAGCTTGCTCGACAAATCGCCTTTTTGTTCCACAGTCTTGGTAGTTTGGCTGCCGCCGCACCCGGTCATGGCTACCGCCAGCGCCAGCATGGCTGCCAGTACAATACTTAACTTTCCTCTTTTCATTTTATGAACATTCCTTTCGCTGCTTTCAGGCACAACTCGTTATGAAACGGCGGCCTGAGCCTTTGACGCTCCCCACCACTAACGGCAACGTTAGCCTTACAACAGATTTTCCGGATTTAATCCGGCAAGCTCCGGGATGACAAACAGGCCGTCTTTGCGGATAAGCCGGTCGTCAAAGTAGATTTCACCGCCGCCGTACTCCGGCGTCTGGATACAGATCAGATCCCAGTGGATCGCGGAACGGTTGCCGTTATAGGCGTCCTGATAACAATTTCCCGCGGTGAAATGGAAACTGCCCCGTATCTTTTCATCAAACAGTGTATCTTTCATAGGGGTAGTGATATAGGGATTGACGCCCAGGGCAAATTCGCCAATATAGCGGGCGCCCTCGTCGGTATCCAACACTTTATTGAGTTTTTCGGTTTGATTGGCCGTAGCTTTTACGATTTTTCCATTGACGAACTCAAAGCGGACCTGTTCATAGGTAAACCCGCCTTGCAGGGACGGCGTGTTATAAGTGATACAACCATTGACGGAATCTTTTACCGGCGCCGTATATACTTCCCCGTCAGGAATATT
>CAZCEN010000495.1:0-1531 GCA_964497205.1 uncultured Sporomusaceae bacterium
CGCCAATTATTACATGATCAAGTACTGAAATGTTAAGTAAGTTTCCTGCCTCTACCAATTGCCTGGTAAGACTTATATCTTCTTGACTGGGAGTTGGATCACCGCTCGGATGATTATGAACTAAAATTACAGCAGCTGCACTGTAGCGTATAGCTTCACGAAATAATTCCCGGGGATGGACAATAGAAGCATTTAAGCTGCCGACAGAAACCATTGCCCGGGCAATAACATGGTTCTTAGTAGTTAGCAATAACGCTACAAAATGTTCTTTTGTTTGATACCTTAGTTCCGCCATCATTAGACAAGCCGCATCGCTTGGACTTTTAATTACCGGACGCTCCCCAGGTTCTTTTCGACTTAATCTAAAACCCAGCTCAATGCCTGCTAGTACGGTAACGGCTTTGACTAATCCAATCCCAGATGTTTTACTCAGCTCTTGCGGGGATATATTACCAAGTCCGGCTAATTCATATTTAGCTAGTAGTTGCTCCGCTAACCGGTTAACCGGTAAATTTTTTGTTCCTGTCCGAAGCAATATCGCCAATAATTCAGCATTACTAAGAGACTTTACGCCTTTTTCCAGCATTTTTTCTCTGGGACGCTCAGTCTCAGGCAATTCTTTCATCATCAACTGCCTGTCCCTGTTCATAGCAATTCTACCCCAGCCATGTTTAACAATTCCGCCAGTGTAACAAGCGGCAATCCAACCACATTGTTATAGCAGCCATCAATTTTTTCTACTAACAGCGATCCCCGCCCCTGAATGGCATAAGCTCCTGCCTTATCCATAGGCTCACCTGTAGCAATATAGTTTCTTATTTGTTTTGGTGATAACTGCCTAAACTTAACGCGGGTGGAACTGTATCCGGTAAAAAACTGCTGACCTTTGACCACCGCGACCCCTGAGATAACAATATGTTCTCTGCCGGCAAGCGCTCTTAACATCTCGGCAGCATCATTTTTGTCTGTTGGTTTGCCAAATACCTTTCCATCCAAAACTACAATAGTATCAGCACCAATAATTATATCATCGCCACAAACATGTTTACTGACGTCAAAAGCTTTTTCACGCGCATGCGCAATTGCCAATTCCTGAGGTGGCATGTCTTTAGCATTATCTTCTTCAACCTGGCTAACAATAACTTTGAATCTTAAGCCAGTCAGTGACAACAATTGCTGACGCCTGGGTGATGATGATGCTAAAATAAATTCCATGCTTTACTCCTCCTAAAAACGTCGAAAAAGCAGTATTGCCGCAATAATCCCTACCACGCTCATCAAGTTAGGATATAGTGCAAACCCAATTACCAACTTGATTACGTATAAATTTATGGAAACCGGTGGTACATCAAACACAGGAAACGGCTTAATTAAATACGGAGCAACTCCTGAAAGCAAGCTGGAGCTGGCGGCAATTTCACCTAGAATACCACCAACAACTGCTCCGGTAACAAGAAACAATACCATCATTCCCATACTTTTCCCGGCTGAACCACCTTTCCTACTGCCGGTTTTCATCCTAATACCCCCC
>CAZCEN010000496.1:0-1525 GCA_964497205.1 uncultured Sporomusaceae bacterium
TGGTCAATTAATTTGTTTATTTCTGCTATATCTTTCCCTTCGCCGATCCGGGCAAGATGGGAGTCAGCGAGCAGTGGGTGATGGGCCAGTTTGGCTTTTACTTCTTTGGCAAAGTTTGCTTCCAGGATAACAAGCTCAAAGGAATCGACGATTTTCATCAGGCCGTAAAATTCGTCTTCCGGTAATATTTCGCCGTATTTTCCGGTACGGCAGGCCTGTTCAAGCGGCTTTTTATACCACGGGCGCGGAATATTTCGTAATTCGTCAAGCGCAATGTTGCCGATGTAGGCTTGATTCGGTGCATACGTCACGGCGGCGTCATAGGGGCGCAACTGCTTTTTCAGCTTAAGCAAATATTCTGAGCCGGGGTTTTTGCGTTTTTCGGTTACCTGAGTGCTACCATTGTGGTACAGAATATTCGGGGCATGGACCAGTGAATAGGCCACTCCTTTGATTACAGGCATAGTAACGAACCTCCGCAATTTAGTGTAAAGGGGAAGGGCGCACGGCACCATTCCCCCTTAGTTACGAGTTACCCGGCTATTGCTCAAACACGGTTTGCCCGTTAACTTCAGTGGTAAGTGCTTTTAGTGCCCGTTCCACCAGTTCGCGGCGCAACGCTTTTTCTTCCTCGCGGGAAACCGTGGGATTGCCCAACGGATGGGGAATAGCCACAGTCGGTACAATCCGGTTTGCGCCGACTGTTTTACTGATAGGCACGATAGTGCACATATGAACCACCGGCAGGCCGGCTCGTTCGATTTCCTTAACCATCGCTGCACCGCAGCGAGTGCAGGTCCCTCAGGTCGATGTCAGGATGACGGCCTGAACTCCTGCCTCCTTAAGCTCGCCGGCGATGCTCCGGCCATAGTTGGCTGCGCTGGCGACCGCGGTACCGTTGCCGACGGTTGCATACCAGTATTCATGCAGCTTGCCGATCTTGTTTTCTGCTGCAAGGTCGCGCAGTACATCCACTGGCAGAACGCGATCGGGATCTTCGTTGGCGGATACGGGATCATAACCACCGTGAGCGGTGGCGTGCGTTTCAGCAGTCAGGTCGTTGACGCCTGCCAGTGAATATTTACCGTATTTGGAAGCAGAGGAGGATTCGATATGGTCCGGATTGCCCTTGGGAACAATCCCGCCGGAGGTAACCAGCGCGATGGTTGCCATGGTAATGTCCTTGACCGCGAGGTTGGGCGGAACACGATCAAATGTCGGCATTGGCAATTCCGTAGTGAACGGCTGGTTGTGCAGTTTGGCGACCAGCATATCCACAGCCCGCTCCGCTCCGGTTTTTTCGGCGAAGAAGTTGTTACGGGCACCGCGGGGAATATAATGATCCTTATCCGGGCTTACCGGCTGTTTATTAAATAACTTCAGAGCCAGGGCCGCCATCTTGGGAACGGCGTCTCTCATACCGGCTGCCGAATTGGGAGTACTAACAATGTATATCGACTTTTTGTACATATCAACGCCAGGGTTTTCAATGTACATGCCGGTTACTGCCGGGATGCCGAGTTGT
>CAZCEN010000497.1:0-1518 GCA_964497205.1 uncultured Sporomusaceae bacterium
TAGCTTTCAGTTTTAATGAGGCGATACGGTTATCCATTTCGGAAGTAACAGTATATACCTTATTTTCAAGCTCCGCATGGTGACCTACAATATGGAGAACGGCTAGTGTTTGTGTCGCAAAGGATAAATCCATGATTTCAGTCGGATGCCCGTCGCCTGCAGCCAGATTAACTAAACGGCCTTCCGCTAACAGATAAAGTTTACGTCCATCAGCCATAACGAACTCTTCAATATTTTTACGTACTACGCGGCGGCTTTTCGCAAGCGCAGCTAGCTCTACTTTATTAATTTCTACGTCAAAATGACCTGCATTCGCCATGATTGCGCCCGGTTTCATTACTTCCATATGTTCACCGCGAATAACGTCCTTGCAGCCTGTCAATGTAACAAAAATATCACCGCGAGCTGCAGCTTCCTGCATTGGCAGTACGGAAAATCCGTCAAATACTGCTTCTATTGCTTTAATAGGGTCTATTTCAGTGATAATTACGTTAGCACCTAATCCCTTAGCTCGCATGGCAACACCTTTGCCGCACCAACCATATCCGGCAACTACTACTGTTTTGCCTGTTACAGTAAGGTTAGTGGTTCTCATTATGCCATCCCAGGTTGATTGTCCAGTACCATAACGGTTATCAAATAAATATTTACAGTAAGCATCATTTGCTGCAATCATCGGGAATTTTAAACGTCCGGAGTCGGCTAAAGCTCTTAGGCGCAATACACCTGTTGTTGTTTCTTCAGAACCGCCTAGAATTCTTCCCGCCAGTTCACTGCGTTCACCGTGTAATAAAGAAACTAGATCACCACCGTCATCGACGATGATATCCGGCTTGGTATCTAGTGCTTTATGTAAAAATTCATCATATTCTTCAGCAGTACAATTGTACCAGGCAAATACTTTAACGCCTTGTGAAGCCAATGCTGCAGCCACGTCGTCTTGCGTAGACAACGGATTGCTGCCAGTTACGGCCACATTGGCACCGGCGTTTTTAAGCACAAGTGCCAAATAGGCAGTTTTTGCTTCGAGATGCATGGTAATAACTAAATTTTTTCCGGTTAAAGGTTTAGTTTGGGATAGTTCGTCATTTAATACATTAAGTACCGGCATGAACTCTTTAACCCAGTTAATCTTATCCATACCTTGAGGAGCCAGATTAATATCACGAATAATAGATTCCATAAATAATACCACCTTTATCTTACTTAATTTTTCTGCAATTTGAATTTGCTTTTACAATTTAAACCCGCCATATTCGGACAATGCATGTTTGCAGGCACAATCTTTATCTGGCTGAAGGCGCTCAATGGCAGTTAGTATAAGTTTTTTTATATTTTCGGTATTGGCTTGCATTGTTTCGAGGACTTCATGATGAGTTAACGGCTGCGGGGAGATGCCTGCTGCAAAATTCGTAACCATGGAAATTGTAGCATAACACATTTCGGCTTCTCGGGCTAAAATGACTTCCGGAACATTGGTCATGCCAACAAGGTCACCACCTAACTTGGCAAACATTT
>CAZCEN010000498.1:0-1501 GCA_964497205.1 uncultured Sporomusaceae bacterium
TTTGTGTCAAGACAAAAGTACACTACGGGCATAACTTTCTCCTTGCCTTGCTTCGCCTGACAGTCTGGAGTCTCGTACTTATCTTACAAAAAAGTAGTCCGTACCCGAATAGGTACGGACTGCTTTTTTGCGATAACTCTATAGTGGCAACTACGCTCCTATGCTTCTGTTGTCACACTCTCCAGAGCTCCATCGACCATTACCAACTCGGGACGACTGGCCAGATGGAAAGGATGGCCACTCCACACGACAAGGTCGGCGTCATAGCCTGGCGCAATACGGCCAAGACAATCCCCGTAACCTAATATCTTGGCCGCCTCAGATGTAATCATTTGTAAGCCTATCTCTTCCGGCAAACCAAAGCGAGTAGCTAACCCTGCGTAAACAGGCAGGAAGCAGCTGGGTATAACCGGATGATCGCTCATCATGGCAAAGCTGACGCCATTTTGGTAGAGAGCAGCCGGCGCCGCCATGCTTTTGTCCTTTAATTCTAATTTAGCCCGCGTTGTCAAAGTAGGCCCAAGTATGACAGGAACATTTTCTTTGGCAAGTACTTCGGCAACCAGATAACTTTCGGTAGCATGTTCGATAATAATGTCCAGATCAAACTCTTTGGCAATCCGAATAGCCGTAATAATATCGTCTGCCCGGTGGGCATGAGCCCGGAGTGGCATTTCCCGGCGCAGGACACGGGCAACCGCTTCCATCCCTAAATCGAACTGCCACTCTTCCTTGCCCTGCTTTTTGCTATACTGCTTAGCCTTATAAAAAGTCTCCCGAATCAGATTAGCTGTTGCCATCCGGGTAACAGGAGCCCGCTTCTGCTCAATACCGTGACAACGCCGCGGATTTTCGCCGAAAGCGATTTTAAGACCGGCCTGCTTACAGATAACCATCTCATCGGCCGTAGGCTTCGGTTTGGTTTTGGCGATGACACATTGACCGCCAACAGGATTGGCGCTGCCAGGAGCAATCATAACGGTAGTGATCCCGCCTCTGTAGGCTTCACTGATACCTATATCTGCAGGATTAATGGCGTCCAGCGTCTGCATACCCGGAGTAACCGGATCACTTATTTCATTTACATCTTCGCCCGCCCACGCCATGCCTTCCCCGTACACACCCAAATGGGTGTGGGCGTCGATTATACCTGGTGTTATGATTTTATCTGCCACGTCAATACACCGAAAACCGTCAGGCACGCCAATATGGCAGCCTACTGCCAAAACTTTATCTTCCTTGATCAGTATAGTGGCATTTTCCATAGGTTCGCCATTCATGGTAAAAACTTTTGCCCCAATTAATGCAATCATAAACATCCTCCTTTTTTACTAAACTATGCGGTACGTGGACGCTCATCATTCGCTGCGTCTTACTAAATTATTACTAAAGTGGCAGGCTGCATAGCGGCTTTGGCCGACCGGCAGCAATTCCGGCGTCTGCCGGGAACAGATTTCCTGCCGGTAAAAGCATCGCCCGTAAAAGCGGCAACCTGGTGGCG
>CAZCEN010000499.1:0-1500 GCA_964497205.1 uncultured Sporomusaceae bacterium
TATGTTGAAAGTCCCTGGCAAAGTACCATGGCGGTTCCGCTTGGCGGGGTACCGGCAGTTATTCATATTAAGCCAGAGTATCAGCCTGGCTTGTATCGCATTGACGAGCATAGCCATCTGTGGGTGTTGAGCTGGTTTGGACAAGCCGACAGGTCGGTGCTGCGGGTTGTGCCGTCCAAGGTTAATCCGGGGTTGCCGGAACGCGGGGTGTTTGGAATAAGGAGTGCCGCGCGGCCTAATCCTATTGCTCTGACCTTGGTCAAGCTGGACAAGGTCGGGGAAGACCGGCTGTATGTGCGGGGGTTGGATGCGGTGGATGGTACGTTGGTGTTGGATATAAAGCCGTACTTTGAACCAGATATCGTCTTTTCACCGATGACTCCCTATTTACCGCCGCGTGAATATCAAACACGCCGCGAACAGTTTTACAAGCAGGCGCGGGCACATCATGGCGAACAATGCCTGGGGTTGGAGCTGGCGGTAAAAATGGCGTTGCTGGTTGAGTCGCATTTTGGAAAGCTGCAGTCGCCAGATTTGAAGCTGATAGTGGAAGGCGATGCGTGTTTGGCTGACGTTCTCCAGGGGTTAACCCGGGCGCGGCTGGCCAACCCCGAAAGGTTTTTTTATTTTAATAATAACCAGCAAACAACAGTGCAGTGGGTTAAAGGTGCTCAGAAGCTTAGGCTGACAGTAAGATCGGATATTGATTTACATGCTGCAAGGGAGTTGCCGGAAACAGAGTTGTTCATTATTGAGAATTTTTAGTAGCAAAGCCTGAGGGAGATGGTTGGAATGTATGAGGTTGTGGCAAAGGGCGGGGTTGTATTTTGTATCATTATTGCTTGTTCGCTGCTGGCAATGACAATTGTAATTCAGCGCTGGTGGTTTTACCGTTCGGTAGAGCAGGAAGACGCCAAATATATGTCGGGGCTGAGCCAAACAGTTGCTGCCGGCGATATCCGGCCTTTTGGTGATAGCGACGGACCGCTGGCAAGGCTGTGGACGGTTATGCAAGAATGTTCTACAGGCGCAGTTGGTGAAATGGGTGCCGCCGCTGAAGTAGTTTTAGATAAAGAGAGTTTACGGTTAGAGAAATATTTATATATATTGGCGACAATTGCTACCATTGCTCCGCTGCTGGGTTTATTAGGTACGGTTTTAGGGATGATTAAGACCTTCCACGTTGCCGCGCTCAGTGGGGCGGGTAACCCGCAATTGTTGGCTGAGGGCATTTCTGAAGCTCTATATAACACCGCTGCCGGCTTGTTTGTCACAATTTTTTGCATTATCTGCCACAACCATTACCGCAACTGGTCAGCACGACGGTTGTGTATGTTGGAGACCAGAGTGAAAGAGTTTACGGCATTGCTTACTAAAGGGGGAATTTGCAGTGGCCGGTAAAACAAGGAGACACCAAATCGGGGTACATGTGGATATGACGCCGATGGTCGACGTAATGATGCTGCTAGTCATTTTTTTCATGATGACTACGGCGTTTGT